>DAHVQK010000093.1 GCA_027317845.1 Gammaproteobacteria bacterium
CAGCTCCTTGAGAGCGAGCAGATCGAAGTCTACCAGGCGTTCGCGCGCGCGAAATCGGATCTTGAGCGGGTCTTCCAGCGCATCGATCTGGAGTACGGCCATGCTCGATGAAGCGACCCGCACTGCGATCTTGAAGTTGAAGGCGGCCGGCCACGGCACGCGCGCCATCGCCAAGGCGCTCGCGCTGGCGCGCGTCTCGGTGCGTCGCGTGATCGCCAGCGGCGCGGCCGTCCCGCCGCCGATCCTGCGCGTCGAGCTCGCGGAACCCTGGCGCGAGGCGATCCTGGAGCTGTACGCGCGCTACGAGGGCCATCTCGGGCGGGTGTACGAGGATCTGCTCGCCCGTGGCGCCGCGCTCTCCTACCCGACGCTGACCGCCTTCTGTCGCAAGCACGGGATCGGCGCGCCCCCGCCGCCGCCGGCCGGGCATTACGAGTTCTCTGCCGGCCAGGAGATGCAGCACGACACCAGCCCGCACTGGGCCACCCTCGGCGGTGAGCGCGTGCGGGTGCAGATCGCCTCCCTCGTACTCTGTTACTCGCGGATGATCTTCTTCCAGGTCTATCCGCGCTTCACGCGCTTTGAGTGCAAGGCGTTCCTGACCGAAGCGCTGTGCTACTTCGGCGGCGCCGCCGGCCGCTGCGTCATCGACAACACTCATGTCATCGTCGCCTCCGGCACCGGGGAGACCATGATCCCCGCCCCTGAGATGGCGGCCTTCGCCGAGCGGTACGGCTTTGTCTTCAAGGCCCATAAGGTGGGCCACGCGAACCGCTCGGCGCGCGTGGAAGCGCCGTTCCATCGCATCCAGAGTGCCTTCCTCGCAGGCTCGCAGTTCTGCGACTGGCGCGACCTCAACGCTCGGGCCCGCGAGACGTGCGTGAAGTGGAACGCGGCGTTCTCCGACAAATTGCACGCCAGCCGCCGCGAGCTCTTCGCCGCCGAGCGGGGGCACCTGAAGCCGCTGCCGCTACACGTGCCGGAGGTCTATCAGCTGCACAGCCGCATCGTCGATGCCGAAGGCTACGTCAATCTCAACCGCATCCGTTACTCAGTTCCCTGGCGGCTCATCGGCCGCACGCTCGAGGTGCGCGAGACACTCGAGCGGATCGAGCTCTACGACGGCCCGCGCCGGGTAGCCGGCCATGAGCGGGTGTGGAGCCCGCTCGATACGCGCGTCACCGACCCCGCGCACCGTCCGCCGCGCGGGGAGCACAAGCGGGAACGAGCACAGCCGGCACCCGAGGCACTCGAGATGCTGCAGCTCGAGCCGCGCATGGCGAACTACCTGGCGGGGCTGAAGAGCCAGATCGGCGATCGGCGCGCACCGCTCCGTCGGCTGCTCGCGATGCTGCAGGAGTATCCGCGGGAAGCCTTCCTCGCCGCCGTGGCACTCGCTGAGCAGTATCGCCTCTTCGATCTCGAGCGGCTCGAGAAGATGGTGTTGCGCCAGATCGCACACGACTTCTTCGTCCTTGCCATCGATCCGGAGGACGGTGATGACTGAAGAGCTCGAGCAGCTGCTGGAGAACTTGAAGCTCCGTGCAATCGCCGCTCGCTTCGATGAGATGCTCGCCGCCGCGGAGGCCGCCGGCACACCGACCGAAACCTTCCTCACGCAGCTGTTGCGCGCCGAGTGGGCGGCGCGCCAAGAGGAGACCCTGCGCCGGCGCATCCGCCGAGCCCGCTTCCCGGAGGAGTGGACGCTGGAGTCCTTCCCGTTCAAGCTACAAAAGGGTGTCAAGGAGCGTCAGATCCGCACCTTCGCCGAGCTCGCCTTCATCCCCAAGGCCGAGAACATCGTATTTATCGGCGAAACCGGCGTCGGCAAGACAGGACTGATGATAGGGCTGGCGCGTAAGGCCGTGCAGAACGGCTACCGGGCGCTGTTCATCAAGGCGCAGGACCTGTTCGATGAGATGTACGCCTCGCTGGCCGATCGCTCGACCCGGCGGCTCCTGCGCACACTCGCCCGCGTCGACCTCCTCGCGATCGATGAGCTTGGATACTTGAACGTCAAGACAGAGCAGACCAACATCTTCTTCAAGCTCATGGAGGAGCGGCATCGCCGCAAGCCGACCCTCATCAGCACAAATTTATAACGCAGTGCACTGCGTTATAAATTTAATGCGGCGAATATCGTAACGCGGACTCTCATCCCTGAGAATCCGCGCTTTTGGCCCTCTTCAGCGATGATCCCGCCGCATAAA
>DAHVQK010000068.1 GCA_027317845.1 Gammaproteobacteria bacterium
AGGCGCTCGCGCAGCGCCGCGAGCGTATAGCCATACGTGGAGAAGGTCATCGGATCGCCGATGGTGAGGTATGCGACGTCATGCCCGGCGAGGAGCTCCGCTGCGATGTCCCGTGCCAATGCGCCGTAATGCTCCCGCAGAACGGTGCGATCGGGATCCATCTCGAACTCGATCTCGCGCAGCTTCGAGGCCGGGATATCCAGTCCGGCGAGGCACTGTCTCGCCACCGACTGCTCCGCCGAGCGCGCGCGCGGGAGAAAGATCACCCGCGCCCGGCGCAGCGCCTCGAGCGCCGCCACCGGCAGGAAGCCCGCGGGCCCGGGGCCGACGCCAACGCCGAAGAACGCCCCCATCTCACCCGGCTCATGCCGAGTCTCGCCCGTGGGCAACCGCGGCTTCGCCGCGTTGGAATTCACTCTTGGCGGGTTGTTCACGCCGCCTGCCCCAGTGCGGTTCCATGCAAGCCAAACAGACGCACCTCGAGCCGCTCCACCCGGCCGAGCCGCTGGCGCATCAGCGCCGCGATGCGCCGCTCCACTTCGCACCAGAGAGAGCGCGCGCGCGGGTGATCCCGCAGCGAATCCAGTACCGCCTCGACGGTGTTGGAGCCCTCCATGGCCGCGATCTCCGCGGGCGTAAAGCCGCATTCGGCGGCAACCTGAGCGACGGCCCGCATGGCCATGGCGCTCTTGTTCGAGTGCGTGTCCCAGTCGCCCGCGAGCGGCTTGGCGAGCTTGCCCGGGTGGCCGACGAGCCAGAGCGCCGGCAGCGTCAGGTTCCGCTCGGCAAGCTCGCGCTCGGTGCACTCGAGCGCGAAACCAATGAAGTTCGAGATGGACACGATGCGCTTCGGGGGCAGCCGCAGGGCCGAGCGCGCGAACGCCGTGCCGATCTTACCGGGCGCGTAGGCGACCTCCTCCCCCTCGGCGAGCGCAACGCGGATATAGACCTCGATGGAGGCCCTGTAGGCCGAGAGCGACATCGGCTCGACCAGTCCGCTCGTTCCGAGGATGGAGATGCCGCCGAGGATGCCCAACCGGGGATTGAAGGTCTTGCGCGCCAGAGCCTCGCCGTTCTCGCAACCGATGGTCAGATCGAATCCCCCTCCAGCGCCTTCCGATACCTCCTCCACGGTCGCGCGCATCATCTGCCTCGGCACCGGGTTGATGGCTGGCTCGCCGACCGGGATGCGGATGCCAGGCTGGGTGATGGTGCCCACGCCGGGGCCGGCGAGAAAACAAACCTCCCCGCGACCATTGGGACGGACCGAGACGAAGATCGTGGCGCCATCGGTGCAATCCGGGTCATCACCCGCCTCCTTGATGACCTCGGCGCGCACTGCGCCGTCTGCGAGCCTGCGTACGGAGTGGATCGGCACTTTCAGGCTGTAGCGCGGGTCCGGCAGCCCGATCTCGACCTGATCGACGGTCTCCCCGTGAATCAGCAGCAGCAGCGCCGCCTTCACGGCCGCCGTCGCGCAGGCGCCCGTCGTGCGACCCCGGCGCATGCCATTCTCGGCGCGCACGCCGAGGTCGAAGGGAATGCGCTCGGCCGTGTCGCTCATGACGGCGAGGCTCCCGCGAGGTGATCCACCGCCGCGATGAGCAAGGCGTTGATGACACTCGCCGCCCAGGGCGAGCCGCCGCGCGTACCCCGGTTGGTGATCCGCGGGACTTGCAGGCACTTGCGCAAGGCCTCCTTGCACTCGCGGGTACCGACGAAACCCACCGGGAGTCCGACGATCAACTGCGGCCGCCAGCCCTGCTCCCGTACCAGGCGCACCGCCTCCATCACCGCGGTGGGGGCATCGCCGATGGCGACCACCGCCTCGTTCCCCCAGCGCTCCCACGCGCGGCGGATGCCGGCGGCCGAGCGCGTGAGCCCGGTGTTCTCCGCCATCACCCGGGTCTCCCGATCGTGCACGCCGCACCAGACCTCCATGCCCAACTGATCGAGAAGGCTGCGCTTGAGGCCGCTCGAGACCATGGTGACATCCGCAACCACCCGCCGGCAGCGCAGCAGCGCACGCACTCCCGCATCGGCCGCCCCGTGCGAGAAGTACAGATCATCGACAATGTCGAAATCACCGCTGGTGTGCACGAGACGCTGCGCCACCCTCCGCTCCGCGCTTCGCCACGAGGACCAGTCACGGCCTGCTTCGATGATCCTGAAGCTTTCGGCCTCGATGGGATGAGGCTCGTAGGGCTTCGGTGCGTCCGGCGTCGGCGGCGGTGCGGGCAAGCCTGTCGATCGGGCGCGCGCGGCGAGATGGTGCGCGCGCTGCGCCTGCCCCACCTGCTCCTCGAAACCGACGATCTGCACGCGATATTTGCACAGCGAGCAGTTCATCGCCGCCCGCCCTTCCAGTCCCTCGCGGGCACGCTCGAGAAAGACTTCGGCGACATCGTCGTGCGGCCCGAGGTAGGCCGCCTTGAGCACCTCGATGTCGGGATGGCGCGCGGCCAGTTCGTCGGCGGCCGAATAAATGCGTTTGACGAGCCGGCCGTCGAACAGGAAGTAGGGGAACACCACGATGCGCTCGCAGCCGAACCGGACGGCGCTGCGCAATCCCTGCCCGATCCCCGGCTCCGCTGTGCCCGCGTAGCACACGTAGGAGTGGCCGAAGCCCAACCCCTCATGCAGCATGCGCGCGAGCTTGGAAACTTCCGAGTTGGCATCCGGATCCGATGTGCCGCGGCCGACGACCACGAGACAGGTCTCGGCGCGCCTGATCACCCGGCTCGATCGCGCCTCTGCCTCGGTGATGCGTTGCTGCGCGAGCCTGAGGAACGCGGGATGCAGATTCGCCGGCGCACCGAAGTGGAAATCCACCGATGGGAATTGCTGCTTCAGCATCACCAGCTCGCCGGGCATGTCGTTCTTGGCGTGTGTGGCGGCGAACAGCAGCGCCGGCAGCATCACGATCGGAGCCGCCCCCAGCTGCAGCGCCGAGCGCACGCCCTCGTCAATCGTCGGGCGCGCGAATTCCAGGTAGCCGTGGGTAATGGTGCGCCGCGGTGAGCGCGCCCTCATGAGCGCCACCAGCGCCTCCACCTCCTCGATGGCGGCCGGATCGCGGCTGCCATGGGCGGCGACGACGATGCCGTAGTCCTGTGCGCTCATGTTACGCGATCGGCTCCGGCTCGATCTGACTCGGCATCGGGCGCAGCGTGCGGATGAGCATGATGCTCATGTCGCTGAATTCGCGCGTGCAGCCGGCGAGCGATCCGGCCCATTGCGCCTCGCGGCTGGTCAGGTTCTCCCACACTTCCACGGGATGATCACCGCGCACGCCGCGCGCAAGCAGATATGCGGCAATGTCCTTCGGCATGAAATCCCAGGGGCGCGGGATGATGATGGCATTGCGGTCATCCTCCAGCGCCCGCACCAGGTGACGCTTGAAGGGCTCTATGTCGCCGCGCCGGTGAAAGGTGACGAAAGTGGTCTCATCGAAACACACCCGGCCGCGCGAGGCGAGCACTTGGGCGGAGGATATGCCGGGCACGGTCTCGATGCGCTCGCCGCAGGCACGCTCGACCCGCTCGAGGAACTGAAAGCCGCTGAAGTGGATATCGCCCATGAACACCACCACGCAGCGTGCGCCCGCCCGATGGGCGTCGGCCACTTCATCGAGTTTTTGCACCTGATCGCGGTATCCCATGGTGAGGATGCGCGCATCGGCTCTGATGAGCGGCCGCACGAGGTCCACCACCGCATCGAACCCCGCCACCACATCCGCCGTGCGCACCAGCTCGGCGCCGCGCTGCGTCAGAAGCCCGAGATCGCCGGGACCGGCGCCGACACAAATCATCATGACAACCACCTCTTGCCGCTTCCCATCCGGGCTCGGATGGTGACCGAGAGCGACTGCGAATCGAAACCATCGAGGGCCAGGCATTGGGCCCCGAGCGCCCGCGCGAGTTCCCCGGCCCGCCCGAGGCGGACCTGACCGGCCTCGGTATCCAACACCAGCGCCGTCACACCGCTTCGGCCGAGCCCATGGGCCCACTCGAGCGACTCCCGCCATGGGTCGGCTCCGGGCTCGAGCGCCACATTGGCCCGACCGTCACTCAGCACGATCATCAGCGGCTCCGGGCCCGAGTGCGCGGCGCGAGCGAGCACCTCGTGCGCAGCCTTGAGGGCATGCGCGAGCGGCGTGCGGCCGCCGGTGGGCAGCTCACGAAGCTCCCGCTCCGCGATCTCGACGCTGCGCGTCGGAGCGAGCAGCACTTCGGCCGTCGCGCCCCTGAATGCGATGACACCTACCTCGTCACGCTGTTGGTACGCATCCGAGAGGAGCGCGATGACCGCTCCCTTGACCATCTCCATGCGACGCAGGCCCGCCATCGAGCCCGAGGCATCCACCACGAAGAGAATGAGGCTGCCCTGGCGGCCTGATCGGACCCTCTGATGAAGATCGGCGCGCTCCACTTCGAGCAGCCCGCCCGCCTCCACCATGCCACCGCTGCGCAGCGCCGCGTGACTCAGCGTCGCGGTGAGCGCCAGGTCGGTCGGACGCTCATCGGGTACCGCCCTGACTTCGCGCCCCCGGCTCGAGTCACGCGACTGGCTGCGGCGGCCGACGGACCCTCGTGCCGGGGCATCCTTGATGGCGATGCGCGGCGTGACCGCCCGGGTGGGAGAGAACAACTGCTCCGGAGCGTCGGCATCGCGTAGTTGTGGCGTCTCAGGTTGCCCCGACTCCGCCCGCGGATCGCCCTCGGTGGGACCGGGAGCCTGGGGCGGCGGCCGGCGCAGCGTCCTCTGCAGTTGCTCCTCATCGAGCCCCGGTGCTTCGAAGGGCTTGCGGCGGCGGCGGTGGGGTAAAACCAGACGGGCCGCCTGCTCGAGATCCTGAGGCTGCACGTCGGTGCGCGCGTCGAGGGCGGCCAGACCGCAGGCCGCCTTGGCCATGACGAGGTCCGCGCGCAGACTCTTGACGCCCTGGGCGCAGCACAACTCGCTGGCGAGCAGCTGCAGGCCGTCGGCCATGCGCACCTCGGCCAACAACTCCCGGGCCCGCCTCACGCGCTCGCGCAACGCCTGCTGCCGCGGCTCCCACTGCCGGTTGAAAGACTGCGGATCGCGCTCCCAGGCGAGCCGCCGTCGCACGATCTCGGTCCGCTCGCGCGCATCCTCCGGGGCGCTCACCTCCACCATCATCCCGAAGCGATCGAGGAGCTGCGGGCGGATCTCGCCCTCTTCCGGGTTCATGGTGCCGATGAGGGCGATGTGGGTCGGGTGTTGCACGGAGAGCCCTTCGCGCTGCACCCGGTTCACACCCATGGCGGCGGCATCGAGCAACACATCCACCAGGTGATCGGGCAGGAGATTCACTTCGTCGATGTAGAGAATGCCCCGATGGGCCGCCGCCAGCAGCCCCGGCTGAAACGCCTTGCGTCCCTCTTTCAGCGCCCGCTCGAAGTCGAGGCTTCCGAGCACCCGGTCCTCGGTGGCCCCGAGCGGCAGGTTCACGAACGGCACCGGCGCAAGATGCGCGCGCGGCTCACCCGAGCGGCAGGTCTCGCATGGCTCCGCCGGGTTGCCCGGTTCGCAGTTGTAGGCGCAGCCGGCGATGCGCTCGATGGGCGGGAGGACGCCGGTCAGCGCGCGCGCCGCGGTGCTCTTGGCGCTGCCCTTGTCGCCGCGGATGAGAACACCGCCGACGCCGGGATTCACCGCGCAAAGCAGCAGTGCGCTCGTCAGCGTTTCCTGCCCCACGATGGCCGCGAAGGGAAACGGATGAGGATGATCACTCACGACTTGCCTCCCCCGTCGGCGCGTTCCCCACGCGCCTCCAGCACCGTCTCGCTGCGAAGATACGCCTCGCGCAGGGCCTCGAGCGTGCGCGGCTCGGGCGCGGCCCACATCTCGCGCCTCGCCGCCTCGAGCAGCCGCCCCGCGATCGCCCCCAGCGCCCAGGGATTGCTCTCTTCGAGAAACGCCCTCATGCGCTCATCGAGCGCGTAACTCTGCGCCGTCTGCTCGTACATCCAGTCCTCCATCACCCCGGCGGTCGCATCGAAGCCGAACAGGTAATCGACCGTGGCGGCGCACTCGAGCGCGCCCTTGTAGCCGTGCCGACGGATGCTCTCGAGCCACTTCGGATTGACGACGCGCGAGCGGAACACGCGCAACGCCTCCTCCTTGAGGTCGCGCACCACCGCGCGCTCGGGATTCTGGGTGTCCCCGAAGTAGTGCCGGGGCTTGCGGCCCGAGAGATGGCGGATCGTGGCGATGAGTCCACCCTGGAATTGCAGGTAATCGTCGCTGTCGAAAATGTCGTGCTCGCGGTTGTCCTGGTTGTGCAGCACCACCTCGACCGAGGCGAGGCGGCTCTCGAGCGGCTCACGCGCCTCCACACCGGCTTCGGAGGTCGTGTAGGCATACCCCCCCCAGTTCACATAGGCCTCGGCGAAGTCCTCGGGCCCGCTCCAGTTGCCCTCCTGGATGAGCGGCAGGATGCCCGCGCCGTAGCTGCCGGGCTTGGAGCCGAAGATCCGGTAGCGGGCGAGCCGTTCGGCTTCGATCCGGCTCTCGCCGGCGGCGGTTCTCGCGGCGCACTCGGCCAGGAAGTGCTTGCGCACGAAGTTGCTCTCCGGCGGCTCCTCGAGCGCGATCACGGTGGCGACGGCCCGATCGATCAGCTCGATCAGCTGTGGGAAGGCGTCACGAAAGAAGCCGCTGATGCGCGTGGTGACATCGATGCGGGGGCGCCCCAGAGTCTCGAGCGGAATGACCTCGACACCGGTCAGGCGGCGATTCTCGGCAAGCCAGACCGGGCGTACTCCGAGCAGCGCGAGGATCTCCGCCACGTCATCGCCATGCGTGCGCATGGCGCTGGTGCCCCAGATGCTGATGCTCACGCTCTCGGGATAGCGCCCGGTTTCCCTGAGGTGCCGGCGCAGCACCTCCTCCGCCAACTGTTGCCCGACGTGCCAGGCCACGTTTGACGGGAGGCTTCGCGGGTCGACGGAGTAGAAGTTCCGCCCGGTCGGCAGTATATGCGCCATGCCGCGGGTCGGAGCGCCGCTCGGGCCTGCGGGAATGTACCGGCCATCCAGCGCACGCAGGAGATTGTCGATCTCGTCGCGGGTGTGGCGCAGTCTCGGCACGAGATCGCGGCAGATGAACCGCAGCGCGTCCTCGAGGTTCGGCGACTCTCCCCCCACGAGCCCATCCCCCAGGCAGCCGCCCACGACCTCCTGCACTGCCTCGCAAGCGAACTCACGCGCCTGCAATTCCCCGACCACCTTGCGGCACAGCTGTTCGATGGCCTCGACGGCGTCGGCCCGCGTACTCAATGTCCGGCCCACACACCGTTCGAGTGCGACGGGTGCGGCTGGCAGCCGCCGGCCGCGCTCACTCAACAGCGCCGGCCAATCGAGACCCAGGCGGCGAGAGAGCGCCTCCGGCAGGCTGGGCACGCCCTGGTTGGGCAACCGGGTGAGCGAGCAGAGCATGTCGATGAGCTGGCCCCCCTCGGGCGCCTGGCCGAGGACATGCAGGCCGTCGCGGATCTGCGCCGCGCCGATCTCGCACAGATAGCCGTCGATGTCTTCGATGAGGTGGGCAAAATCCGCGCCTTCCATGCGGGCGAGGCTGAGCGGCACGCCGTGCTCGTTGAAGCCCTCATCCCACACCTCATTGTCATCCGCGCGGATGACGTTGAGGTCCCGGTCGAGACGGGACTCCTTCACGAGCGCCCAGATCTGTGACTGCAACAGCGGCAGTTTCGACGGGTCGAGCATCTCGAGCTGGTAGTACTCGTCGACGAGCTGTGCCAGCTGCGCCAGGGCGCCGTAGGTTTCCGCGGTCGTCATGGGAGGGGTGAGGTGATCGACGATCGTGGCGTGCCCCCGGCGTTTGGCCTGCGCCCCCTCCCCGGGATCGTTGATGATGAACGGATAGAGCAGCGGCAGATCACCCAGCAGAGCGTCGGGAAAGCACCGCTCGGAGAGCCCGACCCCTTTTCCGGGGAGCCATTCGAGCGTGCCGTGCTTGCCTACGTGCACGATGGCGTGAGCCCCCCAGTCCTCGCGCAGCCATCGGTAGAACGCGTGGTAGTGATGGGTCGGAGGCAGATCGGGCTGGTGATAGATGGCCTCGGGATCCAGCCCGAAGCCGCGCGGCGGCTGGATCGCGATGAGCGCGTTGCCCAACTCCAATCCGCTCAGGATGAGATGTCCGTCCACCGCGTACGCCTCGCCGGGTGGAGTGCCCCATTGCACGCACATCCGCTCGCGCAACGCCCCCGGAAGCTGCTCGAACCATCCCTGGTAGCGCTTCGCCTCGACACGTCCGGCCGCGAGGCGGCACTGCTCAGCCGTCAGGTGATCCAGGTCGTAGCAGCCGCGGTCGATCAGGGCGTGCATCAGCTCATCGGAGCTCTCCGGCAGGTCCTCAATCCGGTAGCCGGCCTCGCGCATGACGCGCAGCAGCTCGAGGAGCGATGCGGGCGCGTCCAGCCCCACGGCATTGCCGATCTGGGCGGCCTTGGCGTTGGAGTTGGTCAGCACGAAGGCGATACGGCGCGCCTCACGGGGCAGACGGCGCAACCGCACCTGCGCGGCCACGAGACCGGCAATCCGTTCCACGCGATCGGGAACCGGCGCGTACTCGATGACCTCTACCCCGCGCTCGCGGCGCTTCTCCTTGAACGACAGCGGCACAGTGAGAATCCTGCCATCGAACTCCGGCAGCACGACGTTCATCGCCGTATCGAGCGGGGCCAATCCCCGGCTGGCCGACTCCCAGGAGGTACGCTCCATGCCACTCACGATGGCCTGGAAGACCGGCACATCGAGTTGTGCGAGCCAGGCTCCCGAGCCGCCCTCGAGGACAGGACCCTCGGCGCTCACCTCGCCGGTGGCGAACGCGGTGGTATTGATCAGCGCATCGATGAACGGCTTGCCCTCGTGAAAGAACAGCGACAGCGCCGCCGGCCGGCCCGCGCCATCGAGCGCCCGGAGCGAAGCGGTGTAGACGGGCAGCACGTCGAGGCCGCGCCGTTCGAGCGCCTCGATGAGCGCATCGATGAAACGCAGATTGCCGCTCAGGCGATGGGCGCGATAGAAGGAAATGCCGACCACGGGGCGCTGCGCGGCAGCGTTTCGCAGGCCTGTCCCGGTTCGCCGCGCCAGCCAGGCGCTGAGATTGGGGGCGGGATCCGCCCCTCGCCAGTAGATGCCGTGCTCGGGCAGCGGTGCCGGTGGCTCGTGACCGTAGCCGGTCAACAACAGGTGGTCGGCCAGGAATCGCAGCCATTGGGCGAGATTCTCCGGGCCTCCGGCCTGGAGGAACCGTTGCGTCTGGTGCAACACGTCCGGAGCGACGGTAGAGAGACACTCGAGCTCGGGATTCGGTTCGCCCGTTCCGCTCACCACCAGCAGCGCCTGCCCACCGGCCGCCGCCGCCTTGTGCAAGGCCTGCCACCCGGGTACGGCGCTCAATCGGCCGAGAATGCGCACGACGATGACGCGTGCGATCGAAAGCGCCCCGGCCAGCAGCTCACCCATCCCCTCGGCGCCGAGACTCTGCAGGCTGTAGCCGCGCACCTCCGGGAAATCCGCGGGCAGGGCGGGAAGGGCTCGGCTGAGCGCTGCCAGGTCGCTGTCCGCGTGGGTCAAGAGGACGATCGCGGGAGAACCGTCGGCGAAGGTTGTTTCGAGAGTTGGCGCTGCGCTCTGCACGGTTGCCCCTGGGCAAAATAATCGTCAGCGCAAACGCTTTGCGCACCAGCTCACCCCGGCCAGTGTGTCTGCGAGACGTTGGTGGACGGCTGGTTTCCTGGCTCGCGGTTTCACGCCGAGCGCCGCCTTCCCGGTTTCCCAGTGGCTCATGGCGCCCGCCTTACCGCCTACAGTTGCGGGGGCAGCTTCGGCGTGGATCCGGGGGCGGATCGCACCGAATTCCCATCACCGTCCAACCGTAGCATGCTAGGCGGTGCGGCCTTTCATGTCCATATGCTCGCGCGCGCCGGCCCATCCAACCGGTAAATCGCGGTGCGCCTCAGGCGCGCTGAGCAGAAGCGACGGACAATTGGGCGCCAGCGACATCAGGCCCTCTCCCGAGCCCGCTTCACAGCCTCGTCTGCGGCCGGGCCTCGCGGCCCCGGGAGGATCCATCTTGATCAGACGCCCGCGGCATGGGCGACCCCGGCTCTGAAAGCCCCTAGACAGCGCATGCCGAGGGCTCGCAAGGCCGGTCTCAGGCGATCTTGCACCGCATCCCGCGCCGCGGAGTCGAACAGGAACCCGGCCACCGTGCCCGAGTGCGAAATCTGCAGTCCGAGACAGCCGGCGTGATGCGCGAGCGCAAGCAGGTCTGCGAAGCCCCGCATGGGCAGATAGCGCTGATTGAGCTCGGCGCTGCGGGTCGCCACCCCGGCCATGGCCTGCGCATCACGGGCCCGAAACGCGCGGCGCGCGCGGCAGATCAGCTCGTCATATTCGGCCAACTCGGCGGCGGTGTACCGGGGAACGGCCAAGCTCAATGTATCGATGCCGCCCCGTTGCGGATCGGTGTCGACGCTCACCACGAAGAACTCCGGAAGCGCGCCCTGCCAGTGCTCGAGGACCCGTCCCTGACGCGGAGCGAACAGCACCCCCTCGTCGAACATGATCGGGTCTATGGCGCGCTCCGTCTCGACAGCGAGCCGCGCCAGCTGCCGCGGCTCGATGGGCGCCCCATGGGCATCGCACACGGCGCGGATCGTGGCCACCACATCGCTGGTCGAGGACCCGAGCCCCAGGCCCGGTGGTACGGGACAGTCCACCGTCAATCGGCCACCCGACCGCCGCTCGCCGAGGAAATCGAGCGTCAGTCGCGCTGCGCGCACCGCCTTCACCTTCCAGAGCGGCTCGACCTCGAGAGCTGCTCCGGGTCCGCGGACGAATTGGACCCGGCTGCCGTGCTCGGGCACCGGCATCGTCACCAGGCACGGGACGGGCTCGGTCGGGCCGTGGACGCTGGGCGCCCGCCACGCTCCCTGCAGGATCTCGCCGTGATGGCGCCCGGCAAAGCCGATACCGGGGCGAGAGCGAACATGAGTCCGCGAACTCTCGGCCAGATCTTCCCGACCAGAGTGACTCTCGCGCACCGAGAGCGCGAGATCATCGAATGCCGCCACGGAGGTCTCGTGCCGAGGTTGCTTCGCAGTCATCGGAAATCCCGGCCGCGCCAGTGGCCGGAGCGGCCATTTGAGGGATCAGTGGGCGAATCGCCCGATCAGGGCGATCGCTGGCGCAGCGCCCGGGCCCGGCAACGTGGGGGCGACCGCAAGCCGAGGGCAACGTCTTCGCGCACTGATCTTGGCCGTCCCGGCACTCCACGAAAGGGGCTGCGCCATCGGCTTTTCGATCTCGGCAGTGACTTTCACAGGATCCGACATTCCGTACTCCATCTCTGATGAGCCGCGCGATGGCACTTCGATGCTCACTGGCGCGCGCCGAAGTCCCCGCACTATAGAGCAATCCGGGCTCCCACACTCCCCAGGCGGCGGCGCCCGCCGGTACTGAGACCCCATCCAGCCGCCCGGGCTCGGATCGATGGTTGGAGACAGACGTCGGCCGACCTTCAAAACACTGCAACCGATTGATTCATAAAGGCAATGCCGCCAACCATCGACTGGAGTATCATCGCGGCCTTTCCGACGGCGCCGTGGTCCCGATCCAGGGCCCGGACCGCGAACCACTATTTGGGAGTTGACGGCATTGTCGACCACGACCCTCGATCCGCTCGATCTGTACGGAATCCGCGGCACGCTCACGGAAGAGGAGCGCATGGTGCAGGATTCCGTCCAGCGCCTCGTCGATGAGCGAGTGCTGCCCATCATCCGCGAGTGCTTCGAGGAGCACCGTTTTCCGCGCGACCTCATACCCGAGCTCGCCGGGCTCGGACTCCTCGGCTCGTCCTTGACCGGCTATGGCTGCGCCGGCCTCAACGCCACCTGCTACGGCCTCATCTGCCAGGAGCTCGAGCGCGGTGACTCCGGAATCCGCAGCTTCGTGTCCGTGCAGTCCTCGCTGTGCATGTATCCGATCCATGCCTACGGGTCCGAGGAGCAGAAGCAGAAATACCTGCCGCCCATGGCGCGCGGCGAGCTCATCGGCTGCTTCGGCCTCACCGAGCCGCACGGCGGCTCGGACCCGGCCAACATGAAGACCCATGCCCGCCAGCGCGGGCGCGACTGGGTGCAGATCGG
>DAHVQK010000077.1 GCA_027317845.1 Gammaproteobacteria bacterium
AGTCTTCCCGCTCATAATGACCTCAGGCGAGGAAATCTCGAACCAGCGCCGCGAGCTTCTCGGGGCGCTCTTCCATGAGCAGGTGCCCCGTGGCAGGCAGGATCTCCAGCCGTTGCGCTCCGGGGATCTCGCGCCGCAGCCGCTCGCCCCATTCGGGTCCGAAATGCGCGTCGTTTTCCGCCCAGATGAGGAGCGTCGGGTGGTCGAAGCGCCGCAGGCCATCAATGATGTCCAGCGTGACGCGGTTGTTGCACGGCTCGAACTGCCCGGCAAGGAAGCGCTTCGTCTTGGCCCTCCGGCGGCGATCGCTCAAGTTCGCGCGAACCAGCAAGTCGATGAATTCAGGAGATAGCGCGCGGGCGTCGTGCACGGCCTTGGCACGCACGAGGGTGGCCCGCAGCACGACTCTCCGCGACCAGAGCCAGAGCACGAGATCGCCAACGAGTGGCAGCTGCGTGATGCGCACAAATGGCCGCTCCTCCGCCGACGGCCAGTTGTCGTAGGCCTCGGCATCAGTGAGGACGAGTCGATCGACGCGGGCCGGGTGGCGCGCGGCGAGCACCTGGGCGATGGCGCCCCCGTGATCATGTCCCAGCAAGTGAGCACGCTCGATTCCCAGGAAATCGAGGAGCTGGATCATCGTATCGGCCTGAGCCGAAAGCGACCAGTCCGCCCCGGCAGGCGTCTCGGTGTCGCCGAGGCCGAGGAGATCGGGGGCGATACAGCGGTGCGTCGGCGCGAGCTGCGGGATCAATCGTCGCCATACAAACGAGGCAAAGGGGCAGCCGTGAAGAAGCAGCACCGCAGGGCCGGTGCCCTCGTCGTGGTAGGCAACGCGCACATCGCCGATCTGCGCGAGGCGCTGTGCGCTGTGGAGTGCGGCACGGTTACAAACTGCGGCGGAGCGCATCACCTGCCGCCCGCGTTGGACGCTCGCCGGCGACGCAGCGACTCGCCCGCTTCTTCGAGCAGGCAGAAGCCGAGATCGAGAATGCCCGCGACGCATGGGTCGGCAATGCGGTAGTAGAGTCGCGTCCCATCCCGTCGCGCCGAGACGATGCCCCGGTCGGCGAGACGCTGCAGCTGGTTCGAGACGGCCTGCGGCGCCATCTTCACCGCGTCGGCAAGGTCGGTCACACAGACCTCTCCACCCCGCTCCAGGGCGTGCAAGAGGCGCAGGCGGGTGTCATTCGCAAAGATCTTCAACAGGCGGCTCAGCGCCACCGCGCGCCTGGGCTCGATGAGCGGGCGATCACGGGGCGCCGGCTTGCCTACGCTCGCCGGGATGCTGACGGTTTCAGAGGCGCACCCCATGCATCTTAATTACACCATTTCGTGTAATAGTGTCAAGCCGAGCGCCCGGCCCCACGACCCCGTGCGGGTGACTGAAGCATCTGCGAGTACGCCGCACAGTTGCTTCAAGCACGTGGTAGTTGCTTTCTATTTACTGTTCGATATACTTGGAATCATGAAATCGAATGAAGCCATCGACTCCCTGGGTGCGCTGGCCTCGGAGGCACGCCTGGCGGTGTTCCGACTGCTCGTCAAGCGCGGCCCGAGCGGCTACACGCCCTCCGAGCTCGTCGAGAGATTGGGCGTGCCGGCGCCGACGCTCTCTTTCCACTTGAAGGCACTCGTCAATGCCGGGCTCGTCGTGAGCCGGCGCGAAAGCCGGAACCTCTATTACAGGCCCGATTTCGAGCGCATGAGGGCGCTCGTCGGATTTCTCACCGATAACTGTTGCAGCCTGGCGGATGAGGCCTGCGATGCCAACTGCGAGCCGCTCCAGGCGGCGCCCTCAAAGAGGAAACGCGCATGACAGAATCATCTGGAGCGATTTTGGCCAGCGAAAGCCGGCCCGAAGGGCGAGGCACAGGGACGGACCCGAGCAAACGCTTGCATGTCCATGTCGCTGTCGAGAACCTCGACACATCCATCCGCTTCTACTCCGTGCTCTTCGCCGCGGAGCCGGTGGTGCTCAAGTCCGATTACGCCAAGTGGATGCTGGAGGACCCCCGGGTGAACTTCGCGATCAGCCAGCGAGGGGCGAGACCTGGTATTCAGCACCTCGGTATCCAGGTCGAGTCCAGTGCGGATCTCGAGCAGGTCTATGCCCGGCTCGCGCGGGCGCAGCGCCCCGTGCTCGATGAAGGCAAGACAACGTGCTGCTACGCCCAGAGCGAAAAGAGCTGGATCGAGGACCCGCAAGGTGTCCGCTGGGAGACGTTCCTGACCACGGGGGAGAGCCCGGTCTATGGTCACGATCCGGTACGAGCCCGGGCCGAGTCGACCGCAGCCGAAGCGACTGCGAGCCAGGGGGCGGGTGCCGCCTGCTGCGGGCCGACCTGCTCGACATCGCGTGGCATGGGGACACCATGACGGCTCGGCCGTACAATGTTCTGTTCCTCTGCACGGGCAACTCCGCCCGCAGCATTCTGGCGGAGGCTTTCCTCAACTTCCGCGGACACGGTCAGTTCCGAGCCTTCAGCGCCGGTAGCCACCCAACCGGACAGGTCAATCCGCTCGCGCTCGAGTTGCTCGAGCGATGCGGGATTCCCGCCGAAGGCGCCCGCAGCAAGAGCTGGGATGAGTTCGCCCGGCCGGGCGCACCGCAGCTCGACTTCGTATTCACCGTCTGCGACAACGCAGCGGGGGAAGTCTGTCCCGTATGGCCCGGTCAGCCGATGACGGCGCATTGGGGTATTCCGGACCCGGCAGCGGTGCAGGGCACGCCGATCGAGCGGAGGCGGGCCTTCGAAGAGGCGTTGCGGGTGCTCGAGCGGCGCATCAGCCTCTTCATCAGCCTGCCGATCGCGAGCCTCGATCGCCTGTCGTTGCGCGAGCGGGTCCGCGAGATCGGGAAGCGCTGAGCATGTCGGCGTTCGAACGTTACCTGACGCTCTGGGTGGCCGCGTGCATCGTGCTCGGGGTCGTGCTCGGACAGCTGTTCCCGGGACTCTTTCAGCACATCGGCGCGATGCAGGTCGCGCAGGTCAATCTGCCGGTGGCGGCGCTCATCTGGCTGATGATCATCCCGATGCTCATGAAGATCGACTTCCGGGCACTCGGGGAGGTCAGCCGCCACTGGCGCGGGATTGCGGTCACGCTCTTCGTCAATTGGGCCGTCAAGCCCTTCTCGATGGCGGCGCTCGCGTGGCTGTTCGTGGGACACCTGTTCCGCGGCTACCTGCCGGCCGCACAGATCGACAGCTACATCGCCGGGTTGATCCTCCTGGCGGCGGCGCCCTGCACGGCCATGGTGTTCGTCTGGAGCAACCTCACGGATGGAGAGCCGCACTTCACGCTGAGCCAGGTGGCCCTCAACGACCTGATCATGGTGTTCGCCTTCGCGCCGATCGTGGCGCTGCTCCTCGGGCTCTCGGCGATCACCGTGCCTTGGGACACGCTGCTGCTCTCCGTGGGACTCTACGTGGTGGTGCCCGTCATCCTCGCGCAGGGGTTGCGCTACCGGCTGCTGCTCGGCGGTCCCGAACGCCTCGGCCGCGCAGTGCGCCGGATCGGTCCAGCGAGCCTCGCAGCGCTGCTCGCGACACTCGTGCTGCTGTTTGGATTTCAGGGCGGGCAGATCCTGGCGCAGCCGCTCGTCATCGCGCTCATCGCGGTGCCCATTCTGATCCAGGTGTACTTCAATTCGGCGCTCGCCTACCTGCTCAACCGCTGGGCCGGCGAGGCGCATTGCGTCGCCGGACCGTCCGCGCTCATCGGGGCGAGCAACTTCTTCGAGCTTGCCGTGGCGGTCGCGATCGGCCTGTTCGGCTTCGAATCGGGTGCGGCGCTCGCCACTGTAGTCGGGGTGTTGATCGAGGTACCCGTGATGCTTTCGGTGGTTCGCATCGTCAATGCCTCGCGCGGCTGGTACGAGCGTGCGGCCGCGGTGCCCGGTGCACGCGCGAGGAAGCTGCCTTCTGCCGGAGCGGCCGACTCGCGCTGATCCACATTCGCGTGGCAAGGTTCACGGGTACGGATGCGCGGCATTCCAGGGGGGGACAGACGAAAGACTCAGACGCCGGCCGATCACTCGGTGCATTCGCGCATCCTTATTTCAAACCGCTTTGCGCCGTTCGGACAGCCCGAGACCCGCTCGGGATCTCCGAGCGGAACGCGCGGACCGAATAGAGCATCGCGATCAGCTCGACCGCGGCAAACGTGCCCAACGCGACCCCGAAGCCGCTGCGCAGCAGCGCTGCGAACGCAAGGCTACCCAGGCCAAAACCCACAAATAGCGTGAACACGTTCAATCCCATCGCCTGCCCGGGGCGCTGCCCGCCAAGGGCGGTGACGATTCCGGCCAAGAGAGGCTGAGTCATGTCGTAGCCCAGGGACAGCACCAGCGCCACCGCGGGAGCGAGGAAGAGCGGGAACGGCAGCAGGAGAGCGGCCACGGCGAATGTGCTCACAGCGAGCCCGACCGGGAGCAGGCGGCCTCGGCCGAGACGATCGGCCGCACGCCCGATCAGCGGTCCGAAGAGCAAGCCCGGAACGCCGTAGCCGAGCAACGCGAGGCCGATGCCCACCGAGTCGAGGCGGTACCGCCGCTCGAGATACACGCCGAGCCACGTGAACACACCGGAGTGGAACATCGAATTGACGAAGACGTAGCCATAGGTGCGCCGGCCCCGCGCGGTGCCGAGCAGGTTCGCGTAGCCGCGCAGGAGATCGCCGAGCGTGCCGCCCACGGGCCGCATGGCGGCGGCGATCCGGCGGCGATGGGGCAGAATCAAGAACAGGACCGCTGCGCCCGCCGCCGCGGCGGTGAGGAAAAGGCCACGCCAGCCAATGAAAGGCACGACCATCGCCCCTAACGGCGAGCCGAAGGCCATTCCGCCCGCCATGGCGCCAAACAGCCAGCCGAGCGGCCGCCCACGCTCCTCGTACGGGAAGAGCCGGCCGACGAGCACGAGGGCGAGCGGCACCACACCGCTCGCGCCAAGTCCGGTCAAGACACGCCACAGGGCGATCTGCCCGATGGACGCCGCCGTCGCCGTCAAGGCCGTGAGCGCCACGAACGCGATCAGGGATACGAACATGACGCGCTGAACACCGAGCCGGTCAGCCAGCATGCCGTAAAACAGTGTCGCGATCCCATACGGAATCAGGTAGGCCGGAACGATGAGACCGACCCTCTGCACGGAGCTTGCGAAGGTGCTCGCCAAGTCCGGGATGATCGGCGCGACCATGTAGGCCTGGAAGAAGATGATGAATGTGGCCGCCGCGAGCGCCCGCAGCAAGCGCTCCCGGTCGCGAGGGTCCGGTGTGTGGGCTACGGCATCGGGCATGATGGCGTCTCTTTAGCGCGGGCGCTTTGGCCGTCTGTCACCGCACTATATCGCCAACGCTCGAATCACGAAGAAATAGGCGTTGAGCATGTAAAGCCCGGCCAGGATCAACGTGAGGGCGCCGGCGATCTCGAATGCCTTGTGGTAGCGCTGCAGCACCGATAAGCTCTCCAGCCAGCCCATGGCCACGGCGCCGAGTGCGAC
>DAHVQK010000099.1 GCA_027317845.1 Gammaproteobacteria bacterium
CAGGATTACGGGGATCGAGACACTCCGGGTGCGTGTCGGCTGAAGCTGCGCGAAGTGAGGGCGGCGCGGTTTTCTACACCCACTCCAATGCCAACGCGATTCCCTGGCCGACGCCGATGCACATGGTGCACAGCGCGCGCCGGGCGCCGGTCGCCTCCAGCTGGCTCACCGCCGTGGCGATGAGCCGCGCGCCGCTCGCCCCGAGCGGATGGCCGATGGCAATGGCGCCCCCGTTGGGGTTGACATGCTCGGCGTCATCGGCGACCCCCAGCTCGCGCAGGACCGCGAGCGACTGGGCCGCGAAGGCCTCGTTGAGCTCGATGATATCGAAGTCGGCGAGTGAGAGTCCGGTGCGCTCGAGGAGCTTGTGCGTGGCCGGCGCCGGGCCGATACCCATGATGCGCGGCGGCACTCCGGCAACGGCGCTCGCGATGACGCGCGCACGAGGCGTGAGGCCGAATCGTCGGGCTGCCGCTTCGCTTGCGAGCAGCACGGCGGACGCGCCATCGTTGATGCCCGAGGCGTTGCCCGCGGTGACCGAGCCCTCGGGACGGACGACCCCCTTGAGTTTCGCGAGGGATTCCAACGAGGAGCCGGGCCGCGGGTGCTCGTCGGCCTCCATGCGCAGCGGGTCCTGCTTCGGGCGCGCAATCGTTACCGGTACGATCTCACGCGCAAAAAAGCCGCGTGCCTGCGCCTGCGCGTAGCGCTGTTGACTGCGTAGCGCAAACGCATCCTGATCCTCACGCGAGATGGCGCGCTCGGTCACCAGGTTCTCCGCCGTCTGCGCCATGGAGTCGATGCCGAAGCGTGCCTGGATGATCGGATTGATGAACCGCCAGCCGATGGTGGTGTCCTCGAGGCGAGCAGTGCGGTCGAACGCGCCGCTCGCCTTGCCCATCACGAACGGCGCCCGCGTCATGCTCTCGACGCCGCCGGCGATGACCAGTTCCGCTTCTCCAGCGACGATGGTGCGTGCGGCGACGGCCACGGCGTCCAGGCTCGACCCGCAGAGCCGGTTGATGGTCGACGCCGGCACACTCTCGGGCAGTCCCGCCAAGAGGACCGCCATGCGCGCGACGTTGCGGTTGTCCTCGCCAGCCTGGTTGGCGCAGCCGAAATAGACGTCATCGAGGCTCGCCCAGTCCACGCCCGCATGCCGTTCGAGCAGTGCGCGAATCGGAATTGCCGCGAGGTCGTCGGCGCGCACCGCGCCGAGCGCGCCGCCGTAGCGGCCGAAGGGGGTGCGGAGGGCATCGCAGATGAGCGCATGGGTCATGAAAATCGTCCAACTTATTGAAAATTATTGTCGAATGACGTTTGTCTCACCGCGTCACGATAATGGATGCGCAAGCCACTATCCATACCACGATTGCGGTTATCCCGATCGTCCGTCGCGCCTGCGGGCCGATACAATACCGGCTCATGACCATCCCGGGGGCCCGCATGCCGCATTTCAAGGCCATCCGCGTTCATCAGGGGCCCACCGGCCGCTTCGCAGCGCTCGATTCGGTCTCCCTCGATGAGCTCACCCCGGGCGAGGTGGTCGTGCGCGTCGCCTACTCCGGACTCAACTACAAGGATGCGCTCGCGGTCACCGGCAAGGGCTCGATCATGCGCGCCTACCCCCGCACCGCAGGCATCGACGTCGCCGGGATCGTCGAGCGCAGCGAAGTGCCGGCCTTCAAGCCGGGCGACCGGGTGATCGCGACCGGCTCCGGACTCGGTGAGTGGCTCGACGGCGGGCTCGCCGAGCAGGCGCGCCTTCCCGCACAGGCGCTCGTGCCGCTGCCGGCCCCGCTCAGCCTGTTCGATGCCATGGCGCTCGGCACGGCCGGATTTACCGCCGCGCTCGCCTTGAGGCGGATGCTCGAGAATCACCAGACACCGGAGCTCGGCCCGATCGCCGTGACGGGCGCCACGGGCGGGGTCGGTGGACTCGCCCTCGCGCTGTTCAAGCAGGCGGGGTTCACGACGGTCGCAATCACGGGTAAAGGGGGAGCCGAAGGGTATCTGCACGAGCTCGGTGCCGAGCGCGTCATCGAGCGGTCGCATCTCGATCTTGGCAGCAAGCCGCTCGAGAAGGCGCTCTGGGGCGGCGCGGTGGACAACCTCGGCGGGGAGATGCTGACGTATCTCACTCGCACCGTGAAGCCCTGGGGCAACATCGCCTGCATCGGGTTGGCGCAGTCCGCAGCCCTCAACACCACGGTCATACCGCTGATCCTGCGCGGAGTGAGCCTGCTCGGCATCCACTCGGTGGACCTGCCGCGGCAGTGGCGGCTCGCGCTGTGGGAGAAGCTCGCGGGTGAATGGAATGTGGCGGAGCTGCGGCGCCGCATCGTGCGCGCGGTCATCGATCTAGAGGAGGTCCCGCTCGCATGCGAGGAATTGATCGCCGGACGGGCGAGGGGACGCTACGTGGTACGCCTCGCCGGCGATGCGACCGAAGCGCAATCCGACTGAATGATTCCGGGGAGAGCTCACATGGCACGAGACACTCTGACACCGGTTCACCACGAGGCGCCGCAGGTCGGCGCCGCCGACCCGGAACGACGCAACTCGCCGCTCGAGAGCGATCCCGAAGAGGACTTCGAGTTGCTGCGCGAGCAGGTGGGTGATGAGGCCGAGGGCTGTTACTTCAACGACGTCCGCTACGAGGATGGCGCCGAGGTGCTGAGCGGCAGCACCCGCCTGCGCTGCGAGCAGGGCATCTGGGTCGAGGTGGGGAGCCGAAAACCCTGAGGCCCGTGCCCCGACGACTCGCACGCGGCACGGTCCGCGGCTATGCTTGCCTCGGGCGCGGCACCGCGTCTTTGAACAGGACAGGCCGAGAGTGACTCACGAGCGGGCGGACGCGGCGACCCGGAGCGGCGAAAAACTCAACACCCGCGCCGCCGGCGTCGTCTCGCTGGCGGTGCTGTGCAGCCGGGTGCTCGGTCTCGTGCGCCTGCAGGTGTTCGCCGCTCTGTTCGGACCGGCGATCAATGACGCCTTCACCATGGCGTTCAGGATCCCGAACCTGCTGCGTGACCTGGTGGGCGAGGGGGCGCTGTCGGTCGCTTTCGTCACCACCTTCAGCAAAACGGCCGCCACGCAAGGCGATGCGCGCGCGTGGGCCCTTGCACACAAGATCGCGACGCTCGCAACCATCGTGCTGAGCGGGATCGTCATTCTCGGGATCGTGCTCGCCCCCTGGATCGTTGCGCTGATCGCGCCGGGCTTCGATCCGGCCAAGGCGGCGCTCACCGTCACGCTCACGCGCATCATGTACCCGTTCATCCTGCTCGTGTCCCTCGCGGCGCTGGTGATGGGCATGCTCAATGCCCGCAACGTCTTCGGCGTGCCGGCGATGGCCTCGAGTTTCTTCAATCTCGGCACCATCATCGCCGGGGTCGGGCTCGGCTGGTGGCTCGATCCGCACTTCGGTCCGCGGGCGGCGCTCGGGCTTGCGATCGGGACGCTGGTGGGCGGGGCGCTGCAGCTTGGCGTGCAGCTGCCCTCGCTCGCGCGACTCGGATACCGGTTCCGACCGGACTTTCACTGGCGCGACCCGGGGGTGAAGGCGGTGCTGCGCCTCATGGTGCCCTCGGTGATCGCCGCGAGCTCCACCCAGGTCAACGTGGTGGTCAACTCGGTGTTCGCCTCCCGGCTCGGCAACGGACCGGTCTTCTGGCTCCAGGCCGCCTTTCGCCTGATGCAGTTTCCGCTGGGCATGTTCGGCGTGGCGCTCGGCACGGTGGCGCTGCCCATGTTGTCGCGGCTCGCCGCCGCCGGAAATTGGGTCGGCCTGCGCAGCGAGCTCGCCCGCGGGATGCGCCTCGCCTTCCTCATGACCGTTCCGGCGAGCATCGGGCTCATCCTGCTCGCCGGTCCCATCGTATCGGTGCTCTACCAACACGGCCGGTTCAACGCCGCGCAGGCGCTCGAGACGGCCGCGGCGCTGCGCCTCTACGCTCTCGGCCTGTGCGGGTATGCGGCGCTGAAGGTGCTCGTCAACGCCTTCTACGCGCTCGACCGCCGCAAGACCCCGATGGTGGTGAGCCTGGGCGCCGTGGGGCTCAATTTCCTCTTGAGCTGGCTGCTGACGGTGCGTCTCGAGTGGGGCCCACCGGGCCTCGCATTGTCCACCGCGTGTGTCGCCACGGCGAATTTTCTCATCCTCTACGCGATCATGCGCCACCACCTCGGGCGGCTCGAGTCGCGCGCCATGCTCGCCATGCTGGGCCGGCTCAGCCTCGCGTGCGCGGGGCTCGCCCTCGTGTGCTGGGCGGGCATGCACTGGCTGCTTGCCGGGTGGGTGGTCGAGCCGTTCTGGCCGAAGCTCGCCGCGCTCGTTCTGGTCATCGCCGGGGGCGCTGGCACGTTCTTCGCACTGGCGACACTCCTCGGCATCGACGAGATGCGCGAGATCCTGCGGGCGGTGAGGCGTAAGCTGCACCCCGGGTAAGCGCGGAGCGCGGTTCCGGTGGAGCGTCCGCCAGCACGTCAAGCCCTGGAATACGGTTAAGGAGTCCTATCCCGTGATCAGCCTCCTCAAGCGACCCCTCGGTGCCCTCGCGGTGCTCCTGTTGATGGGGGTGAGCGCCCGGGCGTCGGCGCAGACTTATTACGAGCAGGTCTATCGGCCCTGGCAGCCCATCCACTGGCACCTCGCGGCTGGCTACAGCCCCACCCTGGGGCAGACTTCGCAGTACTTCAACGGCGGCTTCACCCTCGGCGGTGGGCTGACCTGGCAACCGCACCCGGGCCCGTTCGCCCTGCGGGCCGATCTCGAGTACAGCCATTTCGATGCGACGCGCAATCTGATCGCGATCAACGAGCAGGCGAATCAGATCGAGATCGATCACGGCTACGGAGAGGTCTTCGGTCTGAGCGTCGACGGTGAGCTGCGCTTGCGGCTGAGCCCCTTGACCACCGCGTTCTTCCTGGCCGGCGTGGGGGTGAATCACCGGCGCATCGCGCTCACCCAGACCGTCGCCTTCGGGGGATATTACTGCGATCCCTATTTCGGGTACTGCGACTATGGCCTGGTGCCGGGGGATGTGGTGGTGGCGAGCGCCGACACCACGCGTTTCAGCTGGAATGCGGGAGCGGGTCTCGACTTCGCGTTGCGCGACGGCCAGAGCTTCTTCATCGAAGCCCGCTACATGCGCCTCGAGACCGCCCAGCCCACGGAGTTCGTGCCGATCACGGTGGGCGTCAGATTCTAGGCCGCGGGTCCCTGGTGCACCGGCCGATGCCGGCTGCTCGCACGCGCGGCACAGCGGCTGCCTCCGTGGGGCGACCTGCGCGGCTGCTCCCGGCGGCTCGAGACGCGCGGGGAGATCCGTGGAGGCCGCCTCGTCCTCTGCGGCCGGTGCGCTCGAGCCGATCGGCATCTTGACCCCTGGGCCGCGGTGGCCGGCCACCGCGTGCTCCATTGTGGCGGGCGAGGTCACCTGGCGCGAGATGCTCGAGCCCGCAGGGCAGTGGGAGGCGCGCAATGCGCTTCTGCGCCGCCACGTGCCTTCCGCGCTCACGGCTGCAGGCCGAGTGCCGAAGGCCCGAGCACGGGTCGGCACGAAGCTGCTAAAATTCGCATTTTTACGCCGCGCTCGACCGGCATCGGGCACGAAGGACATCCATGGCACTGAAGATCATGATTCTTGGGGCGAACGGCTTCATCGGCAGCGCGCTCACCGGCGCGATCCTGCGCGAGCGCGACTGGGAGGTCTACGGCATCGACCTCTCCGACAACAAGTTGGGCGAGCTCCCCAGGAACGAGCGCTTCCATTTCGTCGAGGGCGACATCACGATCAACAAGGAGTGGGTCGAGTATCACGTCAAGAAGTGCGACGTGGTGATGCCGCTGGTGGCCATCGCGAATCCCGCGCAATACGTGACCCATCCGCTGAAGGTGTTCGAGCTCGACTTCGAGGCCAACGTCGATGTGGTGCGCCACTGCGTCAAGTACGGCAAGCGCCTGATCTTCCCCTCGACCTCCGAGGTCTACGGCATGTCCCCCGATGCCGTGCTCGATGAGGAGTCGAGCGCGCTCGTCTATGGCCCGATCAACAAGCAGCGCTGGATCTACGCCGCCTCCAAGCAGTTGCTCGACCGGGTGATCTACGCCTACGGCGTGCGCGACAGCCTCGATTACACGCTGTTCCGGCCCTTCAACTTCATCGGCCCGAACCTCGACAACATCGAGGAGCCCAAGGAAGGCAGCTCGCGCGTCTTCACGCAGTTCCTCTCGAACGTGCTCTATCGGCGGCCGATCAAGCTGGTCGACGGCGGGCGGCAGAAGCGCTCCTTCACCTACATCGACGATGCCATCGAGGCGCTGCTCACCATCCTCGAGAACAAG
>DAHVQK010000125.1 GCA_027317845.1 Gammaproteobacteria bacterium
TTCGATGCGGCCGCGCTCGATGCGCGCGCTCTCGAGGATCCGGGTGACCATGCCTTCCATGCGCGACAGATCGGACAGCATGCGCTCGGTGAGCACGCGCGACTGCTCGGCCGAAAGCGGCCGCAACGCCATGGTCTCGAGCGAGAGCTGCAGGCTTGCGAGCGGCGTCTTGAACTGGTGCGAGACGAGTTGCAGGAAGTTGTCCTGCTCCAGCATCACCAGCGCCTCGGCGCGCAGCGCCCGGGCGATGACCACGATGCACGCGCCGAGGGCGAGCAGAAAGAAAGAGCCTTCCCACATGTATTGCAGAGTACGGCGGTGTTCCTCCGCGAGCACGCTGCGTTCGATCGCCGGCGACACCTCCGCGCGCCCCTCGCTCAGGACCAGCTGGGGAAGCAGCGCGCGCACCTTCGCCGGCGGCGTTCCGGCCGCCAGCAGCGCGTCGGCCGCTGCGACCTGCTGCGCATACAGCGCCTGCAGCTCGCGGACCTTCTCCACGGCGTAGCGGTGCTGATCATACAGCCACCAGCCGACCTGCACGGTGCACATGGCCACCAGCGCCATGACGGTGAGCTGCAGGATGCGCGGGCCCTTGGTCGCATGGAGCGTCATGGAGCGGCGAATGCCCGGCGCAGTCCGCGAGCCAACTGCTCGAAGTCCGCCGCGGTGTGCGCGAGCGACAGGAAGCAGGCCTCATAGGCCGAGGGCGGGAAGTAGATGCCGTCTTCGAGCAGCGAGTGAAACACCCTGCCGAAGCGCTGCGCAGCGGCCTCGGGCAGGGCCTCGGCGGTGCGCGGCGCGCCGGCCTCGTGCAATGAGAGCCAGAACAGCGACCCCACGCGCACCAGGTGAACCGGACAGGGTGCCTGCGCCAACACCGGTTTCAGGGCCGCTTCCAGCTGTGCACCGAGTGCCTCGAGCCGCCGCCAGCCGTCCTCCCGGATGAGCACGTCCAGGGTGGCGATGCCGCTTGCCATGGCCACGGGGTTGCCCGACAGCGTGCCGGCCTGGTAGGTATCCCCGTCGGGCGCCAGGCGCGACAGGATGTGTCGCGGGCCTGCGAACGCGCCCACGGGCAGACCGCCGCCGATCACCTTGCCGAAGGTCGCCAGATCCGGTGTGAGGCCGAGCCGCTCGGCCGCGCCCCCGCGGGCGAGCCGGAACCCCGAGATCACTTCGTCGAAGATCAGCAGCACACCGTGCTGGCGCGTGAGCGCACGCAGCCGGGCGAGGAACTCGTGCCGCTGGGGCAGCAGGCCGTGATTGGCGGGCACCGGCTCGATGATGACCGCGGCGATCCGCTCTCCCTCGCGGGCCAACAGCGCCTCGAGGGTGTTCTCGTCATCGAGCGGCAGCACGCGGGTACAGGCGGTGAAGGGCGCCGGTACTCCCGCGGAGGAGGGACGGCCAAAGGTGGCCAGGCCCGAGCCGGCGGCCACCAGCAGGTGATCGGCATGGCCGTGGTAGCAGCCGGAGAATTTGACGATGAGGTCGCGTCCAGTGAAGGCCCGGGCGAGACGAATGGCGCTCATCGTCGCCTCGGTGCCCGAGGAGACGAAGCGGACCTGCTCGACGCCCGGATAGGATGCGACGACACGCTCGGCCAGTGCCACCTCTCCGGGGCAGGAGGCGCCAAACGTCGTACCCGCACGGCTGCTCTCCGCGATGGCAGCGACGACCTCCGGGTGCGCATGTCCCAGGATCAAGGGACCCCACGAACCCACGAAATCCAGGTACTGCCGGCCGTCCGCGTCGATGAGGTGCTGGCCCTGGCCGCGAGTGAAAAACAGCGGCGCTCCCCCCACCGCCCGAAACGCTCTCACGGGTGAGTTGACGCCCCCGGGGATGAGGCGGCTGGCGCGCGCGTACAGCTCTTCGGAACGAGGATGTGTCATGGCGGGTATGGTAGTGCCTTTCAGTGCGGCGGATCCGGGGTCCCCGGG
>DAHVQK010000020.1 GCA_027317845.1 Gammaproteobacteria bacterium
TGCGCGCACCGGTCCATGACGGACGCGATTCCGGAGTGATGGCGGACACCATTCCGGCGGCATGACGGACACCGTTCCGGGCTGATGCCGGACACTTTTGGCGGACGGCCGGATTGCTGTCCGCCATGGCCGGAACGCTGTCCGGCATGCTTCCGGAACCCGGGTGATCTCGGGCCGGGGCGACTCGACGCAAGCCTTATCCACCGCCACCCTTCGCCCCTTTTGGCAACGGGAGCGATGCGGTGGCCCAAGAAAGGCTTGCGATGCAAAAGATCAATGTGGCGCGACGATCAGGGTGATAGCGCGCGACAATCAAGTTGATAGGCGGTGGTCGCGGCGAACGGATGATGGCTCGGTTGATTGACGCTGGCAAGGCTTATCCCTCTGGTTGATTGTCGCGCGCGATCTCGGGCGCGACGTTCTTGGACGTGGCGTAGTTGGCGGGTCGACCCGGTCCTTGACGCTTGCGCTCGAGTGCGGCGCGACGGCGGTAGCTCTCGACGTTCATCTCGAAGATCGTCGCGTGATGAACGAGCCGGTCGACAGCGGCAAGCGTCATGGCGGGATCGGGGAAGATCCTGCCCCATTCGCCGAACGGCTGGTTCGCAGTGATGAGCAGAGAGCGGCGCTCGTAGCGAGCGCTGATCAGCTCGAACAGCACCGAGGTCTCGGCCTGATCCTTGGTGACGTATGCGATGTCATCGAGGATCAGCAGATCGAAGCGCTCGAGGCGATGGATGGCGGCCTCGAGAGCGAGCTCACGGCGTGCGACCTGGAGCTTTTGCACCAAGTCGGTGGTGCGCATGAACAGCACCCGCCAGCCCTTCTCGAGCAACGCCAGCCCCATGGCGGAGGCAAGATGCGACTTGCCGCCGCCGGGCGGGCCTATCAGGATTAAGTTGGCGCCGCGCTCGAGCCAGGCATCGCCCTCGCACAGCGCCATCACCTGGGCCCTGGAGATCATCGGGACGGCTTGGAAGTCGAAGCTGGCGAGGGTCTTGCCGGGCAGCAGCTTCGCCTCGCCGAGATGGCGTTCCAGGCGCCGCCGATCGCGTTCGGCGAGCTCGTGCTCGGCAAGCGTCGCGATCAGCCGCGCGGCCGGCCAGCCCTCCTTGTCCGAGCGCGTGGCGATCGCTTCCCAGGCGTGCTTGATCGCCGGCAGACGCAGCTCGTTGAGCAGCAGTGTCAGTCGGGTCATGTCGATGGTGTCGCTCATGCCGCTTCTCCCTGCGCAGGCTCGATGAGCGCCTCGTAGTCCGACAGCGGCGCGAGCCGCACCACCACTTCCGGGAGACGCTGCGGATCAGGGGCGAAGCGCTCCGCCAGTGCCTTGAGATCAGGGACTTCGCCGGCCTCGAGGGACTCGCTGAGGGCCTCGGCGAGCTCGGCCTCGCAGCCTCGCTCGTGCGCCAGTCTCAGCAGCTCCACGGTCGTCTTGCAGGCCAGCCGCTCGCCATGGTGCTCGAGCAGGAAGTGGAACGTGCGCCGATAGGCCTCGCGGGGGAACAGCTGCTCGCGGTAGACGAGGTTCGCCAGCGCCATCGGCTTTTTGCGCAGCGCGTGGATCACATGCCGGTAATCGACCACGTGACCGTGCTTGCCATCGGGACCGGGCCGTCCGCGTTGCAGCCTCATCAGGTGCGTACCGCCGATCAGCAGATCGAGCCGGTCATCGTACAGACGCACCCGCAGTCGATGGCCGATCAGGCGCGAGGGCACCGTGTAGAACACTCTGCGCAGCGTGAACCCGCCCGAGGAGGTCACGTACACCGGCACGTCCTCGTAATCGCTCGTGCGCGTCGGCGGCAGAGGCCTCAGGTGTGCCCGCTCGGCCTCGATACGCTTGGCGTTACGGGCGTTCTTGCGGCTGACGATCTCGGCGATGAAGCTGCGGTACTGCTCGAGCGTGTCGAACTGGCGCGTCCCGCGCAGCAGCAGCGCATCCTCGATGGCGTTCTTGAGGTGCCCGTGCGGCCCCTCGATCGCGCCGTTCTCGTGCGCCTCGCCACGGTTGTTGCGCGTCGGTTCCATCCCGTAATGGGTACACAGGGCCTCGTAGCGGGCCGTCAGATCGATCCGCGCATCGCGGCTCAGGTTGCGGAACGCTGCCGAGAGCGAGTCGCTGCGGTGCTCGCGCGGCGCACCCCCGAGGGCCCACAGCGCGTTCTGCAGCCCCTCGGCGAGGGCCACGTAGCTCTCACCGCCCAAGATCACGTGCGCGTGCTCGAAGCCCGAGCAGGCGAGGCGAAAGTGATACAGCCGATGATCGAGCCGGCAGCCCGCCACCTCGACCCCCAGATCGCCCATCTCGGTGAAGTCCGACAGTCCCATCCGCCCCGGCTCGTGCACCTGGCGGAAGATGACCTCCCGTTGCGGGCCGTGCTGCGCCCGCCAGGCGCGGATGCGCCGTTCGAGGGTGCGCCGTACGCCATAGGCCAGTTCGGGATGACGCCGGCGCAGCTCCTCGAACACCGCCACGGCTCGGATCTGCGGGGCCGCCTGCAGCATCGGGACGACCTCGGCGTCAAAGACCTCGGCTAGCGGATCCGGCCGCCGCCGGCCTCTCGGGACTTGCTTCTGGGAGGGCAGCCGCCGGTCGCCCTCGATCCGGTACGCGCTGGCCACGCTGATTGCCGCCTTCGCCGCGGCCACTGCCACCGACTCGGTG
>DAHVQK010000021.1 GCA_027317845.1 Gammaproteobacteria bacterium
CCCTCGATGGCGTGGTGATCGGTGAGCTTCTCTTTGTGCTTCTTGACGCACCGGTCGAGCTTGTCGGCCAGCAGATCGATCGCCGCGTACATGTTCTCTTCGGTGGAGTCGGCATGGATGGAGTTGCCGCTCACGTGCAGGGTCGCCTCGGCCTTCTGGCGCAACTTCTCCACGCTAAGTACGCAATGCACGTCGATGACTTGCTCAAAGTGTCGTTCGATGCGCTCGAGTTTCTTCTCCACGTAGCCACGCAGGGCGGCGGTGATCTCGATGTGGTGACCGGTGACGGTGAGCTGCATAGTCATCTCCTATCGCGTGAAGTGCACGATGACAATCATCCGTTGTTCAGATCGGGGCTGATCCGGAGCGCTTGCGCTCGCCGGAAGAGGGGATGTTCAACGCTTCGCGGTACTTCGCCACGGTGCGCCGTGCCACCGGGATGCCCTCGGCGGAGAGCAGCTCGGCGATGCGTCCGTCGCTCAGCGGTGCGAGCGGTGCCTCTTCCTTGACCAGCTTCCTGATCTTGGCGCGGATGGCAGTCGAGGAGGTCCCCGAGCCGTCCGCACCTTCTATCTGACTGGAAAAGAAGTAACGAAGTTCGAAAACGCCGCGCGGGGTGTGCATGTACTTGCCGGAGGTGACGCGCGAGATCGTTGACTCGTGCATCCCGACCGCCTCGGCGATGTCCTTGAGGATCATCGGGCGCATGTGCTCCTCGCCCTGCTCGAGGAAGGCCACCTGCCGCTCGACGATGGAGCGGGCGACCTTGATCAGCGTCTCATGCCGGATCTCCAGGCTCTTCAGCAGCCAACGGGCCTCCTGCAGCTGCGCGCGCAGGCTCGCATGGCTCGCGCTGCGGCCGAGCAGATTGGCATAGCCGTGGTTGAGGCGGACCCGCGGCAGGGTTGCGGCATTGATCTCGACGATCCAGCCGCGATCGCCGCGACGCACGAATACGTCCGGGACGACGTATTGCGGCGCACTGGTGCTGATCGTCGCGCCCGGCCGTGGATGGCAGGAGCGCACCAGCGCGAGCGCTTCGGCGAGATCTTCCTCGCTGGTGTGCAGCTCGCGCTTCAGCGCCGCCAGGTCGCGCCCGGCCAGCTGTTCCAGATGATGCCGCGCAATCGCGACGGCCGTGGCCATCCCCGGGGTGGACTGATCGAGCTGGCGCAGCTGCAGCTCGATGCACTCCCCGATGCTGCGGGCGCACACCCCGGCCGGATCGAGCGCCTGGACCCGAGCGAGCACCGCCTCGACGTCCTCGCCGGTGCACTGGACGTCGGGCTTGAGTGTCTCGGCGATGTCCTGCAGCGGTTCGATGAGGTAGCCGTCGTCGTTGACCGCATCGACGATGGCGCGCGCGATGGCAAGTTCCCGCGGGGCGAGGTGGGCCAGCTCGATCTGCCAGAGCAGGTATTCCTGCAGCGACTGGCCGGCCGCATCGGCAATGTCCTGCTGGCGGTCGTCGTCCTCGCCGTTCCAGGTGGACTCTGCCGATCCCGCACCCTGGCTGCCCCAGTCCTCGTCGAGGACCTCGACCGTCTCCTCGCGTCCGTCCGACGCGGCCTCGGTCTCCCGGGCCGGTTCGGTGGGCGGGGCGGCTTCGCCCGCCTCGGCCGCACCGGAGTGCTCACCCTCACCCTCACCCTCGCTCTCGTCTTCGCCCTCGCCCTCATCCACGGGCTCGAGCATGACATTGGTTTCGAGCAGTTCGCGGATGTGCGCTTGAAGCTCGAGTGCCGGCAGCTGCAGAAGCCGGATTGCCTGCTGCAGCTGCGGGGTCATGGTCAGTTGCTGACCCAGCTTGAGCTGCAGTGAGGGTTTTAACATGGCGGCATGGAGGGCGGTCGCGGCTGTCCTGGGGCTGCGGATAAGACGGAGGTTTGCGGCTGTGGCCGGCGCGCCGGCAGGCACCTCACAAGCGAAACGACTCGCCCAAGTACACCTCACGAACCTGGGGATTGGCAAGGATTTCTTCGGCGTTTCCGGCAGCGATCACAGTTCCCTGATTGACGATGTACGCGCGCGAGCACACCCCTAGCGTTTCGCGCACGTTGTGGTCGGTGATCAGCACCCCGATGCCGCGCTCGGTGAGTTCGCGGATGATGCGCTGGATGTCGAGCACCGAGAGCGGATCGAC
>DAHVQK010000031.1 GCA_027317845.1 Gammaproteobacteria bacterium
GGGAATGACCGCCTCCACCTGTTGGCGGCGCATGAGCCGCCTGAACGAGCTGGGCGTGATCCGCAACCGGGTCGCCGTGCTCGACCGGGAGAAGGTGGGCCTCAACGTGCTCGTGTTCTCACAGGTGAAGCTGAGCGGCCACGGGCGCGATGCGCTGCTGAGGTTCGAGCAGGCGGTGCGCGAGCACCCCGAAATCCAGGAGTGCTACACGCTCATGGGCGAGACCGACTTTCTGCTGCGCATCGTCTGCCGCGACATCAAGGCGTACGAGGCATTCTTCCTGGATCATCTGTCACGCTTTCCCGGCGTCCAGTCGGTCCACTCCTTCATCGCGCTCTCGGTGATCAAGGAGACCACGGCACTGCCGTTGACGGCCGCGGCTAAGCCTGGAGCGCGGTCGGGCTCAGGATGATGAGGCACCGCTCCTCGTCCAGGCCCGGCACGGTGAGCGGGTGGGATTCCATCCCCCAACCGCCGGGCAGGCCCTCGATCTCCGCCGCCGGCCACCTGCCCTTCATGGCAAGGACCCGGGTCTGCGGCCCGCACAGCGGTGCGATGCGCTCGAGCATCTCGGGCAACGGGGCGAACGCGCGGGCCACGACGGTGTCGAACGGTTGCTCCGGCCGTAGCGACTCGACCCGGGCCTGCAGCGCCTCGACATTGACCAGCCCGAGGGTGCGCAGCGCGTGGGATACGAAGCGTATCTTCTTGCCGTTGGAGTCGATCAGGGTGAAACGGCGCTCGGGGTTGACGAGAGCGAGCGGCAGTCCGGGAAAGCCCGCACCGGTGCCGACGTCGGCGACCGTGGCGCCATGCAGATGGCGGTGCACCGCCAGACTGTCGAGCAGGTGATGCGTTACCATCTCGGGGCCGTGCCTGATCGCCGTCAGATTGAAGCGGCCGTTCCAACGTGCCAGCTCCTCCAGCAGTTGCAGCAGCCGCAGCGCATCATGCTCGCTGAGCGCCACGCCCAGCGCGGCGGCGGCGTGGATGAGGATGGCGATGTTGGGCGCAGGTTGCATGGGGCAGGATTTTCGCACGTATGAGGCTGCTTCTCGTAGAAGACGACGCCATGATCGGGGAGGCCATCCGCACGGGCCTCAAGCGTGAAGGCTTCGCTGTAGACTGGGTACGTGACGGGGAGGCCGCCGAGACGGCCCTCAGATCGGAGCCTTTCGACGTACTGCTCCTCGATCTCGGTCTGCCGCGCAAATCCGGGCTCGCCGTTCTCACGGGACTGCGCGCGCGCGGGGATGCGCTTCCGGTGATCATCCTCACCGCCCGGGATGCCGTCTCCGACCGGGTGCAGGGCCTCGATGCCGGCGCAGACGACTACCTGGTGAAGCCGTTCGATCTGGACGAGCTGGCCGCGCGCATCCGCGCCCTGCTGCGCCGCAAGTCGGGCCGCACCGCGCCCGCCATCGAGCACCTGGGGGTCATCCTCGATCCGGCCGCGCATACTGTGCGGCGCGAGGGGCACGCTGTCCCCCTCTCACCCAAGGAGTTCGCGCTGCTGCAGCTGCTCATGGAGCGTCCCGGAACCATCCTCTCGCGCGCTCGGATCGAGGAGCGCCTCTACGGCTGGGGCCAGGAGGTGGAGAGCAATGCGATCGAGGTGCACATCCACGGCCTTCGCCGCAAGCTCGGCGCCGAGTACATTCTCAACGTGCGCGGCGTCGGCTACCGGGTACGGCCGGCATGACGATCGCCTCGCTGAGGGCACGGCTGCTCGCCTGGCTGTTGGGCGGCATCGCGATCGTGGGATTGATCGGCGGGACGGTGGTGTATCGCAACACCTTGCGCCAGGCCGACGCGTTCTTCGACTATCACCTGGAGCAGACCGCGCTCATCCTGCGCGACCAGCCGGTCGAGTACCTCTGGTCACAGTCGATCCCCTCGCGGGCGGCCGCCTACGGCTTCGTGGTGCAGGTCTGGACGATCGACGGCCAGCGAATCTACCTCTCGCCTGCGCACGCCGTACTGCCGAACTTCACCACCATAGGTTTTTCCACGGTCGCGACCAGCGAGGGCCGCTGGCGGGCCTATGCGGTGGAATCCCCGACGCGGGTGATTCAGGTCGCGCAGTTGATGAGCGTACGCCGCCAGTGGGCGATACAGCTCGCGATGCGCACGCTCCTGCCGTTCGCGCTGGCGGTCCCGGTGTTGGGTTTCATGGTGTGGTTCGCCGTGGGTCACGCCTTGCAACCCCTGCAGCGGCTCGCCTCTTCGGTCAAGGCGCGCCGTGTCGGCGCGCTGGAGCCGCTCTCGAGCGATCGGCTGCCCGAGGAAGTGCAGCCGCTGGTGAGCGCGCTGAATGACCTGCTGGCGCGGCTGACGGTGGCGCTCGACCGGGAGCGGGCATTCATGGCCGATGCGGCCCACGAGTTGCGCACTCCGCTCACCGCCTTGCACCTGCAGCTGGATGCGCTGGAGCGCTCATCGACCGAAGGAGAGCGCACGGATGCCATGGGAAAACTCTCCGAGGGCGTGCAGCGATCCATCCGCCTCGTGGAGCAGATGCTCTCGCTCGCCCGCCAGGAGCCGCGGGCCGAGCGGCAGCATATGCGCGTCGCGCTCGATGATCTGGCTCGGGAGGTGGTCGCGGAACTGGTGCCGCTCGCGGATGCGCGAGGAATCGACCTCGGCATTGCCGGTGCGCTGCCGGCATTCGTGCTCGGGGACCGGGAGGCCATAGCGACGCTGATCCGCAACCTTGTCGACAACGCGGTGCGCTATACACCATCGGGCGGCCGGGTAGACGTCTCGGTGGCGCGCACCTCGTCGGTTCCAGCCGAGGTGCGCCTCGTGGTACTCGACAACGGTCCCGGCGTCGCTCCTGCGGAACGCACGCGTGTGTTCGACCGTTTCTACCGGCGGCCCGGTACTGTTGCGCCAGGGAGCGGCCTGGGTCTCGCCATCGTCAAGGCGATCGCCGACGCGCATGGCGCGCGCATCGAGTTGGGCGAATCGCACAGCGGCGCGCGACCGAGCGGGATGCGAGGGTCTCTGAGACCCGCATGCACGAAGACGGAGGCGGCACTGGAAAATGGTGCATTGCCACCGGGGCCGGCCAGCGGCACGGACCACCCCGCGGGGCCCGGCCTCTCCGTCAGCGTTACCTTCCCGGCCGCCGACTGAGGAGGTTCTCGAGGAACTGCGCGACGGTGATCCTGAGCGCCTGCCGGTCGGCGGGGGCGCTGAAATCGTTACCCGTGTCGCTCGCGGTCAGCAGCCACACCTCGTCGCGGTGATATCGCAACAGGTAGGCCAGCTGTTGGGAGTTCCTCGCCCGGGTGCCGGTCCCCTGCAGCCCCTGCACGATGAGGATCGGCCGCCGGATGCGCGCCACTTCGCCGAGCGGCGAAATACGCCTGAGAAAATCCGCCACCGATGGATCCTCGGCGTTCCCGAACTGCGCGATACGCTCCTCGATGCGTCCCGCGGGCGCGTGCGTCACATAGTCGGTCAGATCGGCCATGCCGGCCACGTCGATGACCCCGAGCAGGTGCCCATCGAAGGTCGCCAGCGAATTCAACGCCAGCCACCCGCCGTATCCGCGCCCCATGAGCGCGGTGCGGTGAACATCGAGCCCGGGTTGCATGCCGATCCAGACCAACAGCGAGCCGACGTCCCGGACCGCATCGTCGCGCTGCCAGCCATCGGCCAGCGAGCGGAAGGTTCTGCCGTATCCCGAAGAGCCGCGCACGTTGGGAGCGATGACCGCGAAGCCGAGCTCGTTGACGACGAACTGGATGAACGGCCGCCAGCGCGGCCGGAACTGCGAATCCACCCCGGCGTGCAGCAGGATCAGCACCGGTGCCGGTGCCGGTGCCGGCGGCAGATACACGTACGCGGAAATCATCCGCCAATTGCCGTTCACGCGGTCCCAGGTCGGGTAGTGGATCAGGCGCGCGGCCACGGGCGGGCGGGCGAGGAGCGCCGCGGGCCGGCGGGTCCAGCGCTCGAGCACTCTGTGGTCGGCGTCGTAGACATACACGCCGGGCGGACGCCGCGCCGACTGGTAGGAGATCGCCAGCCGGTGGCCGCGGCCGAAGTCCAGGGCCCCGATGACACCATTGCGCAACCATGGCACCGGCATCGCAAGCTGGAGCCGATTGTCGATGACAGTCAAAACGCTGCGGCCGTCATCGTCCACCGTGTAGGCGGTATAGCGGCCGTCGGCGCTGACCGCGAATCGCTCGACGCCCCAGGGAACGTCCGCGGATACGCGTTGCAGGGCCCTTGTGCCCGGATCGAACCGGTACAGTCGCTCGAACTCGCCGCCCTGGTCCGAAACCAGGTAGATGGCCGAGCCCTGCGGGGCGAAACGGGCTGAAGGGATGCGCGCAGCGGGAACGCCCAACCGCTCTGGCGCGCCGCCGCCCACGTTGGCCACATAGAGAAGATTGTGTTCGGGCCGGGTGACATCGGCGAGCAGCAACTTCTTGCCATCCACCGACCAGTCGAGCAGCTGCCAGCTACCCTTGAGGCCCCCGACCACCAGACGCGGCAGACCGCCCTGATCGATGTTCTCCACATACACCGCACCCTGGCTGCCGCCGGGGCCGGCACCGTAGAACGCGATGCTCCGCCCGTCGGCGGACCAGCGGGGGGTGCCACGCAGCTCATCGCCCTGGGTCACCTGGCGCGCCGGACCCTTCCCGGCCTCCACGTACAGCTGCGGATGCCCGTCGGACAGCCGCACGTAGGCGAGTGAGCCGCCGCGGAAGCGCGCCCAGCGCACCGGAAGACTCGGCGACGCCAGAGTCCGAGGCGGGGCGAGCGCGGCGGTCAGGCTCTCGAGCCGCACCCGCTCCCCGAGGCGCTCCGCCACCAGCATGCCTCCCTCGGGGAGCCACTCGAGAAACCGCGTTCCCGGCCAAGGTGCGTAGCGCTCGAGACGCTGCGCCAACATGGGGTTCAATGGGGGAATACCGCTGAAGGTGAGCGGCCCCTGCACGCGATAGTCGAAGGACGCCGCCCGGGCCGGCGCCGACGGGAGCAGGCCCAGGGCAAAGACAATAGCCGCCGGCGCCGCGGCGGCGAACGCCCGGCCGGGAAACTTCTTCAAGGTCATATCTTTAAACTATCGCAAGCCGCTACCATCTGTACATGCGAACCGAGCCTTCTTTTTTTTCTCTGCCTGGTGCGCGATTGACGCATCATCCGGACGGCATCACCGCAGTCGACACCGAGTATCTGCATCCCGGACATGCGGCCGCGCACATCGTTCGACACGCCGGCCGCGCCGCCTTGGTCGACGTCGGCACCAATGACTCGGTTCCGTATCTGCTCTCGGCGCTGCGCGAGCTCGCGATCCTGCCCGAGGCGGTCGATTACCTGCTGCTCACCCACGTCCATCTGGATCACGCCGGTGGCGCGGGCATGCTCATGAGGGCTTTGCCGAACGCCGTGGCGGTGCTGCATCCGCGCGGCGCACCGCACATGATCGACCCCGCCAGGCTGATCGCCGGATCCCAGGCGGTGTACGGCGAGGAGCGCTTCCGTCGGCTGTACGGGGAAATCGTTCCCATCCCGGCCGGGCGCGTGCGCGAGACCCGGGATGGGGAAAGGCTGAGTCTGGCGGGCCGGGATCTCGAGGTCCTGCACACACCGGGACATGCGCTGCACCATCACGTCTTCGTCGACATCGCCCACGGCAATATTTTCAGCGGAGATACCTTCGGCATCTCCTACCGTGAGCTCGATGGCCCCGCAGGCGCTTTCATCATCCCGACCACCACGCCGACACAATTCGATCCGGATCAGCTGTGCGCCTCCATCGACCGAATGCTCTCGTATACGCCCAAGGCGGTGTATCTGATGCATTACAGCCGCGTGACGGATGTGGCGCGCCTGGCGGAAACGCTGAAGGCTCAGGTCCGGCAGTTGACCCGCCTCGCGCGCGACAGCGCAGGGGCGCCGGACCGGCATGCCGCGATCCGCGAGGCGATGTGGGCCTTATGGCGCGACCTGGCGCACCGACAAGGCTGTCCGGTATCCGATGAGCGGCTGCGGGAGCTCCTCGCGGGGGATCTCGAGCTCAATACCCAGGGCCTCACGCACTGGCTCGACCGGCGCGCTCAGTGAGCGCCGCGGAACCGCCGGGCCCATTTAAGCGTCACTTAATACTACATGCCCTATCCTGAACCCCGATCCCGGTATCCGTACACTCGAATCACCAGAGGCTGACATGACCCTTAGGACCGCTCTTCGAAACCCGCTGGTCGCGGCGGCATTCGGCGCACTGCTGGTCGCCGCACCCCTCACCGCCCTCTACACCCTGCGCTCCGCCGACGCCGCCAATACTCCTTCGGCAGCCTCATCCGCGGGCGGCGCGCAGGTGCAGTTGCCGAATTTCACCTCCCTGGTCCAGCAGTATGGGCCGGCGGTGGTGAGCATCAGCGTGATCGAAAAGCCCTCCGGCTCCGCCGGCCAGCAGAGTCCGTTCGGCCCCGATAGTCCGTTCGCGCCGTTCTTCCACAACTTCCCCTTCCAGGCGCCGCAGCAGGCGCCGGTACGGGGCGAGGGCTCCGGGTTCATCATCCGCTCCGATGGGGTCATTCTCACCAACGCCCACGTGGTCGCAGGCGCCAGCAAGGTGACCGTACAGCTGCGCGACCGCCGCGAATACCCGGGCAAGGTGATCGGCATCGACAAGGTCTCGGACGTGGCGGTCGTCAAGATCTCCGCCAGCGGCCTGCCCACGGTGCACATCGGCGACTCCAACTCACTGCAGGTCGGCCAGTGGGTGCTCGCGATCGGCGCGCCCTTCGGGTTTGACAACAGCGCGACCGCGGGCATCGTCAGCGCCAAGGGGCGCACGCTGCAGGATTCCGGCTACGTGCCCTTCATCCAGACCGACGTGCCCATCAATCCCGGCAACTCCGGCGGGCCGTTGTTCAACATGGCCGGCCAGGTGGTGGGCATCAACTCCCAGATCTACAGCCGCTCGGGCGGCTACATGGGGCTGTCGTTCTCCATCCCGATCAATGTGGCCATGCACGTGGCCGATCAGCTGATCGCCACCGGGCACGTCCGCCGCGGCGAGCTCGGCATCTTCATCCAGGAGGTGGATCAGGGACTGGCCGACTCCTTCGGTCTTCCGGAGCCCGAGGGCGCCCTGGTCGCCAACGTCCAGCCCAACAGCGCCGCCGCGGCCGCCGGCGTGAAGCCGGGCGATGTCATCCTCGCCATGAACGGCAAGAAGGTCGAGACCTCGGCGCAGCTGCCGGTGCGTGTCGCGAGCCTGCTGCCCGGCACGGTGGTGCGTCTGACGATCTGGCGCAATCACGCCCAGAGGCAGATCAACGTCAAGCTCGGCGCCATGGGCAGCCATACCCTGGCGGCGACCCAGAGCCAGCACCGTCCGGGCGGGCGCCTCGGACTCGTCGTGCGCCCGCTGACGCCCGATGAACAACAGCAGGCCAACGTGCACGGCGGCCTGCTGGTCGAAGGGGTGAGCGGTCCGGCGCAGGACGCCAGCATCCAGCCGGGTGACATCGTGGTCTCGGCCAACGGGCAGCCGCTCTCGAGCGCCGTGCAGCTGCACACGGTGGTATCGAAGTCCCATGGCCATGTGGCGCTGCTCATCCAGCGCGATGGCGTGCGAACCTTCGTACCACTGCAGGTTCAGTAGTCGAGAAGGTGAGAGCCAGGGGTTCGCCGGATGCGGCGAACGGGTGGCCATGGATGGAGAGCCAGGGTTTGCGCGGTGCAGGGAGTGCGCCGCGCCCTGGCCGCCCGCGAGAAAGCCGGCCAGGGCGGGCCGGCGACGGGTACCGGGACGGTGGCCCGCGCGATGGAGCGCTGCAGGATGCTCAGGTCTGGTGGAGAGCGATGAGAGCCTGGGCCTGGGGAGGGGTCACCCTCCCCAGGCCATGTTGTCTCAGCGCTTGGCGGCCCAGCGCGTGTCGGGCCGGGGCACGGTGTGCAGACCCGGCTTGAGGTGGCTGAAGTACGCGGCGACGACCGTGATGTCCGCCGGACTCAGCGTGGCCTCCATGGAGTGCATGATGGGGTTCTTGCGGTAGCCGGACTGGTACTCCAGCAGAGCGCGGATCAGGTAGCTTTCGTGCTGGCCCGCCAATGTCGGATACAGGGGCGAGATCCCGATCCCGTCGCTCCCGTGGCACGAGGTGCACACCGCCGCGGCCTTCGGCACTTCCGAGGCCGCCGCGGGCTTGGCGCCTGCGACCGGCTGACCGGCAAGGTAGGTGGCAACATCGACGATGTCCTGGTCGGACAGCGACAGTGCCTGCAGATGCATGGTGGGGTAGGCGCGGTTGCCGCTGCGGTATTCCTGCAGCGCCTGAATGAGATACGGCACCGATTGGCCCCGCAGCCGCGGTACGGCATAGTTGGGGTAGGCATTCCGGTAGCCCTTGATGCCGTGACAGCCCAGACAGGTGTATCCGAGCACTTTCCCCCGCTGTGCGTTGACCACGGGCGGCGGCTGCGCAGAGGCCGCGGCACCGACGCAGGTGATGGCGAGAAGGACCGCCGTGGCGACCCGCACGCCCGAACGCACAGATGAACGCAGCCAAAGTTCCGACATCGTGATCTCCGGCCAAGTGCGCAAACCAGTGTCGGATCTTATCGGAGTGTCCGCCTCGGGCGCCAGCGGAGCGAGCAGGGAACCCGGAATCGTTTCGCAGGCACGGGGTCATCGGAGGCTTTCCCGACCATGATCGGGCTCATTCAACGCGTGCGGCGGGCCGAGGTGAGTTCCGGCGGCAAGCCGCTCGGGGCGATCCAGCGCGGAATACTGGCGCTGATCGGTGTGCGGCGGGGAGACGGCCGCACTGCCGCCGATCGCCTGCTCGAGCGCCTGCTCGCCTATCGCATTTTTCCGGACGAGACGGGACGGATGAACCTCTCACTGCGCCAGGCTGGCGGAGGACTGCTGCTGGTACCGCAGTTCACCCTTGCGGCGGATACCCGCAAGGGCACCCGGGCCGGCTTCAGCACGGCCGCAGCCCCCGAGGAGGCCAGGGAGCTGTTCGAGTACCTTCTGGAGCGGGCGAACGCGGTCCACGCGCCGGTGGCCGCCGGGAAGTTCGCGGCGGACATGCAGGTCGAGCTGGTCAACGACGGACCGGTGACGTTCTGGCTCGAATCCGGGGAAGTTTAGGGTCTGATGGGAATCCGCAATTTCCCCTACGGGGTTGAGCCAACTTTTCTCGGCCGCAGACCGGCAATTGGCCTATGATGGGCCAGTTTTTCCTGATTCACGCGTAAGCGGAGTCCAGAGCTTATGGATTTCGATTTCAAGACACTGCTGGTCATTCTGGTTGTGGTGCTGATCATTTTCGGGGGCAAGAAGCTGCGCAGCATCGGCGACGACCTGGGTCATGCGGTACGAGGCTTCAAGAAGGCCGTGAACGAGGGCGACAAGGAAGAAGCCGCCCCGCCCCGGCAGCTCCGGTCCGAGGGCACCGACGCCGAGTTTCCCGAGATGCGGAAGAGCGGCGGCCAGACGCCGAAGAACGAGCGGCACGCCTGAAGGCCCCGTGAGCACGGGCCCGTCCGGCGCGATTCGCCGGCCTGCGAGCGCGCCGGGGCATCGAGCCCGGTGCGGGCTCTGAAGCGACATGTTCGACTTCGGCTTCTCCGAACTCCTGGTGATTCTGGTCCTGGCGCTCATCGTGCTGGGGCCCGAGAAGCTGCCAGGCGTGGTCCGCAAGGTCGGCCGCTGGGTCGGCCGGGCGCGCGCCATGGCGCGCCAGTTCCAGGAGCAGATCGAGGAGGAAATCGACCTGGAGGATAGCCGCAGCCGCCCGGTCCCGCCTCCCTTGCCGCCGGATGCCCCGGTGTACACCGAGCCATCGCAACCCGCTGCGCCCTCGCCGGCGACCCCGGACATGCAGGGCCCTGCCGAGACCGCAACGGCCCACCCCCCGGCGGATACGCATGAGCCAAGAGTCTGAGAGCCTCGCCGAGGGCTCGCTCATCTCCCATCTGCTCGAGCTGCGGGAACGGCTGATCCGTGCCCTGATCGTGGTGGGGCTGGCATTCGCTCCGTGCGCCTTCTACGCCAACGAGCTCTTCACGCTGCTGGCCCGTCCGCTGTTCCAGATGTTGCCCAAGGGCAGTCACCTCATCGCCACCGGTGTGGCGGCGCCGTTCACCACGCCGTTCAAGCTGGCCTTCTTCATCGCGCTCTTCGGCGCCATGCCGTACGTGCTCTACCAGGTCTGGGCCTTCGTGGCGCCGGGCCTGTATCGGCACGAGAAACGCTTCGCGCTTCCCTTGCTGGTCTCCTCGATCGTCCTGTTCTACGCGGGAATGGCGTTCGCGTACTTCGCAGTGTTCCCCGCGATGTTCCATTTCTTTGCCGCCACGACGCCGAAGGATGTGGCGATGATGACCGATATCAGCCAGTACCTGGATTTCGTGCTGGTGATGTTCCTCGCGTTCGGCGCGGCCTTCGAGCTGCCCGTGGCGGTGGTGCTGCTGGTGCTGTTGAATCTGGTGAAGCTCGAGAAACTCAAGGCCATCCGCGGGTATGTGCTGCTCGGGGTGTTCATCGTGGCTGCCTTCATCACGCCGCCGGATGCGGTATCGCAATCCATGATGGCCGTGCCGATGTACTTCCTCTACGAAGGCGGCGTGCTCATGGCGAGCGTCCTGATGCGTATCAAGCGCGATGCGGCCGATGAGGAGGGGGCCGCGACGTCCTGAATGTCCGGGGAAACCCCGCGATCCACCTAAAGAGCATGACTCTGGATATGAACTCGACACCGGAAGCCCTGGAAGCGAGCACCCCGACGGCCCAATCGGCCACCCTGTTCGGTCATCCGCGGGGACTCGCGACGCTGTTCTTCACGGAGATGTGGGAACGGTTCACCTATTACGGGATACAGTCCATCCTGATCCTGTTCATGGTGGCGGCGAGCGGCCGCGGCGGCCTCGGGTTCGGCGATCAGAGCGCCAACGCCATCGTCGGCCTCTACTTCGGCGGCACCTACCTGCTCTCGCTCCTCGGCGGCTGGGTAGCGGACCGGCTGATTGGCGGGCGCCTCGCGGTCACCGCGGGCGGCGTGTTGATCACCGCCGGCAACGCCTTGCTCGCCTCGGGCGGCACGCGTCTTTTCTTCCTGGGGCTGGTCTTCAACGTGCTCGGCGTCGGACTGCTCAAGCCCAATGTGAGCGCGACCGTGGGCGAGCTGTATCCGGTGGGCGGCTCGCAGCGCGACGCCGGCTTCTCGATTTTCTACATGGGCATCAACATCGGCTCGCTCCTCGGCCCGATATTCGTGCCGATCGTCGCCGAGCGCTACGGCTGGCATGCGGGCTTCGCCCTGCCCGCCCTCGGCATGCTGTTCGGTGTGGCTCAGTTCCTGGCGACACAGCGCTACCTCGGCCGCGCCGGCGCCACCCCCGTGAACACCCGGCCGCGCTCCTGGCTCGCCCTGGGCCTCTTCGCGGCCGTGATCGGCGCCGTCACGGCGCTGATGTTGAGCGGTGCCGTGACGGTGAACGCGGTGGCGCTTGACGCCCGGGTGTCCTGGGCGGTCGGCATTCTGATGGCGGCGTATCTGCTTTACATGGCGCTCTTCGGGGGCCTCGACCGCCAGGAACGCGACCGCGTGTTCGCCATGATGGCGCTGTTCACCGCCTCCACCGTCTTCTGGATGGCCTACATGCAGATGTTCGGGTCGTTCACGCTCTTTGCGCAGCGATACACCGATCTGCAGCTGTTCGGCTGGAGGATGCCGGCCGGCGTCACTCAGACCATCGACCCGATCTTCATCATTTTGCTGGCTCCAGTGTTCGCGGCGCTGTGGGTGCGTCTCGGGCGGCGCGGCCGGGACCTGTCCTCGCCGGCGAAGTTCGCCTGGGGACTGTTGCTCATGGGCGCGGGCATGTTCGTGATGTACGTGGCGGCGCTGCGTGTCATGCACGGCGTGAAGGTGTCGCTGCTGTGGCTCACGGCCAATTATTTCCTGAACGCATGCGGCGAGCTGTGTCTCTCGCCCGTAGGCCTGTCCTCCACGACGAAGCTCGCGCCGAAACGCTTCGCCGGCCAGACGATGGGGCTGTGGTTCCTCACCCTGGCACTCGGCAGTTTCCTCGCGGGGCTGCTCTCGGGCGACTACAACGCGCATCACCTGGCGACACTCCCCGCGCTGTACCTGAAGCTCTTTCTCTGGAGCACCGCGGGCGGAGTCCTGTTGCTGCTGCTCACCCCCCGGGTGAGGCGGCTGATGGCCGGCGTGCAGTGAACGGCCTCGGCTCCGGCCCTCCAGGGCGGTCAAGGAAAACCCGCCGATGACCGTCCGCTCATAGACGCCCGCGGCCGGGCTTCGGCGCCCGCGCCGCCGGGCAATGCATCAGAATTAGTTATGGCGCCCCGGCCGGGTGCTTCGCTACTCTGCGCCTTCCGCGGCCGGGCCGCGCTCGAGCAACGGTCGTGAAATTCTTCAAGCGATTCTCCCAGCTGACCGGAGCGCAGCGGCACGCCTATTTCGCGGCCCTCGGCGGCTGGACGCTGGATGCGTTCGATTTCTTCATTTTCATCGTGGCGCTGAGCTCGATCGGCGCCGACTTCCATGCGCGCGTCTCCGCGGTGGCATTCGGCATCACCCTCACCCTCGCCCTGCGGCCGGTCGGCGCGCTGGTGTTCGGATGGCTGGCCGAGAAGTACGGGCGCCGCCCGGTGCTGATGCTGAACGTCTTCTCGTTCGCGCTCGTCGAGTTGGCCTCCGCGTTCGCGCCCAATCTCGCCACGTTGCTCGCGCTGCGCGCCGTGTTCGGCTTCGCCATGGGTGGGGAATGGGGCGTTGGCGCGGCATTGGCGTTCGAGACGCTGCCGGCCGAGGGCAGGGGATTCTTCTCCGGATTGCTGCAGGAAGGCTACGTCATCGGCTACCTGCTCGCCGCGGCGGTCTCCAGGCTGTTCTTCGCGGCGGTGGGCTGGCGCGGCATGTTCGTGATCGGCGCGATACCGGCGTTGTTCGTGCTCTACATTCGGCGCGGCGTGGCGGAATCGCCCGTCTGGCTCGCCGGCCGGCACCGCAAGCGGGCCTCGCCCGGTGAGTTGTGGCGCGCCGTGAGGAACAACCTGCCCATCGTGTTGTACATGATCGTGCTGATGGCGTTCTTCAACGCCCTCTCGCACGGCTCGCAGGACCTGTACAAGCCGTTCCTGTTGAGGCAGCTGCACCTCGGCGACGCCACGGCCGATGACCTGCTCATGATCATGAACGTTGGGGCGCTGCTCGGCGGCATCTTCTTCGGTTCGCTGTCCGAGCACCTCGGGCGGCGCAAAGCGATCGCCGTGGCCGCGGTGCTGGCGCTTCCCGTCATACCGCTGTGGACCTACGCCCCGAGCGTGCCGTGGCTCGCGCTCGGGGCATTCCTCATGCAGTTCATGGTGCAGGGCGCCTGGGGCATCGTACCGGCGCATCTGAATGAACTCTCACCGCCCGGGGTGCGGGCCATGCTGCCGGCTTTCGCTTATCAGATCGGCAATTTCGCGGTGGCGTTGCTCGCGCCCATGCAATCGGGGATCGCCGAGCGGCACGGGAACGACTACGCCTCGATGCTCGCATGGACGCTAGGCATCGTGACCGTCTCGCTCGCCCTCGTGACCCTCGCCGGCCGGGAGGCCAGGAATGTCGCGATGACCGATTCGAGCGGGGTCCATGATTGACGGGCCGGCCGCGGTTCAGGTTGCGGGTTTGACGAACCTCAGCGTGTAATCGTCGGCGTACCCCATGGCTGCGTACTTGCGACGGGCCTCTTGACTCTTGTCCGCGAGCGACGGCGGCAGCATGAACACCGGAATGTCGCGCGGATCCTTCGCATTCGCGAGGATCTCGGACGTCCCGCCAAGCTGGAAGCCGGCCTTCTCGGCCTCCTGAATCACGAACGCCTGGGGCAGGCGCGCCAACGGGAAGCACTGGGCGAGCGGCGTGCCGGGCGCGGCGCGATGACCGACGATGCCGAGAACGCCGCCCGGCTTGAGCACGCGAAAGGCGCTGCGCAGGAATTTCTCGAGAAATACTGGAGTCACCTCGTGGTGCACGTTCGCGAACATCAGATCGTGCATGTTGTTGAACGTGACCACCATGTCGGCCGAGTCCGGCGCCCCGAGATGCAGATAGCCGGGCAGCTCGAAGGGCTCGAGGCGCACCTTGCCATAGATCGCCGGGTCGGCGGCGAGCTTGTGCTCGTAGGCGAGCGCCGAGCGATGCGCCCAGCCGCTCGTGCCGGCCACGGGGGCGGTGGCCTCGATCAGTTGACCGTGAGCGCGCAGCAAGGGTGCCAGGATTTCGGTGTACCAGCCGCCGCCCGGAAGCACTTCCACGACGCGCATGTCGGGCCGGATGCCGAAGAATTCCAGCGTCTGTACGGGGTGCCGATACTTGTCGCGCGCCACGAACGCGGCTGTGCGCCAGGCGCCATCGACGGCGGCCTGCAGTGCACGCTTCACGGCGGGCGGCGTGGCGGCAGAGGCAGCCTCCGGAGTCACGAGCAAGTCCTGTTGCGTGATATGTTTCCGCGCGGTGGGCGGCGCGGCCGGACAGGCCGCAGGGCAGCTCACGGCGAGTACCGCAGCCAGGGCCGCGACCCTCGGCATGAGCCCCTTGGCTTTGCGGGGGGAACGGCCGGGAAGGGGTGGACTCGAAACGGTCGGGACGGGCGCGGTCATGGGGCGGTCTCCGGTTCCGAAAGGTACCCACGATAACGCAGCTCGCCTCCGGCACCAACTGCAGGGGCTGCCGGCTCGACTCCCCGCCTCGACCCGGTCGCGCGGCTTGGCGTCAGCCACCTCAATGGTGGACTCGGCGTGCGTCGGTCAGCATCGGCTTCAGGTACGGCCAGAGCGTATCGAGCACCAGGGGCTCGCCCGCGGCGGTGGGGTGAAGTCCGTCCGACTGCATCAGCCGCGGCTCGAGAGCCACCTTGTCGAGAAGGAAGGGCACCCGGGGCAGGTGATACGTGCGCGCGAGCTCCGGGTACAGGGCCGCGAACTGCTTCGTGTAGCGTGGCCCGTAATTCGGCGGAATGAGCATGCCGACCAGGAGCACGCGGGTCCCGGCGGCCTGCGCCATGCGCACGATGGCGGCGAGATTTTTCCCGGCCAGGGTGATCGGCAGGCCCCGCAGGCCGTCGTTCGCGCCAAGCTCGAGGATCATGATGGCCGGTCGATGAACCCGCAGCTCGCGGGGCAGCCGTTCGAGGCCGCCGGTGGTGGTCTCACCGCTGAGGCTGGCGTTGACCAGGGTGTACCGGTACCCTTGACTGCGCAGGCGTTTGGCGAGCAACGCCACCCAACCCTGCTCGGGGCGCAGGCCATGCGCCGCGCTCAGACTGTCACCGAGCACGAGGATGGTCCGGTTGGTGGCCGCCGCACACTGGAGCGCGATGATCATCCATCCCAGACCCAGCACGAAAACCCACGAACGCGAGGAATTCGCCGGCGGGCAGGCGGGTGCCGCGCGGGCACCCGGGATGGTCGGTGGTGTTCTCACGGCGGAGCGCCTCGTAAAGCGGGTCGAGAGTCCCGAAGGCCCGCTCACTATAGTGCAGGATGTGTCGCTCGACATCGCCCGCGGCGAATCGATGGCGGTGGTCGGCCCTTCGGGGGCCGGCAAATCGACGCTGCTCGCCTTGCTCGCCGGTCTCGATCTGCCGACCGGCGGACGCGTGCTGCTCGAGGGGCACGATCTCACGGCGCTCGACGAGGATGGGCGGGCACGGCTGAGGGCGGCGCGCGTCGGCTTCGTGTTCCAGGCCTTCCACCTGATCCCCGCGCTCACGGCGCTCGAGAACGTGATGCTGCCCCTGGAGCTCGCCAGCCACTCGGGAGCGCGCGATGCGGCGCTCGACACGCTGCGCCGTGTCGGTCTCGCCGACCGCACCGGCCACTACCCGCGCCAACTCTCCGGTGGCGAGCAGCAGCGTGTCGCCCTGGCCAGGGCCTTCGTCACGCGCCCGGCGGTGCTCTTCGCCGACGAGCCCACGGGCAATCTCGACTCCACCACCGGCGCTCGCATCGGTCAGCTGCTGTTCGAGTTGAACGCCGACTCTCACACGACACTGGTGCTGGTCACGCACGACCAGGAACTCGCTACGCGCTGCCGGCGCGTGCTGCGGATGGACGCCGGGCGCATCGTCTGACCATGCGCTCAATCCGTTTCGCCCTGCGGATGCTCGGCCGGGAATGGCGCTCCGGGGAGCTCGGGGTGTTGCTGCTCGCGCTGACGATCGCCGTGGCGGCGCTGACGGGGGTGGGCTTCCTGGTGAGCCGGATCAGCGCCGCGGTGGCGATGCGGGCGACGCAGGTGCTTGCGGCCGACATTCGTGTGGAATCCGCGCGGCCCATCGCGGACGCCGTGTTTGTCCGGGCGGCCAGCATGGGCCTGAGCCGGGCTCACGCCACCGGCATGCTGAGCGTCGTATTCGACGGCGAGCGAAGTGAGTTGGCGGATCTCTACGCCGTCACTGCGGGCTATCCGCTGCGTGGCAAAGTCCTCGTGGCAACCCACCTCTTCGCCCAAGGCACGCCGGCCAGCGCCGTTCCGCCTCCCGGGGTGGTGTGGGCCGACTCGAGACTCCTCGCCGCCCTCGGCGGCCACGTGGGCTCGCAGCTCAGTATCGGGGCCGCGACACTCAGGGTGGGGCGGGTGCTCATCTCACGCCCCGATCAGGGCGGCACGTTCACGAGCCTGGTGCCCAACCTGCTCATGAACGCCGCGGACCTGCCGCGCACACAGCTCATCCAGCCCGGCAGTCGGGTGCGATACAGCGCACTGTTTTCCGGTGACCCTCGACAGGTCGCGGCCTTCGAGACCTGGCTCCGGACGCACCTGCGGCCGGGCGAGCAGGTGCGCGATATCGCCGACACCAGCCCGCAGATTGGCGGCGCGGTGAGTCGCGCCGACCGATTCCTCAGCCTCGCGAGCCTGGTGGCGGTGCTGCTGTGCGCGGCGGCGGTGGCGATGTCGGCACGGCGGTACGTCGCCCGCCATCTGGATCTGGTTGCGCTCTTGAAGACATTGGGGGCCACACGACGCTTCACTCTGCGGCTGACCACCCTGGAGCTTCTCGCCGTGGCGGCGATCGCCTCGCTCCTCGGCGCCTCGATCGGCTATTTGGCCCAGGCATGGCTGGTGTATGCGCTGCGGGGCGTGTTGACCCACGGGACCCTTCCCGCGGCGAGCCTGACACCGGTCGCGATGGGCTTGCTCACCGCGGTGGCGCTGCTCGCCGGCTTCGCGCTCCCACCGCTTTGGCGGCTGTCCCGCACGCCTGCGATACGAGTGCTGCGCCGTGACATCGGGCCACCTCCGCTCTCGGTGCTGCTCGCATTCGGTCCTTCGGCGGGAGTGATCGCGGCGCTCATCGCGTGGGTGGTCCTCGATGTGCGGCTGTTCCTCGAGTTCACGGCCGGCCTGGCGGCGTTCCTGGCGCTGCTCTTCGCGGCGGGCATGCTGTTGGTGAGGGCCGCTGCCCGTCTGCGTGGCCACGTGGGTGTGGCCTGGCGCTATGGAATTGCCAACCTGGGCCGGCGGCGCATCGACAGTGTGGTGCAGATCGTGGCCTTTGGTGTCGGGATCATGGCGCTGCTGCTCCTGGGGATCATCCGCAACGACCTGGACGGAGCCTGGCGGGGATCGCTCCCGGCGGACCTGCCGAACTACTTCTTCATCAACATCCCGCCGCAGAGCCGCGATGCCTTCATCGCCTATCTGCGCTCGCATGGAGCGCGCACCTCACGCATGCTGCCGATGATCCGGGGGCGCCTGACGGCCATCGACGGGCGGCCGGTCGAGTCCATGCGCTTCCCGGGGCGCCGGGGCGAGCACTTCGCCACGCGTGAGCAGAACCTTTCCTGGGCCAGCGCCCTCGGCCCCGACAATCGCATCGTCGCGGGCCGGTGGTGGGCGCCCTCGGAGCGAGGCGCGCCGCTGGTATCGATCGCCACCGAATTCGAGCGCTGGCTCGGCCTGCGTCTGGGGGACGAGCTGACCTTCGACGTCGCCGGGGACTCCCTCACAGTGAGGGTTGCGAGTGTCCGCAAGGTTAAATGGGACAGCTTTCAGCCCAATTTCTTCATTGTGTTCGCGCCGGGGCTGCTCGAGAAGGAGACGGGCACCTATCTGACCAGCGCCTACCTGACACCGGATCAGGCGCGCGCGCTGGCGCAGCTCGCCCGAACCTTCCCCAGTGTGTCCATCTTCGACATCGACGATCTGCTCAACGATGTCCGGGCGGTGATGGACAAGGCGGTGTTGGCGGTGCAGAGCGTCTTCGTGTTCACGCTGCTCGCGGGATTGACGGTACTCCTCGCCGCGGTGCAGTCGAGCCGCGACGAGCGGCGTTATGAGGGCGCCATGCTGCGCACCCTCGGCGCGAGCCGCGCCACGGTGCTGCAGGGCGTGCTGGCGGAGTTCGCGGCGCTCGGCGCGCTGGCGGGCCTGCTCGCGGCGGCAGGGGCATCGGTGGCGGCCTGGTTCCTGACGACCCGTGTGCTCGATCTGCATTACGCGTTCAGTCCCGGAGCCTGTGCCATCGGATTCGCCGGTGGGATCGTGCTGGTGGCGGTGAGCGGCTGGCTGGCGACCCGCTCGGTCGTGAATCAGCCACCGCTCGGCGCATTGCGGAGGGGACCCGGCTGACGGAAATCGGGGGCCTGCGCGCGATCGAACTCAATCGCGGCTACGCGCCGGGCGGTCCGCTGCGCATCGGGGGACTCACCGAGGGCATGATGGGTTAGCTCGAGGACGCGCCGAGTGCCTCCTCCAGTGCCGCCGTCAGCGGTTTCAAAAAGAACGATGCCTCCGGCATGAGCTGTGGCGTGATGCCGTGGCGGTTCAAAGTGTCGGCGACGACCGGACCGACGGCTGCAACCAGGGTGCGCGCCAGCGCGGATCGGACGGTCTCTTCTGTGGCGACACCGATCAGACGCTCGATCTGGGTGGAGCTGGTGAAGGCGATGGCGTCGACTTCGCCCGAGCGCAGCTGCCCGAGCAGCGCGATCACAGCCTGATTTTCCGCGGCATCCGCGTAGACGTACGGCGCCACCGTGCACACTTTCGCGCCGGCGCCTTCCAGGAAGGCCACCAGCGGACGATTGGGCTCGGTGCCGTAGAGCTGCACGCCGATGCGATGGCCGCTCAGGTCATGCGCGCGCAGCGTGGCGAGGAGACCGTCGGTGGTAGCCCGCTCGGCGGCGATGTCCGATGTCAGTCCCAGCTCACGCAAGACCTTGGCCGGCTTGGGACCTCGGGTGATCCTGCGGACTCGGGACAAGGCGTCGACGAACCCCGCCCGCAGCGGCGGCTCGTGACGATCGATGCAGGAGAGAATGCGCCGCAGACCCTCTCCCGTGAGCAGGATCAGGTCATCGAAGCCACCCCCTGCGAGTTGCCGGCTCCAGTGGAGCACGGGGCCGGGGTCGGGCGCGTCGTGGATCGCCACCATGGGACAGCGCAACACTCGCGCCCCGCGCCGCTCCAGGAGCCCGGCGAACACTTCGACCTCCCGGGTCTCGGGGACGGCGATGGTGCGGCCGGCGAGGGGCTGAGTGCGCATGGGTGAGATATTACCCACCGGACAGGCGTCCGGATCGCCTCAGCCGATGAAGTGCTCGAGGATATGGAAGTGGTCGTCGAAGAGCTGAGCCTGCATCCGCAGTGCCTCACAGAGGGGAACCCAGCGGGCCTGCTCGGCATCGTCGGCACCCTTCACGGGCGGCAGATCGCCGCCCGGGATGTCGAAGTGGTAGGCGTGGGTGATGGTGCGGCCGCGCAGCGATCGCTCGGGATGGTCGAACACCTGTGTGCGCCGGGTGGCCAGACGAAGCGTATCGGTGAGGAGGGGTATTCCGGTCTCTTCCCGAAGTTCCCGGATGACCGCGTCGTCGATCGTCTCCGCGACATCGACGAATCCGCCCGGGAGGGCCCACAGGCCCTTGCCCGGCTCATGCTTGCGGCGCACGAGCAACACGTGCCCGGAGTGAATGACCACGGCATCGACCGTGACGAAGGTCGGCGGAAAAGGCGCGTTCGCCCAAGCCTTGCGATAGTCCTTGAAGTAGTGGTATTCGCGCAGCAGCTGGGAGAAATGTGGCCCCTCGCGGAATCCGCGCAGCATGTGAAAGACCGCCGCGGGCACTGCGGCCTCGATCGGCAGGTCCTTGCCCGCATCGCCCATGGCGCCGCTGAAGAGATGCTCGCGCAGATCAGCCGCGGAAATCCCTTCTACGCCCGGCGAGCGTACGCATTCCCACTGCGGGAACATGCGCAGACAGCAGCGGGAGGCGTCCGTCTCGTGGCCAATGATCCCGACGTGCTGGCCTTCCCCGTCGGACTGGACCGTCTCCGAGACGATGCGCTGGACGTCCGCGACCCAGAGCGGGTCGTTGTAGAGATGATCGCGCAGTGGCCGGATCATGAGCCGGGAGATCTGTTGTCCGAAGGCCATCTGGATCATCGCGGTCCGTTCCGCGGCGCTCCACGGATTGCGCGTGGTACGCGGCTTGTCGGCCGAGCCCACCAGAACGATCACCTTGCGGGCCAGCGCGAGCGCCCGGGCGATCACCGCCTGATGGCCGTTGTGGAACGGCTCGAAAGTTCCGATGAACACCAGATAGTCAAACCGCATGATGAATCAACCCGTGCCCTGATGTGCCGGCCACGCCGCGGCCGAGGATCATGTCCGCAGCCTTTTCCGCGATCATGATGGTCGGCGCATTGGTGTTGCCGCTCACCAGGGTGGGCATGATGGAGGCATCCACGACGCGAAGTCCCTCGACACCGTGCACCTTGAGCTCCGCATCCACCACGGCCTGCGCGTCGCTGCCCATCCTGCAGGTTCCGACCGGGTGGTACTCCGTTTCCGCGGCGGCGCGAATGAACTCCCCGAGTTCGGCATCCGACTGTCTGTCCGGTCCGGGGAACACCTCTTGGCCGAGGTACGGCAGGAAAGCCGCCTGCGCGTAGATGGCGCGGGCGCGGCGAAGACCGGCGACGAGAGGAGGGAGGTCGCTCGGGTCCGACAGGTACCGGGGATCGATGCGCGGCGGAGCGGCCGGGTCGGCGGAGGCGAGCCGGATCCCTCCCCGGCTCTTCGGGCGCAGATGACACACGTGCAGCGTCATGCCGTGGCCGGGCATTTTCCGGCGGCCGTGATCGACGACATACGCGGGGATGAAGTGCAGCTGCACGTCGGGCGTCTGTGCGGCGGCGTCGGAGCACAGGAAGCCGCCGGCCTCCGCGACGTTGCTGACGCCCGGACCGCTCTTGAACAGCGCGAACCGGATGGCCGTCCACAATGCGCCGAGCCCGCTCGCCGAGCCATCGAGCGTGATCGGTTCGGTGCAGGCATGAATGACGTTGATGTCGAGGTGATCCTGCAGGTCCCTGCCAACACCGGGCAAATCCTGGTGCACGGGGATGCCGAAGGAGCGGATCTCCGGCGCCGGGCCGATCCCCGAGAGCAACAGTAATTGCGGTGAGTTGATGGCGCCGGCCGAAAGGAGCACTTCGCGCTCCGCACGCGCCTCGCTGCGGACACCATCACGCGCATAGGCGACGCCACCCGCCCGCCCGCCCAGCATCAGTACGCGATGCACGAGGCAGCCGGTCAGCACGGTGAGATTCGGCCGTCCGCGTACCGGGTGCAGGTAGGCGGAGGCTGCGCTGCACCGCCGGCCGGCTCTTTGCGTCACCTGATAGAGTCCGGCCCCCGCCTGCTCAGGGCCGTTGAAATCCGGGTTGTGCGGCAGGCCGGCCGCGGCCGCGGCTTCGACGAACACCCGGCTCAAGGGGTTGGTGTAGCGCCGCGCGCAGACATTGAGCGGGCCGCCCCGGCCATGGAGCTCGCCGTCGATGGTCTCGTTGTTCTCCGAGCGGCGGAAATACGGCAGTACCTCGTCGTAGCCCCAGCCGGGATTTCCGAGCTCCCGCCAATGGTCGTAGTCCTGCCGCTGGCCCCGGATGTAGACCATCGCGTTGATGGAGCTCGATCCGCCCAGGGTCTTGCCGCGCGGCCAGAACATGCGCCGGTCCCGCAGGTGCGCCTGCGGCTCGGTCTGGTACAGCCAGTTGACATCAGGGGTGATCAGCCGGCCGATTCCGGCCGGCATGCCGATGAGGAAGGAGTCATCCCGGCCGCCCGCCTCGAGCAACAGCACCTTGATCGCCGGATCGGCGCTCAGCCGATTGGCGAGCACACAGCCTGCGGACCCGGCCCCGACGATGATGTAGTCGAACATGGCGGTCACGTGTGAATGATATCAGCCCCATCTGAAGCGGATATGTCAGCAAGGCGCACTGTTCACGGGGATTTCTCATCCCCCGTTCAACGCATGGTCGACCTCGACCCAGAACTTCCGGGTATTGGTGACGAACCGGTCCCGGGCCCAATCGGCAAAGGCGATGACCGCGGTGAGAGGGTCCCAGGCGCCGGGCGAGGCTGCAGGATAAAGCTACCCGGCCGCGGGTTCGCGCCGGCGCCTGAGGAACGGCAGCACCACCGGGATCAGCGACACCACGATGATGAGGACGGTGACGAGCCCGAAGTTGTGTTTCACGATCGGCACGTTGCCGAAGAAATAGCCGCCCCAGAGAAGCAGCAGCACCCACAGGAATCCGCCGAGGATGCTGTAGACCTGGAAGCGCGCGTAGGGCATCTGGCCGATGCCGGCCACGAAGGGCATGCAGGTGCGGATGACGGGGATGAAACACGATACCGCAATGGCTTTACCGCCGTGGCGCAGGAAGAACGCCTCGGCCCGGCGCAGGTACTCGACCTTGAGCAGCCGGTAACGGCCGCTGAAGGCGGGTGGGCCGATCAGCCGGCCCGCCCCGTAGTTGACGGCATAGCCGAGCGCCGCCGCCAGACCCAACACCAGCGAGGCGATGGGAGCGCTCAGGGTGCCGGTGGTATCCACGGCCGCGAGCGCGCCGACGCCGAACAGCAGCGAGTCCCCGGGCAGGAACACCGCCACCACCACCCCGGTCTGCGCGAAGATGACACCGAACAGGATGGGGTAGGTCCAGATGCCGACCTGGGCGAGGAGGGCCGCCAGGTGACGGTCGAGGTGCAGCACGAGGTCAATGAGCCAGGCGATCATGGACGCAGTTTACCCGCTTCGTTCGCGGGCCCAGATCATTGTGGCGGTCGGGGCGGGCTCACCGGGCATGACGCGCCAGCCACAGCCGCGGGTCGACGGGCCGGGTGCCCCGGCGAATGCCGAAGTACAGTTCCGGCCGGCTGGCCCCGCCGCTGTCACCCGCCTCGGCGATCATCTGGCCGGCGGCCACTTGCTGGCCCACTTGCGCGTAGAGGTGGTCATTGTGCCCGTAGAGGCTCATGTAGCCCCCGCCATGATCGATGATGATGAGCAGGCCCAGTCCCGCCAGCCAATCGGCATAGATCACCCGGCCCGGCCCCACGGCGTGCACCGGCGCGTCCATGCGGGTGGCGATCACATCCCCGTCCCAGCGCAGACCGCCGGCCCGCGCCTGGCCGTAGCGGGCGATGAGCCTTCCGGCGACCGGCCAGGGCAGGTGGCCCTGAAGGCGTCCGAAGTGCTCGTGCTCGGCCGGCAGCCGCGCCTCGGCGCGGCGCAGCGCAGCGAGCAATGACTGCAACGCCATCTGCTGCCGACGCAACAGGGTCAGGCGTTCGGTGCCGGTACGCGTTCTTGCCTCGATGGCCGCGAGAACGTGCTCACGGCGTGTGTTGGCCTGCTCGAGCGCGGTGAACTGCGCCTGGCGCTGCCGCTGCAGGGTGGCGAGCTGCGCATCCTCGTCCCGCAACTGGGCGTCGAGCTGATCGACCCGCCTCAGGTCCGCCTCGATGGCATGGATGTGTTGTGCCTGCTCCTGGCTGAAATAGCTGTAGTACGCGAACATCCGGCTCATGCGGCCCGGTGTGCCCTGGTTGAGCAGCAGCTTGAGCGGCCCTTCCCGGCCAATCCGATAGGCCGCGAGCAGCTCCCCGGTCAGGGCGTTGCGGTTGCGCGCCAGGTCTGTCTCGCGTTGCTGTTTTTCAGTGGCCAAAACCGTGCGCTGGGCCGCATCGGACACCCGACGCTGCTGGAGCGCTTCGAGCGCCGCCCGAGCCGTTCCGGCCGTTCTCTCGCTCGCGCGCAGCGCGAGGGTCAGGCGCCCCTGCTCGATCTTTGACTGGCTCACCTGCCGGGCCACGCGCGCAATCTGCGCCTGCACGGCCCGCAGCTGCGCCTGGGCATGACGGGCCGCGACCTGCGGAGGCACGGCGGATGCCGGCGGCAGCCCCAGACCGAGCATCAGCGCGGCCAGAATCAGGCGGATCGCGGTACGGGCCATCCTCGAGCGGGGCCTCGACTGCCAATGAGCCATGCCGTATTGCATAGGAACGCTATAATGCGCGACCTTTTTACGGCCGATACGGTCTTCTGCACCTCTTTCATGGACCATCTCATCCTATACGTGCACGCTCATCTCTGGCTGGTCGCGGCGACCCTTGCCGTGGCGGTGGTCGCGATCGTGATCGAGATGCGTGCTCGCGGCGAAAGCTTCGCCTCCGTTTCGCCCCAGGAGGCGATCCAGCTGATGAACCGCGGCGCGCTGGCGATCGACCTGCGCCCACTGGAACAGTATGCGGCGGGCCACTTGTCCGGCGCGCGGCGCATGGACGGGGAGCAGATTTTGAAGGGCGGCGAGCTGCTGAAGAAGCACAAGCAGAAGCCTCTGATCGTATATTGTGACCGCGGCTCGCTTGCCACCGCGGCGGTGAGGCAGCTGCGCGCCCAAGGTTTCGACCAGGCGGTCAATCTGCGCGGCGGGCTGTCGGCGTGGCGTGCGGAGCATCTGCCGGTGGAGAGGGATGCGGGTCAGAAGGCATGAATAATCGCCGGGAGCGATTTTGAACGCGACTCAGCCGAAGCTCCCCGGGGGCGAGGCCCAGGAGGGACCGGGTAAGCAGCCTGGGGTGCTCATGTACGCCACCGCCTGGTGTCCCTATTGCGCGCGAGCCCGGGAGCTGCTGCAGCGCAAGGGCGTCGCCTTCGAGGAAATCGACCTGGACACCCGCCCGCAGGCGCGCGCCGAGATGCTCGCGCGCAGCCGGCGGCACACGGTGCCGCAGATCTTCATCGGCGAGATGCATGTCGGCGGATGCGACGATCTTTACGAACTCGATGCCCGAGGCGGCCTCGACAAACTGTTGAAACCCGGAGTCTGACACATGGCGAATGAAGCCGCCGGCACCGCGCCGGCACCCGAAGGGGCCACCGGCCCGATCCTGCACCTGCAGCACGTCTACCTGAAGGACTGCTCGTACGAGGCCCCGAACGGCCCGCGCGGTGAAGGCAACTGGAATCCGCAGATCAATCTCGATCTGCACACCGGCGTGACCGTGCTCGCGCCCGAGATTCAGGAAGTCGTCCTGACGGTGACCGTGTCGGCCAAACAGGGCGAGACCACGGTGTTCCTGGTGGAGGTCAAACAGGCCGGCGTGTTCGTACTGCGTAACCTCTCGGAGGAGGACACCAAGCGCGCCATCGGCGCCGTCTGCCCGGGCGTGCTGTTCCCCTATGCGCGGGCGCAGGTCTCGCAGCTCATCACCCTCGGCGGGTTTCCGCAGCTCCTGCTGCCTCCCGTGAACTTCGACGCGCTGTACGCGGCCAACCAGAACCCGACGCAGTCCATCCCGGTGGAACAGGCGAACTGAAGCGGCAAGGCCGCCCGCAAGTCCTCGAGGCATGAGCACCGCCGGGAATGAGTTGCCCGTTGCCGTGCTCGGCGCGGGCTCGTGGGGAACGGCACTCGCCGTGCAATTCGCACGCAGCGGCCGTCCGACGCGGCTCTGGGGTCGTGACCGCGAGCGCCTCGCGGTCATGGCTCGGGAGCGGCGCAACGAGCGCTACCTGCCCTCGGGCACGTTTCCCGAATCGCTTGCCGTGGAGGCGGATCTCGCGTGCGCGCTTGGCGGTGCGCGGGATCTGCTGATCGCGGTGCCGAGCCACGCTTTTCGCGCGATGCTCACCGCGATCCGGCCGCTGCTTGCGGACGAAACGCAGCTCGCGTGGGCCACCAAGGGCTTCGAGTTGACCTCCGGCTTGCTTCCCCACCAGGTTGCGCGCGAGGTATTGGGTCCGAAGCGCTCGGTCGCGGTCCTTTCGGGACCGACCTTTGCGCGCGAGGTCGGCGCAGGACTGCCCACCGCGATGGTCGTTGGCTCCCCGGATGCGGCGTTCGCCCAGGCGCTGGCGCAGGATCTGTCCTCGACGAATTTCCGTGTCTACACCTCCACCGACATCGTGGGAGTCGAGGTGGGCGGGGCGGTCAAGAACGTGCTGGCGGTCGGCGCAGGCCTGTCCGATGGCCTGGATTTCGGCGCCAATGCGCGGGTTGCACTCATCACCCGCGGACTCGCGGAGATGATGCGTCTCGGTGTGGCGCTCGGGGCGCAACGCGAGACCTTCATGGGCCTGGCGTGCCTCGGCGACCTGGTGCTCACCTGCACCGATGATCAATCGCGCAACCGCCGATTCGGACTGCGGCTCGCGGGTGGCGGGACGCCCGCGGAGGCGTTGCAAACGATCGGACAGGTGGTGGAAGGCTATCCCGCCGCGCACGCGCTGCGCAATGTCGCCGCTCGGGCGGGCGTCGAGATGCCGCTCTGCGAGAGCATCTATCGGGTTCTTTACGAGAGCGTCCCGGCCCGGGATGCGGTGCGCGAGCTGATGACCCGGCCGATCAAGTCGGAGATCGGGTAGCCCGCCTCAGTGGTGCAGCCAGGCGCTGCGCGCTGCCCCGAAGATCGCGCCGATCAGCAGGAACATGACCGGTCCGGCCGAGAGCGCGAACCCGAGTTCGCGCGACTTCGGCTCCTTCACATAGGATCGGAAGTAGATCACTCTGCCGACCAGGAATACGACGCCGAGTGCCGCGGCGGCCGGCGCGCTGATGTATCGGGCGAAGATCCAGATCGCCGGGATGAACATGACCAGCAGCTCGAGCGTGTTCATCTGCACCCGGAAATAACGTTCGAAGATCTCGTGCCCCGTCGTTGCGGGTGCCGCTACTCCATACCTTGCGCGCGCCTTGGCGACTGCGGCGCCGAAGACGAAAAACTCCACCAGGGCCAGGGCGATGACCAGATGCACGAGCGCCATATGAACCTCCCGCAGGAGCCGCTAGCATAGGCGAAACCGGACGCCGGGTGATGGCACAATAGCGCCCATGGAGAAGACCCGGGGCTATGCCCATAGACTCGACCTTCGCACCGACGTGCAGGTGGTCTGGCGAGCGCTGACCGATCCGTCCCTGCTCGCCCTGTGGTGCTCGCCCGATGCCCACATCAGCGCGCGTCCCGGGGGGTTGTTCCGAGCCTGCGTCGATCGGGTGACGGAGCTCGAAGCCTGCATCGATGTGTTTGAGCCGGACCGGAGGCTGCGGCTCATCTATCTGCCCGCGGCCTCGCTTCCGCCGGCGGACAGCGCCCTGGTCGATGACTTCGTGCTCGAACCGGCGCACGCGGGCACCATCCTGCGGTTATTGGGCTCGGGCGTTCCGGGCTCGCCCGAATGGGACGTTCACCACATGCGTCTCAGGACCGGTTGGCAGGCGGCATTGACACGCCTCAAAGCCCTGCTGCACGACACTCACCGGGAGCACCCGTGACCGCCTTCTTACTGCGCGCCGTGATCAGCGCGCTCGGCCTCTGGGTCGCCACGCGATGGGTGCCTGGCATCCGCATCGAGGACGCCGGTACCCTGGTGCTGGCCGGACTCCTGCTGGGTCTCGTCAACGCCGTGGTGCGTCCGATCGTCATCCTGCTGACGCTGCCGCTCACCGTGCTGTCCTTGGGGATCTTCCTGCTGGTGGTCAATGCGGGCATGCTGGCGCTCGTGGCCTGGATGCTGCCGGGATTTCACATCGCGGGGTTCGCAGCGGCCTTCGAGACCGCGCTCATCGTCTGGATCGTGGGGTGGCTGGCGTCCTGGCTGATCGGCCCCAAGGGGCGGATCCAGATCCACATCCACCGTCCGGGAGACGGTGGCGGATGGCCGATGCGCTGATGACCCATAATGGCCCGATGAGCGACTCCCTCAAACTCAAGTTCTGCGGCCTGCACTTCGCCTCGCCCATCGTGCTGCTCTCCGGCTGCGTGGGCTTCGGCGAGGAATACACCCGCATCGAGGGCTTCTCCAACCAGGATGCGGGCGCCGTGGTGCTCAAGGGCACCACCCTCGCTCCCCGGCTCGGCAATCCGCCGCACCGCGTATCCGAGACTTCCGCGGGCATGCTGAACGCCATCGGCCTGCAGAATCCGGGCGCCGTGCACGTCATCGAGCGGATCCTCCCCGGGCTCGAGTTCGCCGAGACGCGCTTCATCGCCAATGTGTCGGGCTCCACGGTCGAGGAATACGCCGAGGTCACGCGCCTGTTCGATCAGTCACCGATCGACGCCATCGAGATCAACATCTCCTGCCCCAACGTCAAGGAGGGCGGCGTGGCCTTCGGGAACTACCCCGACATGTCGGCCCAGGTGGTCGAGGCCTGCCGCCGGGTGACGGGCAAGCCCCTCATCACCAAGCTCTCGCCGAATCAGACCGATATCCGCGAGAACGCCCGCCGCTGCATCGAGGCCGGGACCGACGCACTCTCGGTCATCAACACCGTGATGGGCATGGCCATCGACGCCTACACGCGCCAGCCGGTGATCGGCAACATCCAGGGTGGACTCTCGGGCCCCGCCATCAAGCCGATCGCGCTGCTCAAGGTGCACCAGGTGTACGACGTGGCGCGCAGACACGGTATCCCTATCATCGGCCAGGGTGGCATCGTAAGCGCCACGGACGCCATCGAATTCCTGATTGCCGGCGCCACGGCGGTCGGGGTGGGCACCGCGCTGTTCTACGATCCGCTGGTCTGCAAGCGCATCAATGCCGGGGTTGCGGACTATCTGCGCGAGCACGGACTCAACAGCGTGACCGAGCTGACCGGGACGCTGCGAGTCTGAACGGCGTCGCTAGGACGAGCCGCGCGCCGGATCCGGCCCGGCGCCCGCCTCCGGGAACTCGAGCCGCAGCTCCTTGAGCTTCCGGGTCAGGGTGTTGCGACCCCAGCCGAGGAGCTTCGCCGCCTCCTGACGATGACCCTGGGTGCGCTTGAGCGCCGCGCGGATCAGGATGCGCTCGAATGCCGGCAGCGCCTGATCGAGCAGCGCCCCCTGGCCGTTCATGGCCTGCCGGTCCGCCCAGGCCGTCAACGCCTTCTGCCAGTCGGAGTCCGAGGCGGTGTCCCCGGCGGCGCCGATCTCCGGCGGCAGGTCATCCCCGTGGATCTCGCTCCCCGGCGCCAACACCGACAGCCGCCGGCAGATGTTGACGAGCTCGCGCACGTTGCCTGGCCAGCGATAACCCGAGAGCCTCTGCTCGGCCTCGGGCGCGAGCACTTTCGCCTCCACACCGAGATCGCGAGCCGCCAGGCGCAGGTAGTGCCGCAGCAGCAACGGAATATCCTCGGCACGCTCGCGCAGCGCCGGCAGTTCCAGCCGGATGACGTTCAGCCGGTGATAGAGATCCTCGCGGAACAGACCGCGTGTCACCCGGTCCTGCAGATTCTGGTGGGTCGCGGCGATGACGCGCACGTCGACACGGATCGGGGTCTGGCCACCGACACGGTAGAACTCGCCCTCCGCAAGCACCCGCAGCAGCCGCGTCTGCAACGCTGTCGGCATATCCCCGATCTCATCGAGAAACAGCGTGCCGCCGTCGGCCTGCTCGAAGCGGCCGCGCCGCTGGGCATCGGCGCCGGTGAACGAGCCACGCTCGTGGCCGAACAGCTCCGACTCGAGCAGGTCACCGGGAATGGCCGAGGTGTTGAGGGCGATGAACGGCTTGCCCGCGCGCGGGCTGTGATCGTGCAGCGCGCGCGCCACCAGCTCCTTGCCGGTGCCCGACTCGCCGGTGATCAGCACGGAGACGCTCGAGCGCGACAGGCGACCGATACCGCGGAATACCTGTTGCATGGCGGGCGCCGTGCCGAGCAGCTCCGGGATGCGTGCCTCGGTGCCGCCGTCGGGCGCGCCCTGGGGCTGGGCGTTCGCCGCGCGCCGCACCAATGCGACCGCCTGGTCGATGTCGAAGGGTTTCGGCAGGTATTCGAAGGCACCGCCTTCGTAGGCGGACACGGCGCTGCCGAGATCGGAGTGGGCGGTCATGACGATGACCGGCAGCAGCGGTCGCGATTCGCGTATCCGGGTGAGCAGCTCGAGGCCCGATCGGCCGGGCATGCGGATGTCGGTCATCAGCACATCGGGCGCATCGCGCCGCAGCGCATCGAGCGCGGGTTCGGCGGCCTCGAAGGCGCGGGGATTCATCCCGGCGTTGCGCAGGGCGCGCTCGAGGACCCAGCGGATGGAGGCATCGTCGTCAATGAGCCAGACACGAAGCGCCGCGGTCATGATGCCTCCCCCAACGGCAGCAGCAGCGTGAACACCGTGCAGCCGGGCTCGCTGTCGAATTCGATCAGTCCGCCATTGCGGCACACCAGCTCCTGCGCGACCGCGAGTCCGAGGCCCGTGCCGTCGGGACGGCCGGTCACCAGGGGATAGAACAGGCTCGAGCGCAACTCCTGCGGAACGCCGGGGCCGTCATCCTGCACCTGCACGCTTGCCACCAGCCGGTGCCTGGCCGACCCGATGCTCACGCCGCTCAGCGCGCGGGTGCGCAACACGATCCGGCCACTCCCACCGAGCGCCTGCAGCGCGTTGCGCAGCACGTTGATCAGCGCCTGAATGATTTGATGTCGATCCAGGGAGGCGGTCGGCAGGCTCGGGTCGTAGTCGCGGTCGATGACGATCTGTTCGCCCGCCTCGGCGCGCAGCAACCGGTAGACGTGCTCGCAGATCTCGTGCACGTTGAGCAGCGATTTCTGCGGCACACGCTTCGGTCCCGCGATCGAGTCGACCAGCGCGGCGAGGCGATCCGCCTCGCCGATGATGACCTGCGTGTATTCCTTCAGCCCGGGCGCGGGCAGCTCGCGCTCGAGCAGTTGCGCCGCGCCGCGCAGGCCGCCGAGCGGATTTTTGATCTCGTGCGCCAGCTGACGGATCATGAGGCGGCTGCCGTCGAGTCGCGCCAGCAGGTCGTTTTCGCGGGTGATGCGCTGGCGCTGCGTGGCGTCGGCGAGCTCGAGCAGCAGGTGAGTGCCCGTGACCGGCCCTTCGATCGGGGTGATGGTCACATCGAGCGTGCGCGCCTCGCGTGGGGCGGACGCCAGGCGCACCGTGAGCTCGCGGTCGGCGATGCCCTCTCCGGTGTCGAGCGCCCGCCGCAGGCTGGTCTTCAGTCCGGTGGCCTCATGCAGGAAGTCGGTGAACGGCCGGCCGCGCGCCTGGTTGAGACTGAACGCGAGCAGGTCCTGGGCGGCGACATTGGCGTAAATGGCGCACAGCTGCGCATCCAACACGATGATGCCCGTCGACAGGGCATCGAGGAGACCCGCCGGATCGAAGTGCGCGAGCGCGGAGGGGGCGCTGTGGTCAAAAGCCACGGCGCACTCCGTAAAACGCCCCTAGCGCGGGGGAGGATGATGATAGAGCGGACTGTGGGGATTGAGGACCGACGGCTGGTGCACGTAGAACGTCACCGTCGAGGTCTCGCAGAGTATTTGCCCGTAGCCGTCCACCACGACCGCCGAGACCGTATGCTGGCCTCGATTGACCGGGAAGGTGAACGAGGGTCCGTGGCCCGGCAGCTGCCGGCCATCGAAGAAGAGCCTGACGTGGTTGTCGCCGTGCAGCGCAGGATCGGTCCGTACGACCGCGGTGGCCTTGTAGGCGTTCATCAGCATCTGCTGGTCGTGAGGCTGCGCAATGGTGCAGCTGCGGTAGGCCGGCGCGGAAGCGGCTTGCGGGGCGGCCGCTGATAAAGAAGGTCCGGCCGCCGCAGGCGGCGCTGAGTAGGTCTGGGCGCCGGTGATCTGCACCTTCCTGGCGTTCGCATGCGGCTGATCGCTGTAATGGATGACGCCGTGGGCGTCGACCCACTTGTATACCGTGATCTGGCCCTGTCCGGCCAGCGCGGCGGGCGCCGCGCAGATGAGGGCAGCCAGGACGAGCGACCGGGAACGAGTCAATCGGGTGGCGCGCATGAGGGTGCAGCATAGCCCGATCCGCCAGCGGGTTCAAAGGCGGGAGAATATGGCAAGTCGCCGGGGACACGTCCTGTGTCCCCGGAGGTACCGCATCCATTGCGGGCCTCCCGCGTCGGGAGGCCGTTGCGGCCATGGATGATGGTGTCTCGCTCACCGTCCGTTCAGCAGCTGTAGTACATCTCCATCTCGATCGGGTGCGTGGCCATGCGGAAGCGGGTGATCTCCTGCATCTTCAGGCCGATGTAGGCGTCGATCACGTCGTTGGTGAACACCCCGCCGCGCGTCAGGAACTCGCGATCCCTGTCGAGGTGCTCGATCGCCATGTCGAGCGAGTGGCATACGGTCGGGATGTGCTTGGCCTCTTCCGGCTCGAGGTCGTAGAGATCCTTGTCCGCGGGCTCGCCGGGGTGGATCTTGTTCTGGATGCCATCGAGGCCCGCCATCATCATGGCGGCGAAGGCGAAATAGGGGTTCGCGCTCGAATCCGGGAACCGCACCTCGATGCGGCGGGCCTTCGGGTTCGACACCCAGGGGATGCGGATCGAGGCCGAGCGGTTGCGCGCCGAGTAGGCGAGCATCACGGGCGCCTCGAAGCCCGGAACCAGGCGCTTGTAGCTGTTGGTGCCGGCGTTGGTGAAGGCGTTGAGGGCCCTGGCGTGCTTGATGATGCCACCGATGTAGTACAGCGCCAGGTCCGAAAGCCCGCCGTACTTGTCGCCCGCGAACAGCGCCTTGCCTTCTTTCTGCAGCGACTGGTGCACGTGCATGCCGCTGCCGTTGTCGCCGACCAGCGGCTTCGGCATGAAGGTGGCGGTCTTGCCGTAACGCTGCGCCACGTTGAGCACGGCGTACTTGAGGATCTGCACCTGGTCGGCCTTCATGACCAGATTGCCGGCGCCGACGCCAATCTCACCCTGGCCGCCGGTGGCCACCTCGTGGTGGTGCACTTCGACCTTCAGGCCGAGCTCCTCCAGCGCGAGACACATGGCCGAGCGGATGTCCTGGTAGGCGTCGACGGGCGGCACCGGGAAGTAGCCGCCCTTGATGCCGGGGCGGTGTCCCGTGTTGCCTTCGGAGTACTCCGTGCCCGAGCTCCAGGCGCCCTGCACGGAGTCGATGGCGTAGAAGCTGCCGCGCATCTCGTTGCCGAAGCGGACGCTGTCGAAGATGAAGAATTCGTTCTCGGGACCGAACATCGCGCCGTCGGCGATGCCGGTCGACTTCAGGTACGCCTCGGCGCGCTTGCCGAGCGAACGCGGATCGCGCTCGTAGCCCTGCATGGTGGCCGGCTCGATGACGTCGCAACGGAGGTTGACGGTGGTCTCGTCGAAGAACGGATCGAGCACCGCCGTGTTCGCCTCGGGCATGAGAATCATGTCCGACTCGTTGATGCCCTTCCAGCCGGCGATGGAGGAGCCGTCGAACATCTTGCCGTCACGGAACAGGTCCTCATCGACCAGCCGCGCCGGAATGGTGACGTGCTGTTCCTTGCCGCGGGTATCGGTGAACCGCAGATCCGCGAACTTGACTTCCTTTTCCTTGATCAACTTGATTACATCGGTCGGTGTCATATCGCCTCCGGAGGAATAGGTGGTGCCCGCCGCATCGGCGCCCGAGCCGCCGCTGCGTAAAGTCCTGGGGCAGGCGACCGGTCACTCGTTACCGCTCTAGAGCTTTGGGTGGCGGAGCACCAAGATAGTGCATGTCGCGTGCCAAGTCACGGATAGCATCGAATCAATGGGTTACACGCGAATCGCACGACCACGAGCACCAGTTCGGTGCGTGTATTCGGAGTACTGCACCAATATGGTGCGTCAGGCATCCATGCCCTCCGGCGAGCCTATTCCGATCCGGCAGGGAACTCGGTGACCGCTGGACCCCCGGGCTCGAGGCCCGTTGCGCCCGGATCGACATAGACGACTCGCTGAGACCCTTCGCTATACTCGCGGACCGTTTTGCTCGTTCCCTGCCACCATGAAGACCCCCGCCCTCACCGCGCCCCGCACCTTCCAGGAGCTCATCTTCGCCCTGCAGCGGTACTGGTCCGACCGCGGCTGCGCCGTGCTGCAGCCGTATGACATGGAAGTCGGGGCGGGCACCTTTCATACGGCCACTTTCCTGCGCTCGATCGGCCCGGAGCCCTGGAGCGCGGCCTACACCCAGCCCTCGCGCCGGCCGGCGGATGGCCGCTACGGCGAGAATCCCTTCCGCCTGCAGCACTACTACCAGTTCCAGGTCGTCATCAAGCCTTCACCGGCGGACATCCTCGAGCAGTACCTCGGCAGCCTGCGCGCCCTCGGCCTCGATCCGCTGGTGCACGACGTGCGCTTCGTGGAGGACAACTGGGAGTCCCCCACGCTCGGCGCCTGGGGGCTGGGCTGGGAAGTCTGGCTGAACGGCATGGAGGTCACCCAATTCACCTACTTCCAACAGGTCGGCGGCCTCGACTGCCGGCCGGTCACCGGCGAGATCACCTATGGGCTCGAGCGGCTGGCCATGTACCTGCAAGGGGTGGAGAGTCTGTACGACATCCTCTGGACCGACGGCCCGCTCGGCAGGATGACCTATGGTGACGTGTTCCACCAGAACGAGGTGGAGCAATCGAAATACGACTTCGAGCGGGCCGATGTGCCGACCCTGTTCCGTCATTTCGAGGACCACGAGCGCGCCTGCAAGGCGCTGCTCGAAGACGGCCTGCCACTGCCGGCCTATGAGCAGGTGCTCAAGGCCTCGCACACCTTCAACCTGCTCGATGCCCGCCGTGCCATCTCGGTGACGGAGCGGCAACGCTACATCTTGCGCATGCGCGCGCTGGCGAGCGGGGTGGCGCGGGCCTATTACGAGAGTCGCCAGACGCTCGGCTTTCCCATGCTGCACAAGGCGGGCGCATGATGCTCGAGAAGCGCGACTTGCTGATCGAGATCGGCACCGAAGAGTTGCCGCCCAAGGCGCTGCGCACGCTGGAGCGCGCGTTCGCCGCCGCAGTGCAGGCAGGCTTGGCCAAGGCTGTCCTCGCCCACGGTGACATCCGGTCCTTCGCCTCACCCCGCAGGCTGGCGGTGCTCGTCAAACGCCTTGCGGCCCGCCAGCCCGACCAGAAGATCGAACGGCGCGGGCCGCCGGTGAGCGCCGCATTCGATGCCGCCGGGCAGCCGACGCGGGCCGCGCAGGCCTTCGCCGCAAGTTGCGGCGTTGCGCTCGAGATGCTCGCGCGCCGTGAGGAAGCCAAGGGCGCGTTCCTCTATTACACCGGCCTCAGGCCGGGCGCCGCCGCGATGGAGCTGTTGCCGGGCTTGGTGCAGGGCGCCTTGGATGCGCTGCCCATCCCCCGGCGCATGCGCTGGGGCTCTGGCGAGGCCGAATTCGTACGGCCGGTTCACTGGATCGTCCTGTTGTACGGCAAGGAAGTCGTGCCGGCGACGCTGCTCGACACGGCGTCAGGCAATCTGACGCGGGGGCATCGCTTCCATGCGCCGAAGCCTCTACGCATCTCGAGTCCGGCCGCCTACGAGCGCACGCTCACCAGACGGGGGCATGTGTTGCCGGACTTCGAGGCGCGACGCGCGGTGGTGCGCGAGCGCGTGTCGGCCCTGGCGTGCGAGCTCGGCGGCCAGGCGCTCATGAGCGATGAGCTGCTCGAGGAAGTCACGGCGCTCGTGGAGTGGCCCGTGCCGCTCGCCGGACGCTTCGAGCCGCGCTTCCTGCAGCTGCCGCGCGAAGTGTTGATTTCCACGCTGGAGGATCACCAGCGCTACTTCCCCGTGCAGGCCCCGAACGGGGGACTGCTGCCCTTTTTCGTCGCGGTGGCCAACCTCGAGAGCCGCGAGCCCGCCAAGGTGGTCGAGGGCAACGAGCGCGTGGTCCGTCCCCGGCTCGCCGACGCGGCGTTCTTCCTGGAGCAAGACCGCAAAAGCCCGCTCGCCGCGCGCATCGAGGGCCTGGATCGGGTCACCTACCAGGCAAAACTCGGCTCGCTCGGCGATCGCGCCCGCCGCATCCGGGCGCTCGCGAGCGAAGTGGCGACCTCGCTCGGTGAGCCGGCGGAGCAGGCCGAACGCGCGGCGAGCCTCTGCAAATGCGACCTGCTGACCGCCATGGTCGGGGAGTTTCCGGAGCTGCAGGGCATCATGGGTACCCACTATGCGGTGGCCGACGGAGAGGATCCGGAAGTGGCCACCGCGATCCGCGAGCACTACCTGCCGCGCGGCGCGGGTGATTCGCTGCCGCTCACCGCCACCGGCACGCTGCTCGCGGTCGCGGACAAGCTCGATACCCTGGCGGGCATCTTCGCGATCGGCGAGAAGCCCACCGGCACCAAGGATCCCTTTGGACTGCGCCGCGCGGCCATCGGCCTGACCCGCATCCTGCTCGAGAAGCGTCTCGATCTGGATCTGGCCGGGCTGGCGCGCCAGGCCGTCCGTCTCGCGCAGGCCGACATGGAGCGGATCGCGGTGTCTTCGGCCAGACCGGCGCGGGCCATCGAGATCGATGCGGTAGCCGCCGATCTCTATGACTACGTGCTCGAGCGGCTGCGCGCCCATTATCTCGAGAGCCCCGGCGGGGCCAGCGGGACGATGCCGGCGGTGACCACGGAGATGTTCGACGCGGTGCTCGCCACACGGCCGGTCTCCCCGCTGGATTTCGATGCGCGGCTCAAGGCGCTCAGCGGATTTCTGGGGCTGCCGGAGGCGGCCAGCCTGACGGCGGCCAACAAGCGCGTGGCCAACATCCTCAGGAAGGCCGGCGAAAGCCGCCCGGCGGAGGTGGACGCTGCGCTGCTGTCGCTGCCGGCGGAGCAGGAGTTGTTCGGCTTGCTGAGTCCGCTGCGTGGCACGGTATCGGCGGCGACGGCGCGGCGGGATTATGCCGGGGCGCTGACGGAGCTCGCAGCGCTGCGGCCGGCGGTGGACGCGTTTTTCGATCAGGTCATGGTGATGGACGAGGACCCGCGGCTGCGCGCGAACCGCCTCGCGCTGCTCTCGCAGATGCGGGAATTGTTTACAGGCGTGGCCGACCTGTCGCGTCTGCCCGGGTAACCGGCATCGGCTGTTGAATCATCCGCAAAACCCACCTTTCGGCCAGGATCACTGCCAACCTCTCGTCATGCAATTTATCCGCTCCCTTGTCTTCACGGTGTTCCTTTTCCTGTGGACGTTCTTCTACTCGGTCTTTTTCGTGATCGCCTGCTCCATGCTGCCGTTTCCGCGCCGCTTCGCGCTGGTGCGGGTCTGGTCGCGGGTGCTGCTCACGGTGCTGCGCTGGACCTGCCGGCTCGACTACCGGATCGAGGGCCTGGAGAACCTGCCCGCGGGCAATCACATCGCGCTGTGGAAGCATTCCTCCTCGTGGGAAACCATCGCCATGTCCCTGGTGTTCCCGCGCCAGGTCTGGGTGTTGAAACGCGAGCTCACCTGGATCCCGGCCATGGGCTGGGGCATCCGCCAGGTTCACGCCATCGCCATCGATCGCAAGTCCGGGCATTCCGCCGTCAGCCAGGTGATCGCACAGGGCAAGGACCGGCTGGCCGAAGGCGACTGGATCATCATTTTTCCCGAAGGCACGCGCATGCCGTCCGGCCAGACGCGCCGCTACGGCGTGAGCGGCGCTCTGCTTGCGGGCGAGACCGGCAGGCTCCTCGTGCCTGTGGCGCACAACGCGGGCAGCTTCTGGCCGCGGCGCGGGCTGCGCAAGAAGCCCGGCACCATCCGGGTGGTCATCGGCAAACCGGTGGCCGCCGCCGGCCGCGACCCGCGCGAAGTCAATCAGGAGATACAGTCCTGGGTGGAAGCGACGGTGGCGGAGCTGTCGGCATCCGCCGGCGGCCCATGAGCGATGCGCGTACCTCTTTTCCAACTCGACGCATTCACCTCACGGCGGTTCAGCGGCAATCCGGCCGCGGTCATGCCACTCGAGGCTTTCCCGCCCGAAGACGTGATGCAGGCGGTCGCTGCCGAGAACAACCTGTCGGAGACCGCGTTCGTGGTCCGGGAGGGTGTCGATTACCGCCTGCGCTGGTTTACCCCTTCGGTGGAGGTGCCGCTGTGCGGACATGGCACCCTCGCCAGCGCGGCGGTGGTCATGGAAAAGGTGGAGCCCGGGAGAGCCCACGTGACCTTTCACACCGCGAGCGGCCCTCTGGCGGTGGGCTGACCTGCCGCGTTCGCGGCGAGCGGGTCGAACTGGAGGGAACCTGTGTGTTTTTTCTGGAAGGGCACGCGGAAATCTGAAAGGAGCGGATATGTCCGAGTCTCCCGTCGAGCGCTCCCAGGACACCGTGGCGCGCGGCCAGTGCCTCTGTGGCGCGGTGCGGTTCGAGGTCCACGGTCCGCTGCGTCCGGTCATTTATTGCCATTGCACGATGTGCCGCCGCTCGGGCGGACACTTCGACGCCGCCACCGCTTGCGCACCGGCGCATCTGCGGCTGCTGTCGTCCGGAACGCTTCGCTGGTACCAGTCCTCCGCGAGCGCGCGCCGGGGCTTCTGCGGCACCTGTGGCTCGCAGTTGTTTTGGGAGCCCGCGCATGGCGATCACATCAGCATCTGGGCGGGCACACTGGATCGGCCGACGGGCCTGAGGGCGGCCGTGCACATCTTCGTCGCCGACAAGGGCGACTATTACGACATCACCGACGGCCTGCCTCAATGGCCCGGGGACTCACCGCCCGGGGCCTGAGCGGAAGCCGCCGCCCACCAGAGCCCTGCCGGTCCGCCGTGCGCAATGGAAAACACCGCGCCGAGCGGCGCGACGCCCATGGTTGACCCCACCGTGCGCGCCAGTGAGCTGGCGTGGGCGGCGCGAGCCGCGCAGGCCGCTCGGGGTGGAGGTCCGGGCTTCGGGCTGAGCCTTGCCCCTACAGACCCTGGATGGTCGCGAGCTGTTGGCCTTTCGGGCTGCCGAGTCCGGTACACGCGTCCCATCCGGCCGACGCCTGATAGCCGCCGTTGTTGCCCTTGGTGATGTCCCGGAAGCCGCCGTTGTCAGGGTAGAGCAATGGCTGGACGTATCCGGCGCGACGTGCGGTCAGCGTGTTGATGCGCGCAAGGAGGCCGGCCCAAAGTGGAGCCACGGCGCTCGTACCGCCGAACACTGCGCTGACACCATCCACCAACACCTGGTACCCGGTGTTCGGATCGGCGTCCCCGGCCACATCGGGAACCCCTCTGTTGGTCAAAGGGGCTCGCGTACCCTGCACGCTGGTGGTGTCCATTCCGTCCTGCCAGGGGGGCAGCGCGAAGAAGGCGCTCACCCCGCCGCCCGTGGCTCCCGCGGCAGGATTGCCGTCGTTCCAGACGACTTCGCCCGAGATGGAGGTCTGCGTGGCATTGAGGCTGGTGCCCCCACAGGCCAGAGCGTGAGGGCTCGATGCGGGAAAGTCCACGTGGTTGTGTCCATCGGCGACCCCGTCGGTCGCGCCGCTGTCGCCCGCGGCGACGCAGACCGTGATGCCCATGGCGAGAGCCGCCTGGAACGCCTCGTCCATGGCCGTCATCGCCTGTGGAGTCCAGTCGGGCTCCGCGGAGCCCCAGCTGATCGAGACAACCGAGGGCCTGTTGACGGTGTCGTGAATGGCGGTCGTGACGGCATCCAGGAACCCGGCATCGGTGTTGGGTGCGAAGTACACGGCGAGGGTGGCGGCGGGCGCGATCGCCCCGGACACTTCGATGTCGAGCACCACTTCACCGTCGGGTCCACCGGAATCGCCGGTGGGCTGGTTGACGGCGTGATCGACCGATACCGCGGTGACGGTGGGCAGGGGCAATCCGAGGTGGCCGAAATAGGCGCTCAGGTCCTGCGGTCGGTAGCCGCCGCCGAGTTCGATGAGGCCTATGCACTGTCCCCGGCCATCACTGGCGGGAAAGTTGTAGAGAGAGGCCAGCTGCACGGGCGTAAAGGAGGTGGCCGGAGGGCTGGCAGCGCGGGATTTACGCTTCCTGGGTCCCGTCCTGATCCGAAAATGCGGCCGGGCCTGCGGTCGATTGTCCAGGCCCAGCACCGCGACGAGGATGTCCTGCAGTCCCAGCGGGAGCTGGACCGCGCCCTGGCGTCCACGATAAGTGCCCGCGGCGTGCTCACAGCGCAACAGCCGGATGCCGAACGCGGCATTCATTTGCGACACGGTGCCCGCCAGGACGACCGTGCGGCGCCCGGCATGCTCCTGGACCACGGCGAGACCTTGCGAGCGCGCGAACTCCCTGACGGCGGCGAGGTCGGGCTCGTTGGCGCCATGCGCTCGAGCGAATTCCTCGCAAGACAACGGGGTGAGCCGCTCGCCTCGGGCGAGTTGGGCCATGCGCTCGCGCAAAGCGGGCGGATCGCCCGTCCGAAGGATGAGCGAAACCTCCAGTCTTTCGTTGGGATCCGCGGATCCGAGCACGCGCGCGCCCGGCAGGAGATCTCGCTCGCTTCCCTTGAGGGGGTATCGGGTCATGGCGCCTCCCAGTGGCCGAAGTCTCGCGGCAGCGCCTCCTACCTTAGCCGGTTCCGACAGCTTCGCAACCGTGACGGCAATCGGCGACATCCCGTCCCTGGAGCGGGGCGGACTTGCGGCGCCTGCGGCCCCAGCTGCGCGTCAACGCGTCAGCCAGCCTCGGGAGCGCACCGTGGCGACCGCGTACGGAAAGATCCAGAAGAGCGCCAGGGAAGAGAAGTACGCGTAGAGCACGCCGTAGAGAAAGTGAAAGGAACGCTCGCTGCGCAGGTAGTACAGGACGTGGAAGAGCGAAGCGGTGCCCACGGTAGCGAACATCGGCGCGGTGATCGTCGGGTCCTGCGCGATGACGAGCGGCAGCAGGCCCATGCTGGTGTAGGCCATGACCTGGCCGATGTTGGTGACGAGCCGATCGAACAATGACATGAGGCGTGTCGGCCACGGCCGCTTCCAGAGGATGCGGGCGAAGCGGATTTCCTCGCGTACGTAGGAGCGGTTCCACCGCAACAGCATTTTGCACAGCTTCGAGTAGGCGTTCGGGACCAGCGTGTGCACGATCGCCGTGCGTTGATAGACCGCATCGTAGCCCTGATCGAACAGGTAGTTGGTCATCGCGCGATCTTCGCCGAAGGTGCATCGCGAGCCGAGGAATTCCTGGTGGGTCCAGCGCTCGAGCACCTGGCGTACGGCCGATGCCCGCAGACCGGTGAGCGCGCCCGGGCAGCAGTACACGTTGCGATAGACGGATTCCGCCGCGCGCAGCATGTCGAAGGAGACGATGAACCGCACATGCAGCATCCGCGGGATCAGTCCGTGTGCCCGGTTGTAGACCATCACCTTGCCGGCCACGGCGCCGACGCGCGGATCGCGGAAAGGCCCGGCCAGGGCGAGCAGCGCGGGCCGCTCGATGACGCTGTCGGAATCGATCGTGGCGAGGATTTCGCCGCGCGCGCGGGAAAAGCCGAGCGCCAGCGCCTCGCGCTTGCCGCGATTGCGCTCATGGCGCAACGCGGTCACCAGCCCGGGGTGACGCTGCGCCGCCTGGGCGATGTAGGTCCAGGTGTCGTCCTTGCTGCCGTCATCGACGACCAGAATCTCGAGCCGGTCGTGCGGATAGTCCGCCTCGACCACCGACTCGATGGATTTGAGCACCATCGCGCCCTCGTTATAGGCCGGGATGACGACCGTCAGGCTCGGTGCCGACAGGGCGGTCGCAGGCGGCGCGGGGCGGTAGAGGATCCAGAGCAGGGTGCGGACGACGATGAGCAGGAAACCGCACGCAATCCAGAGGATGCCGGCATAGGCGAGAAAGTGGAGCTCGTGCCGCTTCATCGCCACGGCGAGCACGCGGGGCAGGATGGCGTGAAACTGGAGGCGAGCGAGGACCACGATCCCGGCGAAGATGAGCGCGTAGATGAGCCACGCCCACGCCTGGCTCGGGCGGGTCTCCCCGCGGTCTGTGGGGTGTCCGGGCGCAAGGTCGCTCTGGAGATCGGTCCGCTGATATTGGACGCGCATGGAAGGGTTTCCGCTACCGGTGCAAGGGGCCCCATTCCTCCGGCCCGGTCGTATGCCTCTCGGGCGACCCGGCGCGCTGGAGATGGGGGGATGTGGATCTGGGTCTTGGCGTAGCAACCCATGTGGGACAATGGCCGGGGAGCGCGGTTCCATGCTGCCGCAGCGGCCTCAGCGACAGGCGGCAAAGGGGCTTCCCGCCCCCTCTGCCGCACGGTAGAGGCTCAGGCGAAGCTCGGCGCCGTGTCTCGAGTGTCCCGGGCGACCTCAAGCCCGGCAGCGTGCCGCGATCCAGCGCCGGTGCACATCGGTGTAGACGTCCTGGTAGATGGCGTTGGCGGTTTCCCGGCCCGGGAACCCCTCGATGAACGCCGGGGCGGTGTCGCCGGCGGCGAGCTCGGCCGCGCGGCGCATGTGTTCGAGCAGATAGCGCGGATCCTCGTCGCCGACCGAGATGCGCAACGTGGTCGGGGTGATCCCCGCCCGGGCGAGCGCCTCCTCCGACATCTCCGAGTGGCTGGTGAGCGCCGGGCAGAGCACGATCGTATTGGTTTGACCGAGAGTGACCTGCAGACCGAACGCCGGCTCCAGGCTGTCGAGCAAGCGCTTCAGGCGCCTTCTGTCCAGGCGGTCGGGGTTGCGTGCCGTGCCTTCGAAGTCAATGGTGAACAGCGGTGCCGGCAATCCGAGCGTCATCAGTTTCTCGCGCAGCGCCCCATTGGGATGCCCGTCGACCGCTGAGCAGTGCACGTTGATCATGGGGTGCAGGGCGAGGCAGCGTGCCAGCACGATGGTGTTGATGCATTTCTGCAGAACGCGCAGCTCCATGGTGCGCATGCCGCTCAACACCTCGAATGCCTTGTCGGCATCGAGGAAGGCGCCCTTCACGTAGTACACGTTCCAGAACATGGTCTCGTCCCAGGGGTACTCCCGCTCGCGGCCGTCGTGGCCGGTGGCGCGGACGGCCTGCCCCTTGGGCAGGAACATGCGCTCGGTGCGGCCGATGACCACGCCCGCGGTGGTGTTGCCGGAACCGCAGATATCCTTAGTGTAGGAGTGGATGAGAAAATCGGGGCGCTCGAGGCGCATCTCGCGCTGCAGGAGTTTCTGCAGCACCGGCGTACCCACCGTGGCGTCACAGATGACGGTCAGCCCCTTGGCGTGCGCGATCCGGCAGATGCCGGGGACATCGAGCACATTGCCGTGCGGATTGCAGGGAGACTCGAGGTAGATGTAGATCTGCCGCCCTTGCTGCAGGCGATCGGCGTACCGGCGCTCGATGTCCATCAAGCACGCATCGAAGGCTTCCCGCCCCTCGCCATCGAACCATTCCACCGCGACATTGAGATTGCTGCGCTTGCCGTACCAGTCGTGCAGCAGCTGGTAGGTGCCGCCGTAGACATTGCGGCTGGCGAGCACGATGTCCTCGTAGCCGACCAGGTGGGCGAGCGTGGCGTCGATCGCGGCCATCCCGGAGTTGAAGTTCCAGGCAAAGTAGTCGCGCGCCTCGGGGCCGGCCTCCAAGTCCACGATGTGGTTCGCGAGGCAGATGGAGGTCGGGTTCAGGAGGCGTGAGTAGATCTGGTGCAGCAGCTCCTTGCCCTGGAAGGCGTCCTCCACCCATTCCGCGCAGGCGTACACGTAGGTCGCGGTCCGGGCGATCACCGGAGTCGCGCTGAAGAGCGCCGTCACGTTGTCGAACAGCGGGTACGGCCCCTTGGCCACGACGGTGGCGGAGTCGTCCATGATCGACTGGTAGGTCGCGCGCAGCGGGTTCTGCAGCGTATCGAGCACCTTGGCGAGCTGGAAGCATGCGAAGCGCTTGGCGTTGAACCAGGCGATACGGTCACGCCGGTCGAGCCCGGCGAGGGTCTCGCTGGTGAGCCGCCAGGCGTCCTGGGCGGCGCCGTTGGCCTCGAACAGGGCGCGCGACAATCGCGAGAGCGTCTGGCCGTGCGCAGACTCGGAGTCGATGCCGAAATGCTCGAGCTGCTCGCGCACCAGTCCGTCCACGGAGCGGGCTTCGGTGGAGTGGCGCAGCGGGCTCAACTGGACCGCGCTCGGGAAGAGATTTTGCTGGGACATGGTCGCTCTCCAGTGCGGCGCGACAATAATGATGGGCGCCATTCTGCCACCGCGGAGCCGCGTGGGTGGGTGCAGAACCACCCGTGCGGTCGGTGGTTTTTGAAAGGCTCCGTTCAAAATCCGCGGGGAAGCCGGGTCCGTCGGTCCCCGGGGCGCGCCGGGGGGCCGATCAGGCGGAGGATCGGGGGTGGGACCGATCGCGCCACCAGAGCGCGGTGGCCGCGAGCAACGGCAGGAGCTGTAAGGCGAGCGGGACGAGCACGTCGCGCCGAAAGGCCGGCCGGGGGAAGGCGTAGGTCCGTCGGTAGAGCTCGGCCAGCGCCGGGTGGGTGGCCCGCTCCATCCACGCCACTCCCGACACCGTGTAAGTCAGCGCCAGCGCGGTGGCAAACAGGGCAAACGCGCCGTGGCGAGCGCGCGCGAGGCGCCAGGTGGCGGCCAGGAACAACAGGCCGGCCGCGATCCACAGGGCGAGTTGCCAGCTCGGCGTGGCATTCATGAGCGGGATGAATCGCGGGTAATGATCGCCCGGGAGCAGCCCGCCGAGCAGGTCGTCGATGCGCAGCCAGCGCACGCGCCAGGCGATGATCAAGATTGGCGCGAAGAACATGCCAAGGGCCTGGCAGAGGGTGAGCAGCGCCAGGCCCCAGGTCGCGATACCCGTGTCGAGGAGCGCGGCCGCTCGCTCAGTGGCTGAGGCCAGGAGCGCTCCGACGGCCCATCGGAGCGCCGCGCGATCCCCGTCGATGTGCTGCACTTCGCTGCACATCGCCTCGCCCCAGGAGGCCCGATCGCGGGGCAGGAGGCGGGCAGCGCAGCGCACCAGGCTCAGAGCCCATCGCCGTCGCAGTGAATGGCTCATGCCGGAGTCTCCATCGGGCGGGCCGGCTCCGGTGCGTGGTGCGCCGCCTCGTGTTCGCGCGCCAGGGCCGCACCCGCCGAAGTCAACCGATACAGATGCCTCGGGGGGCGTCCCGGTTGCCTCGTGGGCTGCCACTGCGATTCCAGGAAGCCCTGCGCCTCCAGGCGCATGAGCAGCGGATAGAGCGTCCCGGACTTCAGTCGGGTCTCCTTGGACAGCTCATACCCGTGGCGCCACGAGCGCGGCTTCCCCGCCAGGACCGCAAGCAGCGCCCGTGTCTGGGCAGAGGTGTTAGGCGGACGGGCCATGGCTGGATTCTACATATGTAGAGTAACGCCTGCAAGGGAGCTCGTGAAGGCGCGCCGCGTGCCGGAAGCCGGTAGGATCCGGCCGCGTATGACCCGCGCATTCGCCTTCAGGCTCCTGCTCACGGTTCTCGCCGTCACGTCCATCGTGGTTGCGGAGGCGCGCCTGATCGGCCTGTGGACGGGCGCCGAGCTGCCGGTGAATGTCGTGCACGCGCCGAGCGGCTTGTGGGTCGTACGGCCACTCGACGATGTCCCCTTGCCGTCTCCCTTGCGGGACGGCGATGTTCTCGTCCTCAAGGACATGACGAGAGCGGCGCGCGTGGCCGGCGAATTTGGGTTCGCCATGCCCGCCGGTATCTCGTTCGAGTTTCCGGTCATCCAGGAAGGGCGCCTCGTGTACGCGTCCGTCGTGACTCGCGTGACGAAATCGTCGGCGTTGGAGCGCGGTGGCCAGTGGCTGAACGCCCTTTTCGTGGTGCCGCTGTTGGCGGCACTCGCCTTGCTCCCGCTCTGGCGGGGCCGTGGCCGGGCAAGCGGCAGACTGTGCGCATTCTCGATGTTCGCTCTCGTGGGCACCGCCATGAGCAGCGCGGTGATGAGGCCTCTGCTGGGTTTCTGGTTGAACGAGACGCTCTATCTCTCGCAGTTCCTGGTGGGTTTTCCAGCCTTGTACGTAATGGCCGAGGCGTTGGCGGAGAGCGGTCTTTCGCGGCGCATGCTGCGCATGACTCGCTTCGCGTTCGTGGGGATCGATCTCGCGGCCGTCGCCACGGCTGCGACGGCCACCTTCGGGTTCGTCTACGGCGGCCTGAGCCTTCCGCGTGCGCTCGATACGCTGCTCCCCCTGTTGCTCGCCTCGCTCTTGATCTCGCTCGCTCTGTTGGTGCTCTTTGCCGGCTATCGCAAGGCGGATCACGAAAGCCGGCTGAGGATCCGTTGGGTCCTGTGGAGCACGGCGGTGTTTCTGGTCGTGGTGATCGGTCTGCTGGGGATCTCGGCGAACCGCCATCCGTATCTGTTCCAGGCGGTGCACTCGATGCAGTGGCTCGTGCTGCTCGGATACTTCTATGCGGCGTTTCGCAAAAGGCTGACCGGCGCAGTCATCTGCCACCCGCGCGACGGAGAGCAGTTCGCGCCGGACGTGCGGGCCGCGTTGGTCGAGGCGGCTCGGAACCTCGGCATGTCACTCTACGTGCTGCGATACCGCGAGCAGGCGCGCTTGCTGGCGGATGTGGCCGCCGGTCGCATGGACCTGGTCGCCGCTCGCAGCCGCGCCTCGGAGTCGATTCCCGGCGCGGTGGCTTGAGACGGACGACCGGCTGCGGGCCGGCCGTCAGATGTCCAGGTTCATCACCGACAGCGCGTTCTTCTCGATGAATTCCCGGCGCGGCTCGACCTGATCACCCATCAGCGTGGTGAAGATGTCGTCGGCAGCCACGGCGTCCTCGATCTTCACCTGCATCAGGCGGCGGGTCTGCGGATTGATGGTGGTCTCCCAGAGCTGCTCGGGGTTCATCTCGCCGAGACCTTTGTAGCGCTGAATGCTCTGACCCTTGCGCGCCTGGTCGAACAGCCATTTCATGGCTTCCTTGAAGGATCCAATCTCCTGCCGCTCGCTCCCACGGGCGATATGGGCGCCTTCGCCGATGAGCCCCGCGAGGGTGCGGGCAAGCTCGGCAATCTGGCGATACTCCGCGGAGTCGAAGAATTCGCGAGGCAGGTAGCGGGTGCCGGGGATGCCGTGCTCGGTCTTGCGGACCAGGATGCGGGTGCCGTGCTCGGCCGAGTCGCGCAGCTCGATCCCGTACGCGCGGGTCGCATCGTCCAGGGAGTTGAGCCGCTGGCCGAGCTCGGCGGCCCAGCCGCGCAGCCACTCGGGGCGATCGAAGTCCTGCGAGCGCACCTCCGGCAGGTAGATGAGCTGTTCCAGCAGCCGGTCGTCATAGCGGCGCGACCAGCGTTTGATGATGGCTTGCACGTCGGTGTATTGCCGGGCCAGCGCCTCCAGTCCCGGCCCCTGCAGCGGCGGCGCCGACGCGTTGACGTGGAGGGAGGCGCTTTCGAGGGCGCTGTTGAGCAGTACCGCGTCGAGCTCCGCCTCGTCCTTGACGTACATCTCCTGCTTGCCGCGTTTCACTTTGAACAACGGAGGCTGTGCGATGTAGATGTGGGAGTGCTCGATCAGCTCCGGCATCTGCCGGTAGAAAAAGGTCAACAGCAGGGTCCGAATGTGGCTGCCGTCAACATCGGCATCGGTCATGATGATCACGCGGTGATAGCGCAGCTTGGCGAGGTCGAAATCGTCCTTGCCGATGCCGCAGCCGAGCGCGGTGATCAACGTGCCCACTTCGGCCAATGACAGCATCTTGTCGAACCGCGCCTTCTCGTCGTTCAGGATCTTGCCTTTGAGCGGCAGGATGGCCTGCGTTCGCCGGTCACGGCCCTGCTTGGCCGAGCCACCGGCGGAATCGCCCTCGACGATGAATATCTCGGACAGCGCGGGATCTTTTTCCTGGCAATCGGCCAATTTCCCAGGCAGGCCGGCAACATCGAGAGCACCTTTTCGGCGGGTCATCTCGCGAGCCTTGCGTGCGGCCTCGCGCGCGCGTGCGGCCTCGACGATCTTGGCGACGATGCCCTTGGCCTCTTGGGGATGCTCGAGCAGGAAATCCTGGAGCTTGGATCCTACGACCGCTTCCACGATACCTTTGACCTCGGAGGAGACAAGCTTGTCCTTGGTCTGGGACGAGAACTTGGGATCTGGAAGCTTGATGGACAGAATGGCGGTCAATCCCTCGCGGGCATCATCACCGGTCGTGGGGAGCTTCTCCTTCTTGCCCGACAGTTCCTTCTCGATGTAGTCGTTCAGTGTGCGGGTGAGCGCGCTGCGGAAACCTGCGAGGTGCGTGCCACCATCCTTTTGCGGAATGTTGTTGGTGTAGCAGAACATGCTCTCCTGATAGGAGTCGTTCCACTGCAGGGCCACTTCTACCGACACCGGGCCGTCCTGGCTCTTGAACCACATGACGGACTCGTGGATGGGTGTGCGTGCGCGGTTCAGGTAGGTGACGAAGGCCTTCAGGCCACCTTCGTGCTGAAACACATCGGATCGGCTTTCCCGCTCGTCGATGAGCTCGATGCGCACGCCCGAGTTCAGGAACGACAGCTCCCGCAGGCGCTTGGCCAGGATCTCGTAATGGAACTGGATGTGGGTGAAGATCTGCGCGCTCGGCTTGAAGCGGATGGTGGTGCCGCGCTGCGTGGACTCGCCGACCACGGCCAACGGCGCCTTCGGGTCGCCCAGGTGGTACTCCTGACGATGCGCTCTCCCATCCCGGTGAATCGTGAGCAGCAGATAGTCGGACAAGGCGTTCACGACGGAGACGCCCACCCCATGGAGGCCACCGGAAACCTTGTAGGAGCTGGCGTCGAATTTTCCGCCGGCGTGCAGAACGGTCATGATGACCTCGGCCGCCGAGCGCCCCTCTTCGGGATGCAGGTCCACGGGAATACCCCGACCGTTGTCCGATACGGTCACCGACTCATCGGCATGCACCGTGACGACAATTCGGTCGCAGTACCCCGCCAGGGCCTCGTCGATCGAGTTGTCGACCACCTCGAAAACCATGTGATGCAGACCGGTGCCGTCATCCGTGTCACCGATGTACATCCCGGGGCGCTTGCGCACCGCGTCGAGGCCTTTCAAGACTTTGATTTTACTGGAGTCGTAGACGTCTTCGGCTGTCATGAAAGGGTCCGTTCTGGAATGCGCCATTATACCGGCGAGACCCTGCCCTGTTCCACGTGAAACATCCTGTCGGGGGCCAGGAAACCCGGAATTTCCGGCGCGAGCGCCGTGATGACGAGCTGGCAGCTAAGGCGGGAGATTTCACCGACAAACCCGGCCAGCCGAGTGGAATCAAGCTCGGCGGCGGGATCATCGAGAAGCAGAGTCGGGGACATCCCTGAACTCTCCCGTAGCAGGCGCAATTGTGCCAGAACGAGGGCGGCCGCCATGAGCTTTTGCTGTCCCCGGGAGAGCACTTCGCGCGCCGCTTTGCCGCCAACCTGAATCAACACGTCTGCCCGGTGAGGACCCGGGTGTGTCAGTTGACGGAGCTGGTCGCGCGCACGGGATCCTTCGAACGCTTCCAGCAGTGACAGGGACGCCGGCCATCCCCGGGCGTAGTGCAGCTCGCCGTCCGGGCAATTCAAGGTGCCGATGATCTCCCTCCAGTGAGGTTGCAAGGCCTCAACCACGGTCTCTCGAGCCTCGGAAATGCGCTGACCCAGATCAATGAGCTCCATCTCCCAGAGACGCGCGTCTGCGCGCGCTTTGAGGGCGGCATTACGCTGGCGCAGCGCGCGGGCATAGCGGAGCCACCAATCCCCGAACCGAGGTTCCACGTGGAACACCGCCCAGTCGAGCCACCGCCTTCGCCTGCGCCCCCCCTCTTCGATCAGCTTGTGAATCTCCGGGTCTATGACCTGGACTGGAAAACACAGCGTGAGCTCCGCAAGAGAGCCCAAGACCGCACCATTGACCTTCGCCTGGGAGCCCCGCTGGCGATCGAATTCCACGCCCGCAGTGTGGACCCCATTCACGGAGCGGCCGAAGACCGTGAGTCCCTCCGCGCCGCGGCGAATCAAATGCTCGGAGTGGCGGGTACGAAAGGATCTTCCACGACCGAGCAAGTAAATCGCCTCCAGAAGGGACGTTTTACCCGCACCGTTGCCGCCCCAGATCAGATTGCAGCCCGAATGCAGCGCAAGCTCTGCGGCCTCGACGCAGCGGAGGTTACGGACCCTTAACTCGCCGAGGCTCATCCGGATCGCCAGCCACCCCGGAACCGGCCAACCCTGCGGAACTTGCACATCCCAGCTAGAGACGCATGGGCATGACCACGTACCGCGCCTGCGTGAGGCCCGGTGCACGGATCAGGCAACTGCTATTGGAGTCGGTCAGCGCCAGCTCCACCTGGTCCGTCTCGATGGCGCTCAATGCATCGAGCAGATAGCTCACGTTGAAGCCAATTTCCATCTCATCGCCCGCGTAGCTCACCTCGATCTGATCCTCGGCTTCCTCGTGCTCCGGGTTATGCGCTTGCAACGTCAGCATGTCCGGCTTTACCGCGACCCGGATGCCCCGGTATTTCTCGTTGGACAGAATGGCCGTTCTCTGAAGGGCCTGCCGAAGCAATTCCCGGTCCGCCTGTGCCACCTTGGGTGGATTATCCGGAATGACACGCCCATATTCCGGGAAACGACCATCGATCAGCTTCGAAGTGAACCGAATCTCGCCGATCTGGGCTCGAACATGATTCGTACCGATCGCCAGCTCGATATTCCCTTCCGTACCCAGAATGCGCTGCAGCTCGAGCACCGCCTTGCGCGGCACGATGACCTGTCCGGTCCGCGAGGGCTCCCCCAGCGTCATCTCGCACAGCGCCAGCCGATGTCCATCGGTCGCCACCGCACGCAGGGTATTTCCCTCGGTCTCGAGCAGCAGACCATTGAGGTAATAGCGCACATCCTGCTGCGCCATGGAAAAGTGCGTCTTATCGATCACCCGCCGGAATTCGCCCTGGGGCAGGGTCAAAGTCTGCTGCGCGTGAATCTCCTCGAGCACCGGAAACTCCGACGCCGGCAAGGTCGCGAGCGTGAACCGGCTTCGCCCCGCGCGCACCGTGACGCGCTCACCTTCGGTGGACAGCGCGATGTCCACCCCACTCGGCAGAGCCCGCAGGATATCCAGGAACTTGCGGCCCGGAACCGTCACATCCCCCGGCATTTCCACGTGGACCTGCGTGGCCGCCACCAGCTCCACCTCCAGATCCGTGCCCGTCATGCTGAGGCGCTTCTCGCGCGCCGAGAGCAGTACATTGGCCAGCACCGGCATAGTCTGACGCCGCTCGACCACACCGATCACGCTCTGCAGGGGGGCAAGAAGATCCTCGCGCTTCGCCGTCAGCTTCATAGGTCTTGTCTTCTGTTCTTGAGATTTAAGAATTCAGATTGTAGTGATGATTAGCCCTGTGGATTACGGTGATAGGAAATCTTCCGCCATCCAATCAGAGACTTGAGCGTTGCCGGACCGCCTCCGTTCCGCGGGATCACCTGCGCAAGAACTGTGGGTGGCCTGTGCGTAACTTTATCCCCATCGTCGCCCACCGGTAATCCACAAAGACATCCACAAGGAAATCCACAGACTTGTTCACGCCGTCAACGTTCTCAACAGGTTCGAGTAATCCTCGCTCATGCGCACATCCGTGTCCCTCAGCTCCTTGATTCGCTTGCAGGCATGCAGGACCGTGGTGTGATCCCGGCCGCCAAAGGCATCCCCGATCTCCGGCAGGCTGTGGCTGGTCAACTCTTTGGCGAGCGCCATCGCCACCTGCCGCGGGCGGGCCACCGAGCGGCTGCGCCGCTTGGACAGCAGTTCCGCGATACGCACCTTGTAATAATCTGCGACCGTCTTCTGGATGTTCTCGATGGTGACGAGCTTCGCCTGCAGGGACAGCAGATCCTTTAGCGCCTCCTTGGTGAACTCCAGCGTGATGGGACGGCCCGTGAAGCGGGCGTTGGCGATCACACGGCGCAGGGCGCCCTCGAGCTCGCGCACGTTCGACCGAATCCGCTTGGCGATGAAGAATGCGACTTCCTCGGGCACCGGAGTCCCGAACTGCCGGGACTTGGTCATGAGGATCGCGACGCAGGTCTCGAGCTCCGGCGGCTCGATGGCCACCGTGAGGCCCCACCCGAAGCGGGACTTCAGCCGCTCCTCCAGGCCCTCGACCTCCTTCGGGTAACGGTCGCAGCTCATGATGACCTGGTGCTGTCCTTCCAGTAGCGTGTTGAACGTGTGGAAGAATTCCTCCTGCGAGCGGTCCTTGCCGGCGAAGAACTGGATGTCATCGATCAGCAGCGCATCGAGCGAGCGATACGCCGCCTTGAACTCGTTCATGGAATTATGCTGCAGCGCGCGGACCATGTCGCTCACGAAGCGCTCCGAGTGCACGTAGGCCACCCGCGCCTCCTCGTTCTGCTCGCGGACGAAATGTGCTATGGCGTGCATCAGATGGGTCTTGCCGAGACCGACGCCCCCGTAGAGGAACAGAGGGTTGTACGCCTTGCCCGGGTTCTCGGCCACCTGGGCCGCCGCCGCCCGGGCCATCTGATTGCTCTTGCCCTCGACGAACGTCGAGAAGGTGAATTCACCATTCAGCCGGGCCCCGACCACCAACCCCTCACCGCGGCGTACCCGGCGGGTGGTATCGGGGATCTGGGGCGCCGCCATCGCCGCCGGCTCACCACGCGAACCCACTTCCACGGTGACGATCGGTACGTCGCCAGTGACCTTGTCCCGCAACAGCTCCCCGATACGCGGTAGCAGCTTCTCGTTGATCCACTCCACCACGAAACGGTTGGGCGCGAGCAGCTTCAGCGCGCCGGCGCCTTCGAGCGCCTGTAGCGGCCGAACCCAGGTATTGAATTGCTGCTCAGGGAGCTCGGCCTCCAATGCGCACATGCACCGAGCCCACAGCGACGCTTCCACGCGTGCCTCCGCGACCGCACTGGGACTGTTCGGATGGAAAGGGCTGCGCAGTCTATACCCATCGGTGGCCGCGCTGAAGATTTTTGGCCCATAAAAATATTGACACCTTGGCGGTCAACGGCTTAGCCTTGCCGCCCTTTTTCTGGAACCCCGACCACCTGGAGCCCGCCATGAAGCGTACCTATCAACCGAGCAAGCTGCGCCGGAAGCGCACGCACGGCTTCCGGGCACGCATGGCGACCCAGAATGGCCGCAAGGTGCTGTCCCGGCGCCGCGCCAAGGGTCGCAAGAAGCTCATCCCGTAACGCACCGCGGTTGCCTCGCGGGACAAGCTCAGGGCCAGCCCGGCTGAATCGGGCCATGCACGAGCCGGCCCGCGGCCCGCGACCGAAGAAAAGTGGCCAGCATGCCCTGCGCGTCCCGAGAGCGGCTGACCTTTCCGGCGCCGAGGCGCCTGCGACATAAACCGGAGTTCGACGCCGCCTATGCGCGCGGTCGACGCCTTGGCAACGGATACTTCGCGGTGACAGTGATCAGCAACGATAAGTCCGGTCCCCGTCTGGGTCTTTCGGTCGGGCTGCGGATCGCGCGGACGTCGGTCGAGCGCAATCGCATCCGGCGCGTCATCCGCGAATCCTTCCGGCTGAATCAGCATGCGCTGCCCGCCGCCGACATCGTCGTCAGCGCCCGGCCCAGGGCCCATCAAGCCCCCAGCGAGCAATTGCGCGAGAGCCTGGCGACACTCTGGAAACAGGTGAGCGAGCGATGCGCGCTGTCGCCGTCTTCCTGATCCGGGTCTATCAGTGGACCTTGAGTCCGCTGCTCGGCCCGAATTGCCGATTCCACCCATCCTGCTCCCACTACGCCGCGCAGGCGATTGAACGCTTCGGCGTGCTCCGGGGCAGCTGGCTCGCCCTCAAACGCATCGGCCGCTGCCATCCGTGGCACCCAGGGGGGTACGACCCCGTGCCGCCGTCCCGCGTCCTGACCTGTTCCTCTCACAGACATGAGTAACAACCTCCGTCTCTACCTCTGGCTCGCATTGGCGATCCTGTTGTGGGTCAACTACACGACCTGGACGAGCCAGTTCCCCGCGCATCCCGCCCTGGCCACGGCGGGCGCGCCCGCCCAGCCGCCGAGCCTGGCCAACAGCGTTCCCGAGCAGGCGACGCCGGGCACGCCGGCCCCGGGTTCCCTCCCACCATCCCCGGTCGCCGCGCCCCCCATGGCCGGTCAGGCGCTGCCGCTGAGCGCCTCGGCCCCGCTCATCCACGTGCGCACCGACGTCTATGACCTGGAAATCAGCGCCGAAGGGGGCACGCTCACGAAGGTCGACCTGCTGAAGTACGCCGCGGAGAAGGGCAAACCGGCACCGGTGCGGCTCGAAAACACCGATTCCCCGACCGAGTACCTGCTGCAGACGGGGCTGACCGGCCCGGCCGGCCAGCCGCATCCGACCCAGACGGCGCTCTACAGCTCGCCGCACCGTGAATATCAACTCGGCGGCGCCCGGGAACTGCGCGTGCCGCTCACCTGGACCCGCGGTGGCGTCACCGTCACCAAGACATTCGTGTTCCGGCGCGGCTCTTACCGCATCGGCCTCGAATACTCCATCGAGAACCACGGCACCTCGGCCTGGCAGGCTTCGCAGTACGCGCAGCTGTTCCGAAACGATCCACGCACCAAGGTCAGCTATTTTCAACCCAGCAGCCGCGCCTACCATGGACCGGCGGTGTGGAATGGCAAGGAGTACGTGCAGCTCGATCCGGCCAATTCCGATTACCAACACTACCAGGCCGAGGTGACCGACGGCTGGATCGCCGTTCCGGAGCTCGACTTCGTGAGCGCCGTGATCCCGCGTAACGACAGCGCCTATCGATTCACGTCGCAGGTCGCGGGCAGCCAGTACGCCCTTTCGGCCATTGGCCCGGCCCACACGATCGCCCCGGGGGCGACGCTCGCCCTGGGTCAGAGCCTGTACGTCGGGCCGACCTTGCACTCGCAGCTCGAGAAGACCGATCCGACCCTGACCTACCTCGCGATTTCCGGCTGGTTCGCCATCCTCGCCCGTCCGCTCTTCTGGCTGCTCGGCCAGGTGCACCGTCTGACGGGTAACTGGGGCGTCGCCATCATTCTGGTGACCTTCCTCCTGAAGCTGGTGTTCTACCCGCTGTCGGAAGCCAGCGGCCGTTCCATGGCCAAGATGAAGGCGCTCGGGCCGCGCATCAAGAACATCCAGGAGCTGTACAAGGACGACAAGGAGAAGCTCAGCCGCGCGATGATCGAGATCTACAAGCGCGAGAAGGTCAACCCGGTCTCCGGCTGTCTGCCCATGATCCTGCAGCTGCCGGTATTCATCGCCTTCTACTGGGTGCTGCTCTACAGCGTCGAGCTGCGCCAGGCGCCATTCGCCTTCTGGATCCACGATCTCTCGGCTCGTGACCCGTTCTTCATCCTCCCGGCTCTCATGGCCGTGACCGGCTTTCTGCAGTACAAGCTCAACCCCGCGCCGCCAGATCCCGTCCAGGCCAAGGTCATGATGGTCATGCCGGTCGCGATGGCGGCGTTGTTCGCATTCTTCCCCTCGGGCCTGGTCCTGTACTACGTGGTGAACAGCGTGCTGTCGATCGCGCAGCAATGGAACATCAACCGCCGCATCGGGGCCGCCACGCGGAAAGCTTGAACCGGGCCATCTCCGGGCCCCACTGCCGCAAGGACGAGTGGTCCCGGGAAACCCTGCTGGGGCGCGCTCGCGGCGTCCCCGGCTGATCTGCCCGAGGGCGCGTGCCGCAGGACTCTCCGCGACAGAGGCATCTGCGGTAATCTTGTGTGCATGACGCGCGTGGAAACCATCGTGGCGCCGGCAACACCGCCCGGACGCGGCGGCATCGGAGTCGTGCGCGTCTCGGGACCCAAGGTGCCCGAGATCGCCGCGGTGCTGCTCGGCGAGCTGCCGCCGCCGCGCGCCGCGCGATTCGCCCGATTTCTCGATGCCCGCCAGGAGCCGCTCGATGCGGGCCTCGCGCTGTTCTTTCCCGCGCCGCGCTCCTACACCGGCGAGCACGTGTTGGAACTTCACGGCCATGGCGGCCAGACGGTGCTCGAGGCCCTCGTGGCCCGGGTCATCGAGCTCGGCGCGCGCCGGGCGCAGCCCGGGGAGTTCACCCTGCGGGCGTTTCTCAACAACAAGTTGGACCTCGCCCAGGCAGAGGCCATCGCCGACCTGATCGATGCCGGTTCGCGCGAGGCGGCGCGCGCCGCCATGCGCTCGCTGCAGGGCGAGTTCTCCGCCATGGTGCGCGGGCTCACCGACGCGGTGATCGACCTGCGCACGCATGTCGAGGCGGCCATCGACTTCCCGGAGGAGGAGGTCGACTTTCTCGCCGACCGCGAGCTGGGCGAGCGCTTCCAGACCGTCCATGATCACTTCGACGCCATCGAGCAGAGCGCCCGCCAGGGCAGGCTCCTGCGCGAAGGCATGACGATCGTGATCGCCGGCCGGCCGAATGCCGGAAAGTCGAGCCTGCTCAACCGCCTCGCGGGCTACGACGCCGCCATCGTAACTCCTGTTCCGGGCACGACCCGCGACATCGTGCGGGAGCGGATCGACATCGATGGAATGCCGCTGCACGTGCTCGATACCGCCGGTCTGCGCGAAGGTGCGGATGTCGTCGAGGCGGAAGGAATACGGCGAGCCCACGAGCAGATGAGGCGTGCCGACCGAGTGCTGTTCGTGATCGACGCGGCCGAGGATCCGCAGGCACAGGCCTACGCCCAGGAGAAGCCGAAGCTGGCCCCCGACGTGCCGGTGACTCTCGTGCTCAACAAATGCGACCTGGCCGCCGGGATTCCGTTGGCCGACACCCAGGCAGGGCCTCCCCGCATCGCTCTTTCGGCCCTCACCGGCGAGGGCATGGATACGCTGAGGGCACACCTCAAGAGCTGCGTGGGATTCAAGACACTCGACGGAGGAACCGTCTCGGCGCGCCAGCGCCACCTCGACGCCCTGGCGCGGGCGCGCCGCCAGGTCGAGGAGGCCGAACGAAGGCTCCACGACAGCCGCGCCGGCGAGCTCGTCGCCGAAGAGCTGCGCGGCGCGCAACAAGCCCTCAGCGAGATCACCGGCGAGTTCACCAGCGAGGACCTGCTCGGGCGGATCTTCGGCAGCTTCTGTATCGGGAAATAGCTCACCGCCCGGCTGCCCTGGGGTCCGACACATCGACGGATGCGGGCTCGGCTGGGATAATTCGTATCGTCACTCTTCAGAACGACCTCGTTTCGAAAGACGGACTCATCCGTGAAACTGCTGCGCTACGGCCCCGCCGGCCACGAGCAACCCGGACTCCTCGACGCACAGGGGAGGCTTCGCTCACTGGCCGGCCGGCTCGAGGACCTGGGCCCGGCGCAGCTCGCTCCGGCGAGCCTCGCACGTCTCGCCGCGATCGATCCGGCCACGCTGCCCGTCGTGCCCGGCCATCCGCGGCTCGGGGTGCCGGTCTGCGGCACGCGCAAATTCCTCGCCATAGGCCTCAACTATGCCGATCACGCCGCGGAATCCAATCTGCCCATTCCGGCCGAGCCGGTGGTGTTCACCAAGGCGGTGAGCTGCCTGCAGGGCCCGAACGACGAGGTGATGCTGCCCAAGGGCTCGACGAAAACCGACTGGGAGGTGGAACTCGGGGTCGTCATCGGCACCACCGCCCGCCATGTCGAGGAGCGGGATGCGCTCGGGCACGTCGCCGGATATCTCGTGGTCAACGATCTGTCGGAGCGCGAATACCAGCTCGAGCGAGGCGGCACCTGGGACAAGGGCAAGGGCTGCGACACCTTCGGGCCAGTCGGCCCCTGGCTGGTCACGCGCGACGAGGTCGGCGACGTGCAGCATCTCGATATGTGGCTCGAGGTCAACGGGCGGCGCATGCAAAGCGGCAACACGCGCGCGATGATCTTCGGGGTGGCCACGATCGTAAGCTATCTCAGCCGCTTCATCACGCTCGAGCCCGGTGACATCATCACGACCGGAACCCCGCCCGGTGTGGGCATGGGCCACAAACCCGAGCCGATCTATCTCGCGCAAGGCGATACGTTGAGCCTCGGCATCGAGAAGCTCGGCGAACAACGCCAGCGCGTGATCGCCTGGCGGCGCACCTGAGGGGGTCCCCGACATGTCCCGCACCGACTCTCGTCTCAATGGCAAGGTTGCCCTCGTGACCGCCGCCGCGCAGGGAATCGGTCGCGCCAGCGCACTCACCGCCGCAAGCGCAAGTGTCGTCGCGACCGACATCGACGGCGGATGGACCCTCTGACATGCCCTGGAAACGGCGGCCCTTCGATGGGCACAACCTCTCCGCGGCGCTCAACGTCGCGGACCTGCGCGAGGTGGCGCGCCGGCGCGTGCCGGGCTTCGTGTTCGAGTATGTGGAGGGCGGCGCGGAAGAGGAGGCGACGCTGCGGGGCAACCGGGAGGCGTTCGCCGCGCTGCGCTTCGCGCCCCCCACGCTGATCGATACCGAGGGGCGAAGCCTGCGCACGGAGCTGCTCGGCGCGGCCAGCAACGCGCCCATCGCCATCGCGCCCACCGGACTCAACGGCATGCTGCATCCCGACGGAGACATCGGGCTCGCCAGGGCGGCGGCCGCCTTTGGCATACCGTACACGCTGAGCACGCTCTCCACCACCCTCCTCGAGGATGTCGCGAGTCAGGCGGGCGGGCGATTGTGGATGCAGCTGTATGTCATGAAGAACCGGGCCATCGCCGAGGACATCATGCGCCGCGCCGCGGCCTCGGGCTTCGAGGCGCTGCTGTTCACCACCGATGCCAATGTTTTT
>DAHVQK010000039.1 GCA_027317845.1 Gammaproteobacteria bacterium
GATCGGACGCTTCGTGTCACGATGCATTTTTCGGCGGTACGTGGCGGACTGCCGGACGACCTTGAAATAATCTTCGGCCAGGCATATGCCATGACCTGGCATAATGAATTTCTGCATTCGGTTTCGGTTCAATGGCCGAAGCCCCTTCCTCAATTGTCATCCGGCAAGTGGCAGGGATGGACGTATCCACTTCTGCGGATCCGCGGATCGGAATGGCTCAAGCGGTTCGATTTCATGCCGCAGGCGAAGCAGCTGGGTCACTTCGCATTGGTTGCGATGAATGACATTGTGGAGGTTGTGGCGGGTCCGGCGCCTGCGCATCGCTGGCTGCCGCCGACCGGGCCCGACTCGCCGACGGGCGCGCGATCGTAGACGCGGAAGGGCGAAACCGGGTGATCGTGCCGGGAATCAGGTCCAGCGTTTGATCGTCTTTCCGTCGATGTCCCGGAACGATCCGGAGAGGATCACGATGAGATCGATCAGCCACCAGATGCCGAGGCCGCCCGCGGTGACCAACATCAGCAGGCCGGTGCCGATCTTGCCCGCGTAATAGCGGTGGGCGCCGAGGTAGCCCAGAAAGAAGCACAGCACGAAGGCCGGCAGGACGAGCCGCTCGGACTCGCCGGCGCCGACCTGGCGCGCGCCGCACCCGGGACAGGTCGGTGCGCTGATGTGGATTTCGCGCCCGCACGCCCGGCAATGGACCATCTGGGTATTCGCTGTATTCACGATGCCTCCCCTGAGCCTCAAACCGTGCCGCCCCCGACCGACGCTCCCGTTCGAGCCTCGGCCGATTGCCGGCCATGCGCCTCGCGGCCGCCGGCCGTCTGAGGCGAGAACACCCCGGAGCCCGCAAAGTTGCAGACCGCCTACCTGCGGTATACGTACTGCAGCGCGAGCCCGATGAAGATCGTCATTCCGACGTAATTGTTGTTGAGGAACGCGCGCAGGCAGGCACCGGGCTCCCGCCGGCGCAGCAGCCACTGCTGGTAGAGAAACAGCACCGCCGCCGAGACGAGCCCGGCCTCATACCAGTGGCCGAATTTCATGTCCCGGCCGAGGAGTGCGAGCGCGGCCAGCATCACCACCTGCAGCGCCCCGATCAGCACCCGATCGAGGTCCGCGAACAGAATGGCGCTCGAGTGCACACCGATCCTGAGGTCATCGTCCCGGTCGACCATGGCGTACATCGTGTCGTAGACCACCGCCCATACCACCGCCGCGATGTACATCAGCCAGGCGATACGCGGCACCGCCTCGCGCTGCGCCGCGAAGGCCATGGGGATGCTCCAGCCGCCGAAAGACAGCCCGAGGTACAGCTGAGGCAGCGGAAAGTACCGTTTCACGAAGGGATACGAGGCGGTGAGCACCGCCCCCACCACGGCGAGTCGGATCGTGAGCGTATTCAGCCGGGTCACCAGCCAAAACGCGATCAGCATCAGCACGCCGAACAACACCAACGCCTCCATCGGCGACACGCGCCGGGCGGCGAGCGGCCGGTCGCGCGTGCGCTTGACGTTCGGGTCGATGTTGCGGTCCGCGAAATCGTTGATGACGCATCCGGCGGCGCGCATGACGATCACGCCCGCCGCGAAGATGATGAGGACGCTCTGGCGAGGTCGGCCGTCGCCTGCGATCCACAGCGCCCACAGGGTCGGCCAGAGCAGCAGCAGCGTCCCGATCGGCCGATCGAAGCGTGCGAGCCGCCCATATTCCTGCAGCCGCCGGGCCAGGCGGCGATGCAAGGGCGCTTCCGCGGACCGTGTGCCGGCGCCGAGCGGCTCAATCGTGGCTGACATCGTCGTTCATCCTACCCTGCCATACTGCTCACCCCCGGCGATCCATCGCGCCGAGAGCGCGGCGATATTATCCGGGTATCGCGTCAGCAGCACCTCCGCGGCTTGCTGGACGCGCGGCAGCAGGTCCGCATCACGGATCAGGTCCGCCACGCGCATCTGCGCCAACCCCGTCTGGCGGGTACCGAGCAACTCACCCGGCCCGCGCAACTCGAGGTCGCGCCGCGCGATCTCGAAGCCGTCATTGGTCTCGCGCATCACCTCGAGTCGCTTGCGCGCGAGCGGCGAGAGCGGCGCCCGGTAGAGCAGCACGCAACTGCTGGCGGCGGCGCCCCGCCCCACCCGGCCACGCAATTGATGCAGCTGCGCGAGTCCCATGCGCTCGGCGTTCTCGATGACCATGAGGGTGGCGTTCGGCACATCGACCCCGACCTCGATCACCGTCGTGGCCACGAGCAGTTGGGTGCGGCCCGCCTTGAAGGCGAGCATCGCCTCATCCTTTTTCGCCGAGGACATCCGGCCGTGCACCAGGGCAACCTGCAGCTGCGGCAGTGCCTCGGCCAGCGCCTCGGCGGTCTCCTCCGCCGCCTGCGAGCGCAGCTCCTCGGATTCCTCGATGAGCGGGCAGACCCAGTAGACCTGGCGGCCGGCCCGGCACGCCTGCTCCACCCGGGCCACCACCTGGTCCCGGCGCTGCTCGGGCACGACGACGGTCTGCACGGGCGTGCGCCCGGGAGGCAACTCGTCGATCACCGAGATGTCGAGGTCGGCGTAGGCCGTCATCGCCAGGGTGCGCGGGATGGGGGTCGCGGTCATGATGAGCTGGTGCGGAAAGCGCCCGTGCCTGCGGCCCTTTTCCTGCAGCCGCAACCGCTGTTGCACGCCGAAGCGATGCTGCTCATCGACGATCACCAGCGCCAGGTTCGCAAACTCGATGCCTTCCTGGAACAGCGCGTGCGTACCCACCACCACCCGCACCTCGCCCGAAGCGACGGTCTCGAGCGCGCTGCGCCGCGCCCGCGCCGGCTGCGTGCCCGAGAGCAACGCCACGGGAAGGCCGAGCGGCTGGAACCAGTCGCGGAAGTTGCGCCAGTGCTGCTCCGCCAACAGTTCGGTAGGCGCCATGAGCGCGGCCTGCATGCCGCTGCCGGCGGCGCGCGCCGCGGCGAGGGCGGCGACCACGGTCTTTCCACATCCCACATCGCCCTGCACGAGGCGGACCATCGGCACATCGGAGAGCAGGTCGGCCTCGACTTCTCCGAGGGCTCGGGCCTGCGCCCCCGTGAGGCGAAACGGCAGCGACGACATCAGCCGCGCCGAGAGTCCCCAGGTGTCCTCGAGAGCCCATGCCGGATCCGTCTTGGCCGTGCGTTTCAGGAGCCTGAGGCTCGCCTGGTGCGCCAACAGCTCCTCGAACGCGAGCCGCCGCTGCGCGGGGTGCTCTCCGGCGGACAGCTCCGCCAGCTGCGCGTCCTTCGGGGGGCGGTGCACGTAGCGCAGCGCCTCGCGCAGGGACGGCAAGGCCATGCTGTCCACCAGCTCCCGTGGCAGCCAGTCGCGAATCTCCGCGGTATCGAGCTCGCGCAGCGCCTGGGCGATCAACATGCGCAGCCGCCCCTGAGTCACCCCCTCGGTCAGGGGATAGAGCGGTGTCAGCGTATCCTCCACCGGCTCGGACCGCTCGCTCACCCGTCGGTATTCGGGGTGGATCATCTCCAGCCCCTGCGGGCCGCGCCGCACCTCCCCGAAGCAGCGCAGGCGCGTGCCGCGCGCCAGGCCCTCCTGTTGGCTGGCCGAGAAGTGGAAGAATCTCAGTGTCACGAATCCCGAGCCGTCGGAAAGCCGGGTCAACAGCTGGCGCCGCCGGCGAAAGGCCACTTCCGTCAGCTGCACCTCGCCTTCGACGAGCGCGCGCATGCCCGGGACGAGTTGCCCGATGCGCTTGCAATCGGTGCGGTCGTCATAGTCGACGGGCAGGATGAACAGCAGGTCCTGCACCTGCGTGACGCCGAGCCGGCGCAACCGCTCGGCAAGGGCCGCACCGACTCCGCGCAACGCCGTGACCGGGCGCTGCTCGCTGGCACCCGGCCTGCGCGCGGCTTCAGCCAAGGTTGAGAACGCACTCGGCCTCGACCCGCGCGCCCTTCGGCAGCTGCGCGACGCCGACCGCCGCCCGCGCCGGATAGGGCTGCGGGAAGTACTGCGCCATGATCTCGTTGACCTTGGGGAAGTGGCTGAGATCGGTCAGGTAGAGGTTGACCTTCACGGCCTGCGCCAGAGTCCCGCCCGCGGCCTCGGCCACCGCCTTCAGGTTCTCGAACACCTGGCGGATCTCGGCCTCGATGCCACCGCCGACGAGCTCCTTGGTGGCCGGGTCGAGCGGAATCTGGCCGGAGAGGTACACGGTGTCGCCCGCGCGCACCGCCTGGGAATAGGTTCCGATCGCCTGCGGCGCCTTGTCGGTGTGGATGATCGTGCGGCTCATGGGGGTCCTCATGGAGTTTCGGGATTGGAATCCTGCTCGTCGAAATCGTCCTCGGCGCGACCGCCGCGCGCATGAGCGGCGATGGTCCGGCTGACGCGGGTCACGTCCGGCAATCGCCGGATGACGCGCATCACGCGCGCCAGCTGCTTGCGATCGCGGACTTTGAGCTGGAAGGTGAGGATCGACGCATCACCTTCCTGCTCCTCGATCGAGACATGATGGATGTTGGTGTCGGCGCTGGCAATGGCCGCGGCCACCCCGGCGAGCACGCCCGTACGGTTGGCCACGTTCACGCGGATCTCCGAGCTGAAGAGCCGATCCGGGGCGTTTTGCCAGCTCACCGGCAGCCATTTCTCGGGGTGCTTGCGATAGTCCTCGACGTTGACGCAGCGGTCGCGATGGATGACCACGCCGCGCCCGGCCGAGAGGAATGCGAACACCGGGTCGTTGGGTAACGGGAAGCAGCAGCGTGCATAGGTGACGAGCAACCCCTCGGTGCCGGCGATCGCAAGCGGCGCGGGCTTGTTCGCGCCTGCTTCCACGGCGGCCCCGGGCAGCAGGCGACGCGCCACGAGCGGCGCCAGGCGCTCGCCGAGGCCGATCTTCTCGTACAGCTCGTCGGAGTTCTTCATGCCGAACTCCCCGAGCATCGCCTCCCGGCTCTCGGGGCCGACATCCTCGAGGGACAGATGAAACTCCGCGAGCGCCTGCGAGAGCAGCCGGTGACCGAGGTCGATCACCTCGGTGCGCCGCAGGCTCTTCAGATAGTGCCGTATGGCGCTACGCGCCTTGGCGGTGACCACGAAGCCCACCCAGGCGGGGTTGGGCACCGCGCCCTTGGCGGTGATGATCTCCACCGTCTGCCCATTGCGCAGCACGGTGCGCAGCGGTGTCAGGCGCCGGTCCACCTTGGCCGCGACGCACCGGTTACCGACGTCGGTGTGCACGGAGTAGGCGAAATCGACCACCGTGGCCCCGCTCGGGAGCCTGAGGATCTTGCCCTTGGGGGTGAAGACATACACCTTGTCCGGGAAGAGATCGACCTTGACGCTCTCCAGGAACTCCTCCGAGCTCCCGTCCTCCTGCAGCTCCACCAGGCTCGAGAGCCACTCCCGCGCCCGCTGCTGCTGCATGGAGTCCGCGCCACTGCCGGATTTGTATTTCCAGTGGGCGGCGATGCCGGATTCGGCCACGCTGTGCATGTCTTCGGTGCGGATCTGCACCTCGATGGGCACGGCGTTCGGACCAAAGAGCGTCGTATGGAGCGACTGGTAGCCGTTCACCCGGGGGATGGCGATGTAGTCCTTGAAGCGGCCGGGCATGGGCTTGAACACCGAGTGCACCACACCGAGGGCCCGGTAGCAGGTGTCGAACTCATCGACCACGATGCGCAGCCCATACACATCGACGATCTCGGAGAGGGAGGTGCGCTTGCGCAGCATCTTCTTGTAGATGCTGTAGATATGCTTCTCGCGGGTCTCGACCCGTGCCGCAATGCCCCGCTTCTCGAGCGCCGCCGACAGCTGCTCCTCGATCTTCTTGAGGAACTCCTTCTGGTTGCCGCGGGCCTTGCGCAGGGCGTATTCCAACACCCGGTAGCGCCGGGGATACAGCGCCTGGAACCCCAGCTCCTCGAGCTCGAGTTTCAGGTTATACAGCCCGAGCCGCTCGGCGATGGGCGCATAGATCTCGAGCGTCTCGCGCGCGATCGCGCGCCGCCGGTGCGGCGGCATCGCGTCGATGGTGCGCATGTTGTGCGTGCGGTCGGCGAGCTTCACCAGGATGACCCGCAGGTCGCGCACCATCGCGAGCAGCATCTTGCGGAAGGACTCGGCCTGTGCCTCCTCGCGGCTCTTGAACTGGATGGCATCGAGCTTGGTCACCCCGTCCACGAGCTCCGCCACATCCGCGCCGAAGCGCGCCGCCAATTGGTCCTTCGGCGTGCGTGTATCCTCGATGACGTCGTGGAGGATGGCGGCGATCAGCGTGTCGGGATCGAGGTAAAGGTCGGCGAGAATCGCCGCCGTCGCGACAGGATGGGCGATGAAGGGCTCGCCCGAGCGGCGTTTCTGCCCTTTGTGGGCGGAAGCGCCAAACTCCGCCGCCTCGCGGATGCGCTCCACCTGCTCGGGCTGCAGGTAGCGACCGACCGAGGCGAGCAGATCTTTCAGCCCGGGTGTGCGCCTTCCGCCGGGAAGCAGTCCCAGGAGAGAAGACGCATAATCCATAATGGAATCAGGGAGAGCGCTGCCCCCTGGGCGTCATTCTCTCAGGCCAAACTGCGGGGCGCGGAAAGCGGACTGCATGTCCAGTTCCGGCACGGCGGGCACGGCCTGCTCGGCCGGCGGCGGCTCGGGCTCGCGCAGCATCTCGACCGTGACGTTGCCCGCGGCAATCTCGCGCAGCGCAACCACGGTCGGCTTGTCGTTCTCCACGGGAACGGTGGACTCGGCGCCGTTGGCGATGCGCCGGGCGCGCTGGGCCGCCAGGATCACCAGCTGGAAGAGGTTATCGACGTTTTGCAGACAGTCTTCGACGGTGATTCGAGCCATGGCGTGCGGGAACTCAGTGAACTTAAGGAGCGCGGCCGGCGCGCAAGATAACCGTACTATACGTCAAGAAGGCCTCATCAGGCCAGCAGGCGCCCCAGGAGCGGTGCCAGCTCGGGCCTGCCGGCCGCCAGGGTCTCGCCTTGTCCTTCGACGACCCGCATCAGATCCGTGACCGCGCGCTCGAAATCGTCATTCACCACGACGTAGTCGAATTCATTCCAGTGCGACATGTCGCTCACCGCGTCCCGCAGCCGGCGGGCGATCACCTCGGCCGCATCCGTGGCGCGGCTCCGAAGCCGCTGTTCCAGCGCCTCCCGCGAGGGGGGCAACACGAAGATCGTCCGGCAGGCGGGCAGGGCGGCCCGCACCTGCCGGGCACCCTGCCAGTCGATTTCGAGCACCACGTCCCGACCCTGCGCGAGCGTGCGCTCGACCGGCTCGCGGGCCGTTCCATAGCAATTGTCGAACACCCGGGCGTGCTCGAGAAAGCGACCCTCGTCCACCATCCGCTCGAACTCCGCCAAGGAGACGAAGTAGTACTCCCGGCCGTCGGTCTCGGTGGGACGACGGGCGCGGGTGGTGTGCGAGGTCGACAGCTGCAGCTCCGGCATGCGCGTGAGCAGCTCCCGGACCAGTGAGGTCTTGCCGGCGCCCGAAGGCGCGGCGAGCACGTACAACCGGCCACGGGCGCCGGCAGAGCCGGGTTCCGAGGTCGGGGCGCCAAGCCAGGCGCCCACGCCTGCGACCAAGGCCCGCAGCGCCTGTCCCCGGTGGCTCCGGGCATTCTTGTCCGCCGCATCGAGCTCAGCCGCAGTGCGGTTCGAGCCGGCGGGCAGGAAGATCGGGTCGTACCCGAACCCGCCCGTGCCTCTCGGGGCCGCGGCGATGCGCCCCTCCCACGTCCCCTGGGCGATGAGCGGCTCGGGATCGTCGTGGTGCCGGACGAGGGCGATCACGCACTGGTAGCGGGCCTGCCGTCGCGCCTCGGGCATCCCGGCGAGATCCGCCAGGAGCTGGCGCAGGTTGGCCTCGTCGCTGGCGCCCTCTGCGGAGAATCGGGCGGAGTAGACCCCAGGGCGGCCCTGCAGCGCGTCCACCTCGATCCCTGAATCGTCCGCGAGCGCCGGCAGCCCCGTGATCTTCGAGGCATACCGGGCCTTGAGCAGCGCGTTGTCGAGGAAAGTCGTCCCGGTCTCGGGCGGCGGCACGATGCCGAAGGCGCTCTGCGGCATGACCGTGAGGCCCGTGGGGGCGAGCAGCGACCCGAGCTCGCGCAGCTTGCCGGGATTGCCACTGGCCAGGACGATTTTCATGCGCGGCACGCAGGACGATCGGAGCTCGACACGGCACGCGCCCTGCGCGAATGGCGGCGCGGCGTGCCGACAGGACGCCTGATCGAGTCCCTCATGGATTCTCCAGGGCTTGAAGCTGCAGCGGGAACAGCCGCTCTATGCCGCCGGCCGCCAGGGCGAGCATGGCATCGAGTTCGTGCCGGCGGAACGCGTGCCCTTCGGCGGTGCCCTGAAGCTCGATGAAGGCTCCGCCGTCATTCATCACCACGTTCATGTCGACCTCGGCCTGAGAGTCCTCACGGTAGTCGAGGTCGAGTACCGGATTGCCGCCCACGATGCCGACCGAGATGGCGGCCACCTGACCGTGCAGCGGGTTCGCGGCGACCTGCCGCCGTTTGAGCAGCAGGCGGCATGCCTGTGCGAGCGCCACGTAGCCTCCCGCAATGGAGGCGGTGCGCGTCCCCCCGTCGGCCTGCAGCACGTCACAGTCCACGGTGACGGTACGCTCACCGAGCGCCTTGAGGTCGATGACCGCCCGGAGCGAGCGGCCGATGAGTCGCTGGATCTCGAGTGTGCGGCCGCCCTGCTTGCCGCGGGCCGCCTCACGGGCGGATCGCGTGTGCGTGGCGCGAGGCAGCATGCCGTACTCGGCCGTGACCCAGCCCTGGCCCTTGCCCCGCAGGAAGGCCGGCACCGAGTCCTCGACACTCGCGGTGCACAGCACCTGCGTGTCACCGAACTCGACCAGCACGGAACCTTCGGCATGTTTGGCGAAGCGGCTCGTGAAGCTCACGGGCCGCATCTGATCGGGAGCGCGTCCACTCGGTCGCATGTCTTTTCCGGTCTCTCTCAAACTTCGGTCATTTCAGGTCCAGCCACCGCAAAGCGGCGACGGATGTGTTGTCGCTCGCAGCGCCGACGCGCTTCACCGCGCGCCGGGCAAGCTCGAGCACCGTCTCGCGCAGCGGCGTGCCCGAGCCCAGCGCGGCCACCAGCTCGCCCTCCTTGAGTCCACCCCAGAGGCCATCGCTGCACACGAGCAGCGTGTCGCCCGGCTCGAGCGCGACACGGCGGGTGATCGCCATGTCGGGCAGGATCGGGATGCCGCCCAGGCAGCATTCCACGTAATTGCGCATGGGATGAGCCTGCGCCTGTTCGGCGGTGATCAGGCCGTCGCGCAACAGTCCTTCCACGTGACTGTGGTCGCGGCTGCGCCCCACGAGCTTTCCGCGTCGCACGTGGTAGATCCGGCTGTCACCGATGTGCGCCCACCAGGATGCGTCCTGCTGCACGAGGCACAGCGCAGAGGTGGCGCGCGGCCGCTGGTCAATCGGCAGCGACTCTCCGAGCTTGACCACTTCGTCGTGAGCGCGGCCGAGGGTCAGGTGCAGGAACCCCATGGGATCGAACAGCGGCCGCGGCACCTGCTTGAAGGCCTCGAGCACGACCTGCCGGGTGATCTCGGCGGCGCGCGCGCCATTGGCATATCCGCCCATGCCGTCGGCGACGAGCAGGAGCGACGCCTGCTCGGTCACGACGGTGGCGACCCGGTCCTGGTTCTCTGCGCGTCCGCCCAGCAGGCTGACGTCGGCATACTCGATCCGCAAGGATGATCCGCGCATCTGTTAAGCTGTGGGGCCCGCTTTATATCACCACAGGACGCTCACAGCGTAGCGCTTCCCCATGATTTCCAGCATGACCGGTTTCGCACGCCGTGAGCTTTCGGGCCCCTGGGGGATGCTCGTGTGCGAGCTGCGCAGCGTCAATCACCGCTTTCTCGAGGCGGGTTTCCGCCTGCCGGAGGAGCTGCGCGCCCTGGAAGGGGAGCTCAGAACCCGCCTCGCGCGCGACATTCGCCGCGGCAAAGTCGACTGCACCATCGCCTACCGGGCCGCGCACGCCGCCGCGGCCAGCCTCGAGGTGGACCCCCAGGTGCTCGAGCGCCTGACGGGCCGGCTCGATGAGCTGCAGCGGGTCATCCCGGTCGGCACGGTGAATCTGCTCGAGGTCCTGCGCTGGCCGGGCGTGCTCAAGGACGTGACGCCGAGCGGAGAGGAGCTCCTCACCGCGGCGCGGTCGCTGTTCGACGGGGCGACGGATGAGCTCAAGGCCGCCCGGGCACGTGAGGGCGAGAAGCTGCGCGAGGTGCTCGAGCAGCGCTGCACCGGGCTCGAAGCGCTCGTCAAGCAGGTACACGCGAGGCTGCCCGAGATCCAGACGCGCCTCACCACGCGCGTGCGCGAGCGCGTCAAGGAACTCGCCTCGGGGACCGATCCCGAGCGGCTGGAGCAGGAAATCGCGCTGCTCCTGCAGCGCCTCGATGTGGACGAGGATCTCGAGCGCCTCACCGGCCACATCACGGAAGTCCGCCGCGTCATCGCCGCCGACGAGCCCGCGGGACGGCGTCTCGACTTTCTCATGCAGGAGCTCAATCGCGAGGCCAACACCCTGTCCTCGAAGTCCCAGGACCTCGAGACCACCCGCACCGCGGTCGACATGAAGGTCATCATCGAGCAGATGCGCGAACAGGTGCAGAACGCGGAATAGCGATACGCGGCACGCAAGTCAGCGGCGGCGCCGCTGCGCATTCCTCCAATCGCGGTTGATGCGGTTCAGATCGAACCCCCTGGGGTCGAACACACCGCCCAACCAGCGCGCCACATCCTCGTACTGCTCGTGACGAGGATCGCCTAGGACGGCCAGGAATTCCGCATAGCCACGGGGTCCCCCGACGTCCTCGGGCGGACAGGCGTTCTCGCCGGCGACACAGACGGGCAGAGGCAGCCCTCCGACCCTCGAGGGCGGGGCGGCCTCGATGACGATCCGATGCGCCCAGTCATCCCCCATGTCATACCGGTACTCGAATTCTCCCCTCGGCCCGAGCTCCCCCACGACGGCAGCGACCGACACCCGCCGCTCGTCGCGATAACGACGGGCTTCCTCTTCGGACCAGGCCTCCTGGATCCACCAATCGGGCGCCACCAGACCCGCCCCGATCTCGAATTCATGCGCATGGGAATCCGTCCAGCCCATCACCCACTGCAGGTAATGGTGCAGCGTCGCAAACGTCCAGTTGTCGGGGACGAGCACCCGGCGCCAGACGAGCGGCGCCACGTCCTTGAGTTCGATGCGCAAGGCGACGGCTTTGGGCACGGGTGGTTTTGGCATTGCGTCTCAGACGTGTCGCAATTTCAGCGGCCGTAACCGGCCTCACGCGGGAGTCTTCGCATGCGGTGACCGTTCTTGCCGCGCTTGGGCGACCAGAGAGAGCCGCGCTCAATCACCCGGCTGATGGTCTGGTTCTGCTTGACCCACCAGTAACGCATCAGCTGCCGTCGGAATCCGGCTCGACGCCATAAGGCACGGGGGGTTCAGCGACTTTCGGCAAGTCCTCCGTGAGTCGTGAACCATGGATCAACCGGCTCCGCACGAAGTGCTCCAGCGACTTGTCCGTGAAGTAAACGTAGCACCCCTTCATCCCCCGGGTCATCAGCGTGCGATATGTGTTTTTGATGATCAGGTCGGCTTTTCGCTTCGCCTTCACTGGATCGGTCTTCGACAGGCTCCTGTATCCGTTCAGTGACTTGTCATTTGAAGATCGCATCTCGGGCTTTGCGATCACGCTGCCTCCTCGGAAGACGAGATCGGGGCCCACGATCACCCCGATGTAGTCCACTTCCAAGCCCTGGCACGTATGTATGCAGCCGATCTCGTTTACCGATTCGGCCGCAACCATCCAAAGACCCCCGTCCTTCTGCAGATTCCATCGCATGGCAAAGCCGTGCTCCGGGATCTCGACGTCCCGCACCGAGGGATCCTTGCGGCTGCGCCAGTCCCAGCAGTACCCCGCCACCATTCGAGCCTTGTTGCGGCCCTTGTTGCGCTCCACGATCTCGCGCCGCAGGTGCTCGGGAGAGGCGAATATCCGAAAGTCGAATTCTCCGACGTCGAGCTTGTCGTTGGCTGTCGGCCGAACTCCGAGCGTGTCGTCGAGCCAAGCCAGATAGCCGTCCGATCCGCCGCATCGAAACTGCGACGCAAGCTGTAACGTCGTGACCTGCGCCCCCGCTTCGCGCGCGAAGCGTTCGATCTCCGTTCTCTCCCCGATATCCCTGAACGTCACTCGCTGATCCTCGTCGAGAAAGAAGATCGAGCACTTGGCCGACCCTATGAGTTCCTGGATCTGATTGTTTCCCCGGTTGCCATAGAGACCGGATTTCTCGTTGAGTCGGTGCGCCTCGTCCACGATCAGCGCATCGAACGTATTCGCGTGCATCTCCATGAACGACCCCGATCCTGAGAACAGATTGGAGATCTGGGACTTTCGATGCGTTCCGACCAGGACGCTCTCGAATACCGCGCGCGGAGCAGCATTCTTGGTAACGTATCGGGCCACCAGGCGCCGTCCCGTCAGGGCCACCAGCAGGTTGATTGCGACCACTGACTTCCCGGTGCCCGGACCGCCCTCGACGATCACGACCTGTTTCGAATGGGCTGCGGCCCGCGCCGCCACGGACAACGCCGTTTCGTAGATCACCTTCTGGTCGTCCACGAGAACGAACTCGGGCTTGCCGGCCAGCATGCCCTCGAGGCTTTCGACCAGCCCTTTCGAAGGCCGGATCCGGCCATTTTCGATCCGGTACAGCAGCGATCGCCGGTCGCCGTACCGGACGTGTTGCTTCAAGAACGCCCGAAGCTTTGCCCGCTCTTCCTCTCCCTTCATGAAGACCGGCGCCAGCGCCACGTAATGCGCGTAAAAGGAATCCGTCAGCACGCCGTCTTCCGTGTAGTTGTGCAGATACGCGCACGGATGAACCGTCACCCCTCCCTCATACACTGTCTCGTTGAAATTTCCGAGCAGTGACGCGTACGACCACGCTTGATAGGACGGATGACTGACTTCGGCCTGCCCTGACGCAAAGCGGGTGCTGACGATACCGTCTCGGTCCGTTTTGCGAACGCTCTCCCACTGTTTGAGCTCGATGATGACGAGCTGCTCGAGACGCTCAGCGTTTTCTCCGGTGATGATGACGTCGATCCGCTTCGAGGTATGCGGAATGCCGAATTCGATGGCGACTCCGCAGTCCCCTGGAACCGCCTCGTCATGCAGGACCTTGGCCACGGCGACGAGCGACTCCTTCCACGATCGCACCTCCGAGCGCGCCACGCTTCTACCGGTACGCGCCCTGAAGTCCCGCAGCACCAGGTCCTCGATGTCCTTGCTGAACGCGTCCTGGAGAAATCCCGCCTTGCTGTTCTGGTATACGATCATGCCGGCAGCTCACAGATCCGTATATTTCCTGCTGGTGCCCCGCGCCTTGTGCACCGGGTACTTCTTTGAATTGATCACCATTTTGTCCGCTGCCGCGGACACCAGGTCGATATCAAGTTTGTCGGCCAGTCGGATCAGGTAGAGCAGCACATCCGCAAGCTCCTCACGAACCTCGGCTCGCTTGCCGGGTGGCAACGCCGCCGACTCCCGATCCGGCATCCACTGGAAGTGCTCGAGCAGCTCCGCCACCTCGACACTGAGGGCGATCGCCAGGTTCTTCGGCAGATGGAACTGGTCCCAATCACGCTCCGTGGCAAACTGGCGCAGGGCACTGCGCAGCGTCTCGAAAGAGTCCGGTCCACCGCGCGATCGCGCTCGTTTTGAATCCGTCGCCCGCCGTCGTGCCATCTCTGTCCTCTCATGTCACTGAGCGCCTCAATCAGCGACTCACCGGCTCAGGAAATCTTCGACCGCGATGCCGGCGCCGGCCAGCGTCACTGCACGCTCCACGATACCGGAGGCTGCGCCCTCCCCTTCGAGTCCACGGACTGTCGTGGCTCGCGCTTGCCGCCTCATCGGCGCCTCTCCAGTCCGAGTTCGAACGGCGACCCGGGAGGCACGCGACGCGTCTCACCCCAGGCGCCGATGCGCGGGCATTCTACGCCGCGCGCCTTGAAGCTCCAACTGAGTCTCGGGCGCCCTTCGAGCGGCCCCGTGTGCGCAGGCGCAGCCGCCTGCCGTAAGATGGAGCCACGTGATGCAACATCCGGTTGCGGCGCGCTGTGATCCGCCGGCAGCCCCGCCCGGAGTGTTCCGATCAGGCTTCGCACGCGGAGAGAGCGCCATGAGCAAGATCGATGTTGTAGCCGATGGAGCGATCATCGCCGCGCACTGGCGCGAGGAGAACCACATCCCTCCGCCGTCACGATTCGTCGGCCAGGCCTACCTGACGGATGCGGCCGTCTTCGAACGGTTCGCGGAGGAGAATTTCCCGGAATGCTTCCGGGAGTACGCCGACCTGCTCGACTGGAAACAATACTGGCACACGACCCTCGACAGCTCCCGGCCGCCGTTTTTCAAATGGTTCGTGGGCGGCAAGCTCAACGCCTGCCAGAACTGCGTCGACCGGCACCTGGGGCGCCATCGCAACAAGACGGCCTTCTACTTCGTGCCCGAGCAGGAGGGCGAGCCGATCGTCGCCCTCACGTACCAACAGCTGTACCGGCGCGTCAACGAGGTGGCGGCGATGCTGCGGGACTTCTGCGGACTCAAGCGCGGCGATCGCATCACGCTGCATCTGCCGATGACGCTCGAGCTGCCGATCACGATGCTCGCCTGCGCCCGGCTGGGCGTGATTCATTCGCAGGTGTTCAGCGGCTTCTCCGCCTCCGCCTGCGCGCACCGCATCGTCGATTCCGCAAGCCGCGTGCTCATCACGATGGATGCGTACCACCGCGGAGGCAAGCTGATCGATCACGGCAAGAAGGCCGCGCCGACGGTCGCCGAAGCGGCCAAGGAGGGCGTGGAGGTCGAAAAGGTGCTCTTCTGGCGGCGATACCCCGGACAGTGCCGCAGCGAGGCGCCGATCCTGAAGCAGCGGGACTTCTTCGTCGATGAGGTGCTGGCCGAGTACCGGGGCAAGGAAGTGAAGCCCGAGATCATGGACGCCAACGACACCCTGTTCCTGATGTACACCTCGGGCACCACGGGCAAGCCGAAGGCGGCCCAGCATTCGACCGGCGGCTACCTCGCCTACGTCGCCGGCACCTCGAAGTACATCGAGGATATCCACCCGCAAGATGTCTACTGGTGCATGGCCGACGTCGGGTGGATCACGGGACATTCGTACATCGTGTACGGGCCGCTCGCGTTGGCGGCAACCTCGGTGATCTACGAGGGAGTGCCCACCTTCCCGGACGCCGGCCGCCTGTGGCGCATCGCCGAGGAGCTCGGTGTCAACATTTTCCACACCTCGCCGACCGCGATCCGCGCGCTGCGCCGTGCCGGACCCGACACCCCTGCCAAATACAACCATCGCTTCAAGCACATGACGACGGTGGGCGAGCCGATCGAGCCGGAGGCCTGGCGGTGGTATTGGGAGATGGTTGGAAAGCGGGAGGCGGTGATCGTCGACACCTGGTGGCAGACCGAGACCGGCGGACACCTGTGTGCGACCGTCCCCGGCATCCATCCGATGAAGCCCGGATCCGCAGGACCGGGCGTGCCGGGGATCTACCCGGTGATCTTCGACGAGAACGGCTCGCAGATCCCGCGGGGCAGCCCCGTGGCCGGCAATATCTGCATCCGCAATCCCTGGCCCGGCCGCATGCTCACCATCTGGGGCGATGACGCTCGCTTCGTCAGGACCTACTACTCGCGCTATTGCAAGCCGGACAGCACGGACTGGCGCGACTGGCCTTACTTCGCCGGCGATGGCGCGCTACAGGCCAGCGATGGCTACATCCGCATCCTGGGCCGCATCGATGATGTGATCAATGTGGCGGGCCACCGGCTCGGCACCAAGGAGCTGGAGGCCGCCTGCCTCACCGTGCCGGAGGTGGCCGAGGCGGCGGTGGTCGCGGTGCCGGATGAAATCAAGGGCGCGATGCCGGATGTCTACGTGTCGCTCCAGCCGGGCGTGTCGGCGGACGATGGAGTGAGCCGCAACATTGCGGCCGCCATCATCGATCAGATCGGCCCGATCGCGCGCCCACGCTTCATCTGGCTGGTGCCGGATCTGCCGAAGACCCGTTCGGGCAAGATCATGCGCCGGGTGCTGACGGCGATCTCCACCGGTCGCGACCCCGGCGATGTGACGACGCTCGCCAACCCGGAGGTGGTCGAGGAGCTGCGCGCACTGGTGGCGGAGAAAGTCACCGGCGTCGGCTAGCCGACGCGCCCGAAACGCCCGCGCGGCGGGGAGCGGGCGGTGCGCGCTACTTGGCAGCGCCAGCGGTGGCGGCGCCGTACTTCTTGCGGAACTTGTCCACGCGGCCCGCGGTGTCGACGATCTTCTGCTTGCCGGTGTAGAACGGGTGGCAGTTCGAGCACACCTCGACCTGCAGATCGTGCCCCAGCGTGGACTTCGTCTGGAACGAATTGCCGCAAGTGCAGGTGACCGCGATCTCTTTGTACTCGGGATGGATGTCGGCTTTCATGGGAAGGCTCGGGCGGCCCTCCCGTGCGCGTGAGGCGCAGCGGTCCGGCCTGGAGTGCCCTGGTTTGGAAAAAAGGGCGCGAAGTGTAGCCCTACTCGCCGTCTTCCTCAAGCACCTTGACGGCTCTTGCACCGTCCTCGTTCGAGCTGCGGCGCGCGCGCCCAGGCGAGGCAATACAGGGACGCCGGCGAGGGCTCGTACGGCTTGCCGCAGGTCGTCGGGCATTATCCACAAAAGCTGTGGATAACTCTGTGGAATACTCCAGGTAGGGTCATGCGATTTCGCGGCTATATTGCGGTTTTGTTGCAATGACGAAAAAATGACCACCCCATTACCACCTTGATCATCAATGGGTTACACGCACCTCATGGAGCAACTTGGCTGATTTGGGAGCTAATTCACTCATTTCCCGTAGAGGCCCGGAGCGCTGTGAATAAGGCATGCCGGAGAGCCCAGAAAACCCCCCGGAACCGTTGACAATTTAAATTAGCCGCCCGTTTGCCTCGATTCCGGGAGAAAGTGCATCAGCACATCATTCAGGAAGCGCAGACCGAGAGGGGTCGCCCGGTAGCGTGTCCCTTCCCGCACGATCAATTCCCGGCCGACGAGCTGATCGAGCGTCGGCCTCACCGCCTCCCAGTCGAGCCCCGTTCGCTGCGGAAACAGCCCGGCCTCGAACCCCTCCACCAGCCTCAAGGCGTTCAGCATGAACTCGAACGGCAGGTCTTCGGCGGGCACGACCCTGCGATTGCCGGCGCCCGCGCTCGCCAGGTACCGTCGCGGCTCACGCGGCTGGACGGTACGCCAGATCTCTCGAGCGGCGGCCTGGGTCAGCTTGCCGTGCGCCCCCGCGCCAAGCCCCAGGTAATCCCCAAAGCGCCAGTAGTTGAGATTGTGGCGACACTGGTGACCGGGCGTTGCATACCCGGACACCTCGTACCGGCTGAAGCCCGCGGCGCGCAGCCGCTCCTCGCACACGGCCAGCATCCGCTCGGTCACCTCCTCCTCCGGCAGCGGCGGCGGGCGGGCGGCGAAGACCGTGCCGGGCTCCATCGTGAGCTGGTAGTGCGAAAGATGGGCCGGCGCCAGCAGGAGCGCCTCCCTGACGTCCCGCTCCGCGCCCTCGACATCCTGTCCCGGCAGGCCGTACATCAGATCGAGGTTGAAATTCGCGATGCCGGCCGCGTGCAACTCCTCGACCGCCCGGCGAGTCTCCTCGGGCGAATGGATGCGGCCGAGGGCCCGCAGGCGCCCGGCATCGAAGGTCTGCGCGCCGAGGGACACGCGGTTGACACCCGCCGCGCGGTATTCCGCGAACCGGCCGCGCTCGATGGTCCCCGGATTGGCTTCCAGGGTCACCTCTGGATCGGAGGCGAGGCGCAGGTGGTGGCCGACCGTCTCGAGCACTCGGGCCATGGCGCGCGGCGAGAACAGGCTCGGCGTTCCCCCGCCGAGGAAGATGCTGATCACTTCGCGTCCGTGCACGGCGGACGCCTGGACCGACAGATCCTCGCCCAGCGCCCCGACATAAGCCTCTTCCGCGAATCCATCGCGTGTCGCGTATGAGTTGAAATCGCAATACGGACACTTGCGTACGCACCAGGGAAAGTGCACGTAAAGCGCGAGCGGCGGGGTGTCGAGCACGGTGGTCAAGGCTGCCTGCTGCCGGAATAGTACGAGGATTGACGCCACATTTTAGAGCACTCGCGGGCCTGCCTACCGGCCGGTAAGCTGCTCCGCCCACTTGTACCTTGATTCGAGACGCGGACCGTGTAAACCTCCCGCTTCGTTCCCCGACGCTCGAGTCCCCCCCGCTTGGGCGCCACCCGCTCAACAATGGAAGCGTCCACCGAATGACCCAGAAGACCCTTGAGCTCGTCGACCGAGCCTCCGACCGCAAGGTGAGTCTGCCCGTGCGCCCGGGCACCATCGGCCCATCCGTCGTCGACATTGCGCCGCTCAACAGAGAGCTCGGTGTCTTCACGTACGATCCCGGGTTTGGCGCCACCGCCGCCTGCGAGAGCCGCATCACCTACATCGATGGTGATGCCGGCGTGCTGCTCTATCGCGGCTACCCCGTGGAGCAGCTCGCCGAGAAGAGCACCTTCACGGAAGTGGCCTACCTGCTGCTGCACGGCGAGCTGCCGTCCCGCAAGCAGATCGACGAGTTCACGAGCAGCATCCGTCATCACACGATGATCAACGAATCGCTGCTGCGGTTCTTCAACGGCTTTCACTACGACGCGCACCCGATGGCGATGGTGTCCGCCGTGGTGGCCTCGATGTCCGCGTTCTACCACGACACGATGGACATCTATAACCCGCGGCAGCGCGAGATCTTCGCCCATCGCATCATCGCCAAGATCCCGACCATCGCCGCGGCCGCCCACAAGCACGCGCTCGGCCAGCCGTACGTCTATCCGCGCAACGATCTCGATTACTGCAGCAATCTGCTGCACATGCTCTACGCCGTGCCGTGCGAGCCGTACGAGGTCGATCCCGTGGCCGCGCAGGCGCTCGACCTGCTGTTCATCCTGCATGCCGATCACGAGCAGAATGCCAGCACCTCCACGGTGCGCCTCGCGGGCAGCACCGGAACCAACCCGTACGCGGCGATCGCCGCGGGCATCTCCGCGCTCTGGGGTCCGGCGCACGGCGGCGCCAACGAGGCGGTGCTCACCATGCTCGAGCAGATCGGCACCGTCGACAACATCCCGAAGTTCCTCTCCCAGGCCAAGGACAAGACCAGCCACGTGCGCCTGATGGGATTCGGACACCGGGTCTACAAGAACTTCGATCCGCGCGCCAAGATCATCCGCGAGATGTGCCACAAGGTGCTCTCGCGCCTCGGCCGCTCGGACAACCCGCTGTTTGAACTCGCGCTGCGTCTCGAGGAGATCGCCCTTCAGGACGAGTATTTCATCGAGCGCAAGCTCTACCCGAACGTCGACTTCTACTCGGGCATCATCTACAGCGCCATCGGCATTCCGCGTTCCATGTTCACCGTAATGTTCGCGATTGCGCGCACGGTCGGTTGGGTCGCCCACTGGCAAGAGATGATCGCGGACCCCGCGATGCGCATCGGTCGCCCGCGGCAGATCTACACGGGTCCGACTCGGCGCGACTATCGCGAGATCGGCAGCAGGGCGTAACTTCCCCTCGCGACCAGGCGCCGCGCATTCCGGATAGGGTTCGCCCCGCGGCGAACCCCGTCAGTCCTGCGCGCGGGAGGTGAGCAGACTCTCGACCTCGAGCGCGTTCGCGCGGCGCATCGGGCGCCCGTCGACCGGGCTGACCGGTGACTGGCGGATCCCGTCGCACGGGAAAACCGTGGCCTCGATGGGCTGATCGTCGATCTCGAAACGCACGCCGGGATAGGCGAGCACCCGCTCCGGGCTGATGCGCACGCGTTTCTCGGTCACCTCGTGCGCCACGCCGAAGTCCATCAGCTTGAGCACCACCGACTCGGCGCAATCGGCGAACAGATGCAGCTGCACCTCCGAGTACTCGGTGGCCGTGCCGCTCAACACCGGTCCGACCAGCCTCGGCTCGAACTCGCCGAGGCGGCGCATCGCGGCAAGCGCGGCGCGCCGCTGCGCCTCGAGCGACTCCTCGTGCATCGCACCGCCGAAGAGACGCTGATATTCGGCGAGCGCCGACTCGATCTCGGTGTTCTTGGGCAACACCGCGCCCTCGGGCGCACCGAACCGTTCCGCCGCCTTGCGCTTGGCCACTCCGAAATCGCGGATCCCGTGCTCGGCCATGATGCGCGCGGCCTCCTGCGCGAGCACGCGCCGCAGGTTCTCCTCGCGGGATGTCCCTCGACGGTTCATCAGAATATCGAGGTCGCAGAACTCTGGCCCTGGGCCCCCTCACCGCTCGAGAGGGCGCTCTGGGCGCTCGGCAGATGGTTGGCCATGAACACCTCCGGAATACCGTCCGGGCTCTCGTCACTCACCAGCAGACCGCTGCTCGGGGAGATGCGCAGGGTCACGATGCCCGGGGGCATCGGCCGCCGCCACTGGGGGACACCCTCGAGCGCGTGGCGCATGAAACGGATCCAGATCGGCAGCGCCACGTGCGCCCCCTCCTCGCCGTATCCGAGGGAGCGATTGTCGTCGAACCCCGTCCAGACGGTGGCCTCGATCTTTGGCGTGAAGCCGTTGAACCAGGCGTCCCGCCACTGGTTGCTCGTGCCGGTCTTGCCGGCGATGTCATCGCGGTGCAGCGAGAGGGCGCGCACGCCGGTCCCGTAGCGGATCACATCCCTCATCATCGAGGTCATGATGTAGTCGTTGTCCGCGCTGATGACCCGGGGCGCGATCTGACTGGCCGGCAGGTAGGCCGAACCGCCCCCGGCCTGGGCCACCGCGGTGCATGGCGCGCTCGGATCGAGTGGCGGCGCCGATCCGCCGAGCGAGGCCGCCACCAGGCCGGCCGGAGCCGACTGTTGGTCGCATCCGTGGCAGGCGATGCGCGGGGTGGCCTGCCAGATGACCTTGCCCGAGGCGTTCTCGATGCGCTCGATCAGGTACGGCGCGACGCTATAGCCACCGTTGGCGAACACGGCGTAGCCGGTCGCCATCTGAAGCGGCGTTGCCTCCAGGGTACCGAGCGCCAGCGTCAGGTTCTGGGGCAGCACCTTGGGATCGAACCCGAAGCGGGTGGCATATTGGGTGACATACGGTGTTCCGAGCGCGCGCATCAGCCGTATGGACACCAGGTTGAGCGAGTGCGCCAGTGCCACCCGCAACCGCACCGGGCCGCCAAAGGAGCGCGTGTCGTTGTGCGGCCGCCAGGTGGCCTCCATGCCAGCGCCGCCGACCACCAGCGGAGCATTGAGAAAAGTGCTCGCCGCGGTGTACCCGTCGTGCAGCGCGGAAGAGTAATAGAACGGCTTGAATCCCGAGCCAGGCTGGCGCAGCGCCGAGGTGGCGCGGTCGAACTTGCTGGTGAAGTAATCGAACCCGCCGACGAGCGCGGCGATTCCCCCATCATCGGGGTCGAGGGCCACCAGCGCGGCCTGGGCCTGAGGCACCTGGGCGAGATCGGGATCGCCGGCCTCATGCCATACCACATACACGATGTCCCCCCGGGAGAGCACATCGGCGGCGGTCTTGGGCGCGGGCCCCGTGTCCCCCTCACCGAGCTCCTTGCCCGCCCACGAGAGCCCGCTCCAGGGGATCTTGGCGAACCCGTGCGCGCGAACATAGACAGTGGCGCTCTGCTTGCCAACCCGCACGACCACCGCAGGAGAGAGCACGCCGATGGGCGCGTACTCGTCGACCAGGGTCTGAAGTTGCCCCGCACTGGCATTGCGCGCAAGCACGGTATGCCCCGTCGGCCCGCGCCAGCCATGGCGCCGGTCATAGGATATCAGGCCCAGCTGCACGGCCCGGTCGGCAGCGGCCTGCAACCGACCGTCAAGGGTGGTGTAGACACGATACCCGTCGGTTTCGGCCGTCGGCCCGAACTGCTGCAGCATCTGCTCCCGCACCATCTCGGCGACGTAGGGAGCCTGCACGTCGACGTGAGGCGCGTGCAGCCTGGCCTCGATGGGCATCCGGTCAGCAGCCTGGGCCTCGGCCGCATCGATGTAGCCGAGATCGAGCATCCGGGTGAGGACGTACGAACGGCGCAGAGCCGCGAGGTGCGGATGCACGACCGGGTTGTAGAGCGAGGGCGCCTGGACGATGCCGGCCAGGGTGGCCGCTTCGGCCAGGGTGAGCTGGTCCAGGGGCTTGCCGAAGTAGGTCTGGGCGGCCGCGGCGACCCCGTAAGCGCGCTCTCCGAAGTAAATGACATTGAGATAGAGCCGGAAGACCTCGTCCTTGCTGAAACTGTGGTCCAGCCGGTACGCGACGATGCTTTCCTGGAGCTTGCGCCGCCAGGTCTTGTTCAGCGTCAGAAAGAGGTTCCGGGCGGCCTCCATGGTGATGGTGCTGCCGCCCTGGGCCTTGCGGCCCTCGATGACATTGATGATCGCCGCGCGCAGGAGGCTTCCCAGGTTGATCGCCCCTTCCTGGTAGAAACGGTGATCCTCGGCCGCGAGAAAGGCCTCGCGTACCCTCAGGGGAATCTGGTCGAAGCGCACCGGGGTGCGCTGCTCGACACCAATCTGGGCGATCAGATCGCCGCCCGCGGTGTAGATGCGCAGGGGTACTTTCAGCTCGACGTGGCGCATCTGGGCCAGAGTCGGGAGCGAGGGCTCCAGATAGACATAGGTGCAGGCATAGGCGTAGAGGCCGACCAGCGCCACCACCACCCCTGCCGCAACGAGCAGGGCAGGAACTCGAAAACGCTTCCAGTTCACGGAATGAGAACTCTCTGTGCTTTAAGGTCTCCCCCCTCCCTGGGGTCAGGGGATTCTTCCGATCGGCAGGCTACCGCTCCAGCCCGGGCACCCGCCATGTACCTGTACTCAACCCACGATTGCCGAGTCCCCCTCGCCAGATCCACATCCCGCGGATCCCCTGGAAACGTGTCGGCCGCTTGCCGGCGGCCTGAAAAGCCTTTCGGCGGGCTGG
>DAHVQK010000046.1 GCA_027317845.1 Gammaproteobacteria bacterium
CTCCGTCATCGTCCACGGTCTGGGTGAAATAGCCCTGCTCATAGAGCAGCCCCACAGCGATGAATGGGGCGCCCGCATCGCTCGCGGCCTTGCAGTAATCGCCCGCGAGCACCCCGAGTCCGCCGGAGTAGATCGGAAAGCTCTCATGGAAGCCGTACTCCGCACAGAAATAGGCGGTCAGCGGCTCCTCGCCCTCCCCGGTACGAGTGGCAAGGTAGGTCTCGAGCGTCGCCAGGGCCTCATGGTAGCGGGCCAGGTACAGCGGATCCTGGGCGGCCCGATCGAGCGCGGCCTGCGGGATGCTGCGCAGCATGAGCCGGGGATTGCCGCCGCATTGACTCCAGAGCTCCGGATCGAGGTCCTCGAACAGGGCGCGGATGGGGCGGTGCCAGCTGAAGAAGAGATTGCTGGCGAGCTGCGGCAGACGTGAAAGCGCCTCGGGGGCGACGGGGACGATTTCGAGCAGTGCGTTTCGCATGGCGCGGGGGGGGGGTCGAGTCAATCCGGGAAGTCTAGCGGCTCCACGTGGCCGCCGTCCTGATCAATCCGGCGAATTGGCGGTTAAACTGTACGGACATCCTGATGCTTCCGGAAAGCGAGGTCCGCCGTGCCAGGGAATTCCCTCGAGAGCCGCTCTTTCGCGCCATTTCGCGCCGCGGCGCTGCTCATGATGTCGCTCTTGTGCGGCGCCGCGCTCGCGCAATCGATGCCCCTCGAAAACCTGGCGCACTTCCCGCGCACCACGCTGACGATTTCCACAGGCGGACGCCTGCAGCGCTTCAGAGTCTGGATCGCCGACACCCCGACGAGGGAGGCGCAGGGGCTCATGTTCGTGCGCGATCTGCCCGCGGACGAGGGGATGGTCTTCCCCATGCGCCCGCCGCAGGTGGCGTACTTCTGGATGAAGAACACCTACATTCCGCTCGACATGCTGTTCATCGGCACGAACGGACGGATCGCGAAGATCATCGTCAACGCGCGGCCATTCTCGCTCGCCACTCTGAGCTCCGACGTCCCCGTCGAGGCCGTGATCGAGATCCGCGGCGGAGAGGCGAAAAAGCTGGAGTTCAAAGTGGGGCAGAAGGTCATCTGGCGAATGCCGGCCGCCTCTGCCCCCTGACCGCGCAGCGGCCGCTCAGAGCCCGCCTCCGCCGGCCGGCTCGCCGGTCATGGGCGCGTTCTCCTGCAGGGCCCGGCGCTCCTGCTGCTCGTACTCGACCTCCCACCTCAGGTTGGTTGCATTGACGCAGTGCGTGACCGGAAGGGTCGAGCCAATGGGAATCTCATGGCGGCAGAAGAACGTCTTGCCGCTTCGGACTTCGGGACGGTAGCCGTTGTCCCGAGCCATCTCCATGAGCTGCGGTGTGATGCCAGGCATCAAGGCCTTGGCGGGTGTCGAGGCGGTTGCCGCCGTAGACGATGCGGCAACAGGCGCTCCGCCAGCGGGCCTGACCGGTTGCTGCGTGCAACCCGCGGCAGCGGCGGCCAGGATGAGGATTGTGGCCAGGCAAGGATTCGGGAAAGTCACGTTCGGTCTCCTTGACTACGTTTTCTGTTCTTGGAACCTACGACCTATGAACGCATGAATTCACCCTAGCACAAACAATGGGGGGCCGCACCTTGGGGCTCCGCCTCCATCGGCTCCGGCAGCGAGCCGGGCTCCCGATGCGGCCACGCCTGGTACGTGACTGAATCTGCCTCGCTCGAGTCCAGCTCGCACCAGGCCGTCGCACGGTATACTCGAGCTCATGAGCCGATATTCCGCCGCGTACCAACGAACCGCCATCCGCGTCTGCGGCGTCGTGTCCGCTGTTGTTCTGTTGCTCTGGGTGAGCACCGCGGCGGCCGCTCCCGTGAAGCCTGTCACGAGGCTGCTGGCCTGTCGTGTCATCGCGGCCGATGCCGCGAGACTGCGATGCTTCGACCGCGCGGCCGCCGTGCTTGCCCAGGCCGCCGGCGCTGCGCGGCCCACGGCGGCTTCGACCGGCACTGCCGCGGCGAGGCGGCCGTTCCCCTCGGCAGTGAAGGCCGAGGCGCCCGCGAAGCGCGCGGCCACCGCGTTTGATCCGCGGCAGACCTTCGGGCTCTCGCCCGCAGCGATTCTCGCCCGCGAGGTCAAAGCCGGTGCCCGGCGGAAAGCCATCTCGCATATCACAGCGCGGGTCACCCATCTGCAGCAGGCCCCCGACGGACGTATGCTTTACTGGCTGGCCAACGGCCAGGTCTGGGAGGAGCTTGCGGCCAATGGCGATGCGCCGCCGCTCAAAACCGGTCAGCCGGTGCGGATTTCGCGCGGCTGGCTCGGCTCCTACTGGCTGCAAACACCCTCGGGCCGCGGCTGCAAGGTTCAGCGGCTGCGCTGAGCGGGCGCGGCGATGTTCCCGCGGATCAGGCACAACAGCGGCCTGGAGGAAGCGCGACCGGGAGCCGCTTGCATCGCCTTGCCGAAGCGCCTGCAGTCCCGCGCGGGCGGGCGATGCCGGGTCTTGCACGATGTCGACTTCCCGGCTCAGTGGATCTTGTCGGGGGCCTCGGTTGCGACGGGCGTCTCGTAGGCCTCGCGGGGATCCCACAAGGAGGGCCGGATGCCGGAGATGAACAGGTCGTGACGGCGGAAGTCGAATCCCAGTGACTCGACAGTGCCGAGCACATCCATCCCGAGAACCAGGGCGGGACGATGCGCGAGGCCCCACACCGTGAAGATATGGAAACTCCCGTAGATCGGCGCGACCCCGGCAATGCGCAGCGGGCCGACGGAAATGACGGGGCTGTCGACCATTCTGCCCATCTGGACTTGCTTGGTCGCGCCGTACACCGCGGTCACCGGTTCCAGACTCCCCCCCGCATCGGTCAGGTGCAGGGCCGCGCGCAACGCCGGATTGCCGAGCGTGCGCTGGGAGCCTGTGTCGATGATCGCCACGACTCGCACGTTCCCGACATACGCGGGGATGGCCATCAGGCCGCCGGCAACCACCTCGGTGTGCACCCGGGAGTCCTCGAATCGCATGTCCGGGGGGAGTTCACGGGCGATCTGCACCCGGTTATGTCCAAAGTTCACCATGAGTGTGATGTCGCGGATCCCGGCGACGCCCAGGATGCCATCCGCGCCGGCCATCATGGAGGTCCTGAGCACCGGCACCGCCGTGTCGCGAATGACCAGCGAGCCGGCCCGGAGCGAGCGGATCTTTACCGCCGGCACCGCGGCCGAGCCGGTCACGCCTTCCAGGTCGATCAACGGGATCTTGCTGACGGCGAGCCCCAGGACTCGCACCAGCCCGGGAGAGACCGATGAGTGGCTGGCGCCGGTGTCGATCACGAACCGGAACGGTCCGCGTCCATCCACTCGCACCGGCACGACGACACGTCCGATGTGATCGAGCGTCGTCGGAGCGGCAAACAGGGATTCGTATAACGCCTCGCCGCGGGTGAGGGCTGGCGTGGGATGGGCGGCCGGAACCGGAGTCTGGGCCGCAGCCACGCTCGCCGCGGCCAACAGACTCGGCAAGCAGGCTGTCAGAGCGCCCCGCAACGGGCCTCGCCAGTCCCTCCAGAATGCCATTTATCAACATTACCACGAGGTGATGCAAAAAAACTGCCGACCGATCGTGCGCGGGCGTCAGCTCATCTTGGGCCGCATGTCAAAAGCGATGCACATCAGGGGCGAAGGGCCGTAGATGGGATTGGTGCCATGCCACATATAGGAAGGGAAGAGCACCAGACGGCCCGGGCGCGGCTCGATGAAGCGCTCCGGTGCGAGCCCCGCCACCGGATAGTGCGGCTCGCCGAACTTGAGCCAGCCGGACTTGAGCGCCGGATCCCGCACTTCCTCCGGCACCTCAAGGTAATAGGCCGAGCTCACGGTGCCTTCGGGGTGGCAGTGATTGACGTGAAAGCCGTTGCGTTGCAGACGCGCCGACCAGGCGCCGGTGAAGTGCACGACGCCTTCCCTGGCACGGGCGAGCGGATGCTTTGGAGGCAGGACCAGGGCGTGGCGGTACTCCTCGATGGCCGTTCTGAAGGCTTCGAACGCCGCCTGCATGACGGGCTCGGGGTCGGCCAGCAGGCTGCGGGAGGTCTGCGTGCCATTTCGCAGGGTCGGATCGAGCAGCTGGCGGGTGAAGCGGTGCCGATCGTTGAGCACGGCGGCAAGATTCTCGTTGAACTCAATCATGCAGGAGAAGCCGGGCGGTGGCGCGAGGTCGAAGGTCTGCACGAACCGCTCGTAGTCGTACAGCTCCCGGTAGCGCTCCGTGCCCAGCATGCGGGCGAGGGTGGCTTCATAGGCCAGCCACTCCTGCGCCATGGGGTCGCGCTGTAATTGCGCCGCGACGAAGGGTTGGGCTTCCTCCGCCCGTCCGCGTGCGAGCAGGATCCTGACCAGGCCCGATACGACCTCGGGACCATCGGGCCGGATCGCCGCCGCCTCGAGCGCCTGCGCTTCCGCTTCCTCCATGCGACCCTGCTCCATCAGGATCGAGGCGAGCATCGAACGGGCCGCGGCGTTGGATTCGTGGCGTGCGAGCACACCACGCAGCAGCGCCTCTGCGCCGGGCAGCTCACCGGAGCGCCACAACAGCTCCGCGAGGAGGTTCTGCAGCGGCGTGTGGTCGCGATAGGCGCGCACCGCCGCCCCCAACGACCGGGCAAACGCCGGGTCTTCGCGCATGAAGCGGATGCACGCCAGTAAGCTTTGCGCCTCGAGGTCGAGCGGCTGCAGCTCCGTGGCCCGGGCGAGACTGGCCTCGGCTTCCTCCAGCTTGCCGGCGTTGAGCGCGGCGCGTCCCCGGTTGTAGGCCGTCTCGTAGCCGTCGGCGCCGAGTCGCTTGGCCGTCTCCAGCGACGCCATGGCCTCGGGCCGCTCCATTCTGGCCAGCAGCGCACCGAGGTTGTGGTGGGCCACGGCATCGTCCGGGTCGAGCGCGATGGCGCGCCTATGAGCCCGCTCCGCATCGCCGAGGCGCTCGAGTTGCGTCAGCGCAAAGGCGAGAATCTCCCACGCCTCGGCGTCGGTGCCGTCGCTCGCGAGCAGCAGGCGGCACTCTATTTCGGCCTCCGTCGGGCGATTGAGATCGGTGAGCGTCTGTGCCAGCGCGCGCCGCGCGGGACGATGCTGTGGCAGCAGCTCGAGCGCCTTGCGGTAGGCGGCCTCGGCGTCCGGGTATTTCCCCCGCCTGCGCAGCAGGTTGCCAAGGTTCGCGTGAAACTCTCCGTGCTGCGGCTCAAGGCCGATGCTGAATCTCAGCCACTGCTCGCCCTGGGCCCAGTCGCCGGTGTCCTTGAGGGCGAGTCCGAGCAGGTGCGCGGCAACAGCGTGCCTGGGCTCTCGCGCCAGGATGGCGCCGAGCATGGCGGCCGCATCCGCCGGCTTGCCCGCTCTGAGCAATGCCGTCGCGCGGTCCAGATTTTCACCGTGGGACATGAATCCATTATGACTCGAATCCGGAATACCCGTTTGTGTTGCGCCATCGCAACGGTCAATTTGCGGTGAATGTCGTGATTTAGCAATGCGCGATGACCTGTCGTGCCAGTTACGAAAAAATTTATTTGAAATCAATGCGATGTGATCGCACAGCTCGTCATTCCTGCGGGTTCTTTCCACATATTGAACTTTACAGCCTGGGAACTTTTCCCCTATTCTCCGCCACATGCGCCGTACCCCCGCCGGGCGGCCCAGTGCTGCTGTTATGCAATAAAACACACAAATTTGTCTCGGGAGAACAACTGATGACGAAGAACACACTCGTGCGGCGAGCGATCCAGCTCGCCCTCGCCAACGCGGCCGCCGCTTCAGTGGCCCTGCCGGCGATGGCCGCCCCCGCCCCCCAGCCGCAGCCGCAGCCGCAGCCGCAGACGGTGCCTGCGCCGGCCGCTCAAAGCACCTCTGCCACGCCGCCCGCCATGCCGGAACTGCAGCAGGTCGTGGTGACCGGTACGCGTATCTATATCCCGGGCCTGAAGTCGATCAGCCCGGTCACCTCGATCAACGCCAAGCAGATCGCTGATACGGGCGCCACCACCATCGAGGACGTGCTCAACCAGCTGCCGCAGGTGACCGCCGACCAGGGCGCCATGTCTTCCAACGGCGCCACGGGTACCGCGAGCATCAACCTGCGCGACCTCGGCCCACAGCGCACGTTGGTCCTGATCAACGGCCGGCGCCTGATGCCGGGCACCTCCGGCGGCAGCGCGGCCGACATCAACAACATTCCCACCGCTTTGGTCGAACGCGTGGACGTGCTGACCGGCGGCGCATCCTCGGTCTACGGCGCGGACGCGGTGGCGGGCGTGGTCAACTTCGTGATGAACGACCACTTCCAGGGCTTCGAGATCGATGCCAACGCCTCGGCGTATCAGCACGACCAGCACGAGGGCTTCTACGGGCAGTTCGCCCCGCAGTCCGGCTATGGCTCGGCGAGCAGCTCGGTGTTCGACGGCGCCGAGAAGGACATTACCTTCATCCTGGGCAGCGATTTCGCCGGCGGCAAGGGCAACGCCACGGCGTATCTCAGCTACCGCAAATCGAATCCGGTACTGCAGGCGACCCGTGACTTCAGCCGTTGCTCGCTCAATACGAGCGGCGGCGTGGTGCAGTGCAGCGGTTCGAGCACCGCGCCGACCGGCGGCTACTTCTTCTCCAATCCTCCTGGGCAGAACGGCTACAACCTGGCGCCGTTCTTCAGCCAGGGCAAGCAGATGGTCGATCAGGCCACCGGGCAGTTCGTGCCGTTCGGGCAGGACTACAATTACGGCTACTACAATTACTACATCCGACCGGACGAGCGCTGGAACGGCGGTTACTTCGCCCACTACAACGTGGACGACAATCATCAGGTGTTCAGCGAATTCATGATGATGTCGGACCACACGCATGCGCAGATCGCCCCGAGCGGCGCGTTCCTGGCATCCGGTCTGGGCGTCAACCCCGTCACGGGCAATCCCGATGGTGGCTGGACGGTCAACTGCGACAACCCGCTGCTCTCGCCGAATGAGCAGAGCACCATGTGCCAGGGCGCGACCGCGGGCAATGCCTCGATCTTCTTCGGCCGTCGCAACGTCGAGGGCGGCAACCGCAGTGATGATCTGACGCACACCTCCTTCCGGATGGTGATCGGCAGCAAGGGCAACCTCACCGACAACCTGACCTACAATGCGTACATTCAGGAAGGCCTTACGCTGAGTCAGGAGAACTACCAGAACGACGTGTCCAAAACGAAGCTCACCTACGCCATGAACGATGTTCTGCAAAATGGCCAGGTGATCTGCGCAGCCAACGCCAATGGTGCCAATGGCGCCCCGGGCTGCGTTCCGTACGACATCTGGGGTCTGGGTAGCACCGCGATCAGCCCGCAGACTCTGATCAGCCAGGGAGTGATCACCGCCGCCGGACTGCCCAGCCAGGCATCGGTCAACTACATCACCACCCCCGGCCTGCACGAGGCGCGCAGCGAGGAGCGCATTTACCACGCGGACTTCACCTACGATGGGACCTCCGCGGGACTGAAGCTCCCGGCCGCGAACGAAGGCTTGGTGACCAACTTCGGATTCGAGTACCGCGAGGAGTTCACCTCGTTCCGTCCGGACAACGAGTTCCTCACTGGCGATCTGGCGGGTCAGGGCGGCGCGCTGCCGGCTCTCAAGGGCGCGCTCGGTGTCAAGGAAGCGTTCGTCGAGGCGCGGCTGCCGATCGTTCAGGACAAGCCGTTCGCAAAAGAAATTTCCATCAACCCCGGCTACCGCTACTCGAAGTACGACCTCGGCTTCTCGACCAATACGTACAAGATCATGGCGGACTGGTCGCCGGACTCGGATTTCCGCGTCCGCGGCGGCTACAACCGCGCGGTGCGCGCACCGAACATCAGCGAGCTGTTCGGCGAAACCACCGTGGCCCTGGATGGCAGCGAAGACCCGTGCGCGACCACGGGCCTGGGCTCGCCGCCGAGCTACCTCACCGGGTCCGCGCTGGCGGCCCGCAAGGCGGAATGTCTGGCGCATGGAGTGACGCCCGCGGAGTTCGGCACCTCTGGTGTGGTGGGCAATGTCGCCGGCCAGTATAACGGGCTGATCGGCGGCAATCCGCAGCTGAAGCCCGAGACGGCCGATACCTACACCTTCGGCATCGTTTATACGCCGACCTATCTGCCGAGCCTGAGCGCCACGCTGGACTATTACGACATCAAGATCAAAAACGTGATCGGGACGTACGGCGCGAACCTGATCGTCAACAATTGCGTGGAAGGCAACAACCCGTACTTCTGCAGCCTGGTCCACCGCGACGGTTCCGGATCGATCTGGCTGTCGAACCAAGGGTATGTCATCGACCCGAGGGAGAACCTGGGCTACCTGTGGGAACGCGGTATGGACGTCGCGGTGCACTACCGGGAGAGCCTGGGCCGCTTCGGCGCGGTCGACTACGCGTTCAGTGGCACGTATGTCGGCTCGCTCATCACCGAGCCGTATCCGGCGGGTCCCGGGCACGCGGCATCCGGCGCGTACGACTGCGCGGGCTACTTCGGTGGAACCTGCGGCAATCCGTTGCCGAAGTGGCGCCACACGCTGACCGCGACCTGGGAAACCCCGATCCGGAGCCTGAACGTCGGGGCACGCTGGCGGCATTTCGGAAATACGGAGATCGATCTGGCGAATCCGTCGCCGCTGCTGAAGGGCGCCTTCGCCAAGAATGAGCAGTGGACCGGCACGCGCGATTACCTGGACCTCAACTCCAGCTATATGCTGGCGCCGGGAGTTCAGCTGATGGTCGGTTGCAACAACGTTCTGGACAAGGATCCGCCGATCCTCGCGAACTCCAACCTGCCGGCACCGTTCTTCAACGGCAACACCTATCCGCAGGTGTACGACACGCTGGGCCGGTTCCTGTTCGCGAACATCAAGGCGGAGTTCTAAACGCCCTGACGAGCAGAGATTTCCGAGACCATTTGCGCCTCCTCGCGGCTCGGCCGCGAGGAGGCGTTTTTCTATGCATGCCCGTGCTTGGCTCGGCGGGTGATGCGGGCTTATGCTGCCGGGCATGTCCGCCCATCAAGACCGATCGAATGACGTCGACGCCTTCCGCGAGGCGTTGGCGGGCGTGCGCCCGCTCAGACTCTCCGGTGAGCACGAGGCGGCGCTCCGGCGCCTCGAGGAGCTGGAGCAGGCCTACCCCGGGTCCGGTCTTCTCTGGCAGGAACGGGGCCTGTGTCTGCAGGTGCGCGGCGATGCGGCGGCTGCGGAGGCGGCATTGCGGCGCGCCGTCGGGCTCAATGACGCGCTTCCCGACAGCTGGCGGGCGCTGATCGGGCTATCGCGCGCGGCGGGACGACGCGCGGAGGCCGAGCGCGCCATGGCCTCGCTCGCCAAGCTCGAGAGCCTGCCGCAGGAGCTGCTCGAGGGATCGAGCCGGCTCAGCGAGGGGGATCTCGATGGCGCCGAAAGCCTGATCCGCGGCTACCTTCGCCGAAACGGTCCGCACCTCGATGGCATGCGGCTACTGGCTCAGGCGAGCGTGGACCGCAAGAACTACGATGACGCCGAACTGCTGCTCGAGGCGGTTCTCGACCGCAACCCCGATTATCACGACGCCCGCTACGAACTCGGCAGGGTGTTCGTCCTGCGGCGGAGGTTTTATCCGGCCCTGCTGCAGGCGCAACGGCTGTTGCCGCTCAATCCGGGCGACCGTAAGACACGCAGGCTGTACGCCGATGCCTGCGATGGACTGGGCCGGTATGACGAGGCCCTGCGGGTGTACCGTGAGTTGCTCGCCGAGACGCCCGACGACCCGGACCTCGAATTCAAGGTCGCCTTCGGGTTGCGCAACCAGGGCAGGTCGGAAGAGGCCATTGCCGCCTTGCGGCGTGCGATGCGCCTGGAAGGTCACGTCGGGGCGGTTTACGCGGCACTGGCGGACATGAAGACCTATCGCTTCAGCGATACCGAGGTCACTGACATGCGCCGGATCGATGCGGATCCCGGCGCCGCGTCGCAACACCTCTCGGTGAGCTTCGCGCTGGGAAAGGCGCTGGAGGATCGCAAGGAGTACGAGGAGTCCTTCCGTCATTACGCTCGCGGCAACGTGCTCAGGCGAACCGACGCGGGGTACAACCGGGAGGCCAGGGAGCGGACCATCAGGCTGCGCGAGTCGCTGTTCACGCCGGAATTTTTCGCGGTCCGGCGCGGCATGGGGTGCCTGCGTCCTGACCCCATCTTCATCGTTGGGATGCCGAGGGCCGGGTCGACATTGTTGGAGCAGATTCTGGCGTCCCACCCGCGGGTCGACGGCACTCTGGAGCTGCCGGAGATCCCGCGGCTCATCAAGCAGTTCCGTGCCCGGCGCGCCGAGGAATCGGACCGTTACGCGACGGTCCTGGCGGACCTCAGCGCGCAGGAGCTGCGCCGCCTGGGCGAGATCTACCTGGAGGAGACCCAGGTCTACCGCCAGGACGCACCGTTCTTCATCGACAAGATGCCGGCGAACTTCCAGGAAGTGGGATTCATCCACCTCATCCTGCCGAACGCGAAAATCATCGATGCCCGGCGGGACGCCATGGCTTGTTGCTTCAGTAACTTCAAGCAGCTGTTCGGCAACGGCCAGGACTTCAGCTACGACCTGGCGGATGTGGGTCACTATTATCGCCACTATGTCCGGCTGATGGATCACTGGGACCGGGTGCTGCCCGGCAAGGTGTTGCGCGTGTGGCACGCGGATACGGTGAATGACTTCGAGGGCACCGTGCGGCGCATCCTCGATTACTGTGGCCTGCCCTTCGAGCCGGCGTGCCTGGAGTTCTACAAGACCGAGCGCAGCGTGCGCACCGTGAGCTCCGAGCAGGTGCGCCGGCCGATCAACCGCGATGGCCTCGAGCTATGGCGCCATTACGAGCCCTGGCTCGAGCCGTTGAAGGAGGCCCTCGGGCCGTTGACGCAGCTCGATCACCCGTCTCAGAGGGCGAGCGCCTGACCGATCAGCCGATGGCTCGCGGTGAATTCCGTCAGCCAGCGCATGCCTGCGCGGATCTCATGCCCATGTTCCCGATCCGCCCCGAGCACCGCCCGCCGCTTTCGGGTGAGGATGAGCGCCAGCAGGGTCACTTCCGCGACCGCGCCGCCCCGGATCAGGATGTCTTCTTCCCGTGGCTGGGTGGCAGCTGACGGGCGTCGACGGTCTTTACAGCAGCGACCACGTCACTCCCACGGTCAGCAGGTCGGGGTGCTCGCCGAGGGCGTCGAAGCGCTCGTACTCCCCGCGCACGGCCCAATTGCCGATGCTCCATTGCACGCCGGCGCCTTCCGCGAACGTCGTTTCGGTCATGCCGAAGGAGCCGTTGTCAGTCTGATTCGGACAGGTCACCGTGCACGTGCAGAGCGTACCGGTGCAGCCGGGAACGACAGCCGAGGCGCTCAGGTCCGAGGTGATCCGCGCCACGCCGGCTTTGAGGTATACGTCGAGCATGGGCACGGGTATGGGCAGATAGAGGAGGGCGAAGGCCGCCGCACCTTTCTGCGACACCCGCGCGCTGCCGAGCGAGCCGATTCCAGCCCAGGCCGGCGAGACACTGCCGCTGCCGAGGTGCATGTAGTCGAGTTCGGCGCCCAGCAGGTACAGGCCGCGCACGCCGGCTGCGAACTGGTATGCCATGTCGTGCCGGTCAAAGGTGCCGAGGGCGTCGGGATCGGAGGCGATCAGGCTGGGACTGCGCGCACGAAGGTCCGCGTGTCCGAGGCCGGCGCCCAGGTACACATTGAACAGATTGGTGGACGCGTGGGCGCGGGGAGACGCTCCAGCCAGCACGCTTGCGCAGAGCGCCAGGGAAAGTCGTCGCAGGGGAAATTTGGCCTGGGTCATCAAGAGATCCTCGCAGCAGCCATTCTTGCTGAACTCCGCATCCGGTCCGGCCCGTGACCCGCAGCCCGCGGGTGGTGGTCGGGTTGCCGGGGGCAATGCCATTCATCCTGGAAACGGTTGAATCTCGATGTGGTTTACCTCGCCAAGGGAGTCGATGCGAAGTATCGCTTCGACCGGCGCCGCGGAGCGACTGCCCTGAATCCAGATGCCGCGGGCGGCGGACAGTCTGGAGTTCGCCATTCCGTTCGCTGCCTCGGCAGAGGTGCTGCCGGAGTTTGCCGTGCCAATGGCGCGATTCCTCGACCAGTCTCGCCGACGGCCGCCATCTCAGCCTGTCCCTTGACACCTTCCGAAGCGCTCCCTCTCCACTGCGCCGTCATGGCTTCGAAGGACTGAAGCAGCGCCACCGGCGGGTATGCTCACCCTGCCAGCCGCCGGTAGATCTCCACGTATTTCTCCGCCTGCCGTGTCCAGGAGAAATCTCTCTCCATGCCGTTCAACATGAGCCGCCGCCACCGCGCGGGCTCGGCGTAGAGCTCGAGCGCCGTATCGAGCGCCCACTCGAGCGCCGGGCCATCGTAGTCGTTGAACACGACACCGGTGCCTTCGCCTGTGGCCGGATCGTAGTGCTCCACGGAGTCGGCGAGCCCGCCGGTGCGGCGCACGACCGGCACCGTGCCATAGCGCAGGCTGTACATCTGGTTGAGTCCGCACGGCTCGTACTTCGAGGGCATGAGGAAGAGGTCCGAGGCCGCCTCGATCCAATGCGCGAGCTCATCGTCATGGGCTTGTTGGTACACCACGCGGCCCGGGAAGCGGCCGGCGAGCTCCCCGAAGAACCGCTCGTACGGCGGATCCCCGGTCCCCAGCACCACCAGCGCGAGAGCCCGACGGTCCAACACCCGCGGCAGCGCGTCGAACATCAGATCGATGCCCTTCTGCGCGGCCAGGCGGCTCACGATGCCGGCGAGCGGGGTGCTCTCTGGCACCTGGAACCCCAGGCGCTCGAGAAATGCGCGTTTCAAGTCCGCCTTGACCTCTAGGCGCTGCGGATCGAACTGTTGCGGCAGGTAGCGATCGCGGCGCGGGTCCCAGATGGCGTAGTCGACACCGTTGAGAATGCCTGTGAGGACGTCCCTGCGCATGAGGAGCGAGTCTTCCAGGCCCATGCCGTACTGAGCGGTGCAGATCTCCCCGGCATGCGTGGGGCTCACCGTGGTGAGGGCGTCCGCATACAGAATGCCGTGGCGCAGCGGGTTGATGTGCCCCGCACGCAGGTCATCCTGGTGCAGGAGATGGGTCCTGCCGCCGAGCGCCAGGTCGGCGAGCGCATGCGCGCCGAATACTCCCTGGTAGCCGATGTTGTGGATGGTGAGCACCGTCTTCGTGCGCGTGAAGAGTGGCTCGTTCTCGAAGTGTGTCTTCAGGAAAAGCGGTGCGAACGCCGTGTGCCAGTCATTGCAGTGCACGATGTCCGGTGACCATCCCATCCTCTGGCAGGCGAGGAGCGCCGCGAGTGTGAAGGCGAGGAAGCGCAGGTGCTCATCCGGATCGGTCGTGTACAGGGACGGGCGATCGTAGAGCACCGGGCAATCGATGAGATAGACGGGCGTCCCGCAGTCCGGCAGCCGCGTCTGGGCAACCGAGAACTTGTAGTGGTGGGGTCCCACCTGCAGCGGGATCTGCTGCAGAGCCTCGACAGGGTGGGGCGCAAAGCGCCAGCGGTCGATCGCACCGTAGAGCGGCGTGAACAGCCGCGCATCGTGACCCGCCGCGTGCAGGCACTGGGTGAGGGCGCCCGCCACATCGGCCAGTCCCCCGGTCTTGGACAGGGGAGCCGCTTCGGAGGCGATCAGGGCAACGCTCGGCTTCATGCCGGGAGCCGCCGGTTTATCATGGCGGCGATGCGCCGCTTTCTGATTGGACTGGTGGTCACACTGCTGCTCGTGGTCTCGATCGGGATCGGGATCGCGGTCGCCCGCTGGCCGTCTTGGTAGGGACAGGCGCGGCAGTCTACCGAAAGCCGACCGCGCGGTCCCCTGTCCAGTCCCGGGGTTGCCCAAGGCGAGGCCCCGTCCCGGATCCCCGTCACAGGTCTCGTGTCAATGCCTTGAATTCCGCGTAACTATTTGAAAATAAAATGCTTTTCGTCGGACGTGAGGGGCCGGGGTGCCGCCCGCTGGTAGACTATGAACATTCCTTGGAGATTTCTCCGGGTGCTCTCTCAAGGACCCGCAATCGGGTCCGCCCCGGGGGTCGATGGACCCAAACATGTCCGCCTCGCCTTACAAACAACTCGAGCAGGAGTTCAAGAGACTGCACGCATTCCGCGGCGCGCTGGCGCTGCTGCGCTGGGACGCCGCGGTGATGATGCCGCGAGGCAGCGCCGATGTGCGTGGTGAGCAGTTGGCGGCGCTCGAGACCGAGCATCACGCGCTCCTCACCTCTCCGCGGGTCAGTCGGCTGCTCGATCGCGCGCAGGCCAATGTCCAGGGGCTGCAGGACTGGCAGGTCGCGAACCTGCGCGAGATGCGCCGCCAGCGTGATCACGCCATCGCCACTCCGGTGTCGCTCATCTCGCGCCTGGCGAAGACCGTCTCGCGTGCCGAGGTCTGTTGGCTCGAGGCGCGCGCCCAGGGACGGTTCGAGCTGTTCGCGCCGCTCCTGACGGAAGTCGTCCACCTCGTGCGCGACAAAGCGGCGCTGCTCGGTCAGGCGCTGAATCTCGCGCCCTACGATGCCTTGGTCGATGAGTTCAGTCCAGGCATCACCACGTCCGACATCGACGCGATGTTCAAGGCGCTTTCCCGGCGTCTGCCTTCGCTGATCCGCGAGGCCATCGCGACGCAGGAAAGCCGGCCGCCGCAGCCGCTCGCCGGGAAGTTCCCGCCCGCCAAGCAGCGCGCGCTCATCGTCGAGGTGATGAAGCAGATCGGGTTCCCGTTCGACCGGGGCCGGCTGGATGAGAGCCAGCATCCCTTCACCGAGGGCGTTCCCGGGGACATCCGGGTCACCACGCGGCTCGATCCCAACGACCCGTTCACGGGCCTGCTCGGGGCGCTGCACGAGACCGGCCACGCCATGTACGACCTCGGCCTGCCGCAGGACTGGCGCGATCAGCCGGTCGGGCGCGATCGCGGCATGGCGCTCGAGGAGAGTCAGTCGCTGCTCACCGAGATGATCGTCTGTCGCAGCCGCCCTTTCGTGCGCTTCGTCCAGCCCCTGCTCGTGAAGCATTTCGGCGTCAGCGGCCCGGAGTGGGACATTGAGAACATCTACGCCCGCCTGACGAGGGTGCAGCGAGGCCTGATCCGCGTGGACGCCGACGAACTCACCTATCCGCTGCACATCATGTTGCGCTACGAGCTGGAGAAGCGCTTGCTCAACGGCGATCTGGCGGTGCGCGACCTGCCCGAGGCCTGGAACGAGGGCATGGAGGAGAGGTTGGGCATCCGCCCGACCAACGACGCCGAGGGATGTCTGCAGGATGTGCATTGGGCGGTCGGCTCGTTCGGCTATTTCCCCTCGTATGCGCTCGGCGCAGTGATCGCGGCGCAGCTCTACGAGAGTCTGCGCAACGATGTGCCGGCGCTCGATGAGCAGCTGGCGCACGGGGAGTTCTCGGGACTTCTCGGCTGGCTGCGCAAGCAGGTGTATGGTCTTGGCGCCAAGGTGCCGGTGCAGGATCTGTTGCGCGATGCGACCGGCAAGCCGCTGTCGGCCTCCTCCTACATCCGTTACGTCGAGGCCAAGTACCTGGAAACGGCGGCGAGCGAGGCGGCGTAGATGGAGCAGCGTGCCACACCGTCGCGGACGCTCACGCGTCTGCAGGCCCGGCTGCGGGGCGAAGTGGGCAAGGCGATCGAGGACTTTGCCATGATCGCGCCCGGGGACCGCGTGATGGTGTGCGTGTCCGGGGGGAAGGATTCCTACACGCTGCTCGACATCCTGCGCTCGCTCCAGCGCAGCGCACCGGTCGACTTCGAGCTGATCGCCGTCAACCTGGACCAGAAGCAGCCGGGATTCCCGGCACAGGTACTGCCCGAGTACCTGACCAGCCTCGGCGTGCCGTTCCACATCATCGAGCAGGACACCTACAGCGTGGTCAAGCGCGTCGTGCCCGACGGCCGCACGACGTGCGGTCTGTGCTCGCGCCTGCGCCGCGGAGCGCTGTACCGCTTCGCCGCCGAACACCGCATCACCAAGATCGCGCTCGGCCATCATCGCGACGACATCGTCGAGACTCTGTTTCTGAACCTTTTCTTCGGCGGCCGGCTGAAGGCGATGGCGCCGAAGCTGCTGTCCGAGGACGGCCGTCACGTCGTGATCCGCCCCCTGGCCTATGTGGCCGAGCGGGACATCGAGCGCTACGCGCGCGGCCGCGATTTTCCGATCATTCCGTGCCGGCTGTGCGGCTCGCAGGACAACCTGCAGCGCAACGCCATCAAGAAAATGCTGGGCGACTGGGAGCGCGAGTGGCCTGGGCGCACCGAGAGCATCTTCTCGGCGCTGCGCCACCTCGAGCCAGGCGCTCTGGCCGATCCCCGCCACTTCGATTTCGCAGGGCTCGAGGCACGGCGTGTGCCGTACATGTCGATGGACGAAGAAGACCGCCTGCAGGCGATGGCCGGCTGACAGACAGATGAGCGCAACCGCGCCGACTCCACTACCCAACTCCTACTGGGTGCTTCCCGGCCGGCTGCTGGCCGGTGAGCACCCCGCCGGCCCCACTCCCGAGGCGACCCGCGAGCGCCTGGGAAGGCTGCTCGGGGCCGGTATCGAGTGCTTTGTCGACCTCACCGAGCCGGCCGAGGCCGAGGCTTACGACGGCGCGCTACCGCTTTCCATCGAATACCAGCGCAAGCCCATCCCGGATCACGGCCTGCCCGAGCGGCGCGAGCACATGCTCGAGATCCTCGGCTGTCTGCGTGAGGCGCTGCGCGAGCGCAAACCGGTCTATGTCCACTGCCGGGCGGGCATCGGTCGCACCGGCATGGTCATCGGGTGCCTGCTGGCGGAAGAAGAAGGTGCGGGAGAGGCGCTCGAAGCGCTCAACCGTCTATGGCGCCAGTCCGAACGCTCCCGGGAGTGGGATCGCGTTCCCGAAACCGACGCGCAGGCCGAGTACATCCGGCTGTGGCGGCCCGGCGCGCTCACGCTCCGATCGCCATTTGAACACAGCGGTCCCGCTCCGCAAGGCGAGGGCACCGAGCCCGGGCCCGCCGATCCGCTGCTGCAGGCGCCGGCTCTCGCGGCCGCGCGTGCGCTGCGCGAGCGGTTCCTCGGGGCGCTGTTGGGGCTCGCCGTCGGGGATGCCATTGCGGCGCCGACGCAGTTCCGTCGTCCGGGCTCGTTTGCTCAGGTCGGTGACCTGATCGGCGGGGGACCCTTCAGCCTGCCTCCGGGGGGCTGGAGCGACGATACCGCCATGGCGCTGTGCCTGGCCGATAGCCTCCTCGAGCGGGGCTTCGATCCGCCCGACCAGACGGACCGTTATTGCCGCTGGCAGCGCGAGGGCTATTTGTCGGCCACCGGACGATGTCTCGGGATCACCGCCAGCACCGCCCGGGCGCTTGCGGCCGCGCACTGGCGGCGCCAGCCGTTCTCGGGATCCCACGATCCCAAACAGCTCGATCCGGAGCCGCTCTCGAGGGTGGCGCCAGTCGTGATGTATTTCTTCGCCTCCCCGGACGAGGCGATACGCATGGCGGGCGAGGCGGCCCGCATCACCTGCCAGTCGAGCGCAGTGCTGACCGCGTGCCGCGCCCTGGCGCATATCCTCATCCTGGCGCTCTCAGGGCGCCCCAAGGCCGAGATCCTGGCTCAGGCCACAGCGCAGCAGCCCGACCGCGGCGCGGCCAAGGGCGCCGGTCAGGCGCTGTCGGGCGCGATCGAGGCCTTTGCCGCGACCGCCAACTACCGTCAGGCGGTGCTGCACTCGGCCAATCTGGGTGGTGACTCGGACGTGACCTCGGCTGTGTGTGGGCAGATCGCCGGAGCGTTCTACGGCGCCGGCGCCATTCCCGCCGCCTGGCGCGAGAGCCTGATGCGCCGGCCATTGATCGAAGGCTATGCCGACCGGCTGCTCGCCCATGCCCTCACCCAGATGGGCTGAAACCGCCTCCCCGCCGCTGATAAGCTTGCCGTGCCGCGCTCCGGGACCAGCCCGGGGACCCGGCCAAATCAATGACTGCACCGACCCGCTCCGCCCGGCGAGCGTATTCGTGGGCTCGCCTCAGCGACGAGGAGCTGCTGAAGCTGCGCTTTCGCGACCTCGGCCTCACTCCGCGCGCATTCAACATCCGGCGCGGCCTCGAGCGGTTGTACGAGGAGCTCGATGCGCGGGACATCCGTTTCCGTCCGCACATCTGGCTCTCGGAGGAATGGTTCACTCCGGATGGCGTGCCGGGCATCGCCGTGCCGTTCTATCTCGCCCACCCGCGCCTGATGCGGCTCGAGCGGCGCATCATGCGCATCGCCGAAGGCGGCAATTCCCGCGACCTTCTGCGCATCCTGCGTCACGAGGCCGGGCACGCGCTCGATAACGCCTACCGGTTGCGACGGCGCAAGCGCTGGCGCGAGGTGTTTGGTCCGGCATCGCTGCAGTATCCGGCGCGGTACAAGGCCCGCCCGGGCAGCCGCCGTTACGTGCATCACCTGGGCGAGTGGTACGCGCAGGCGCATCCGACGGAGGATTTCGCCGAGACGTTCGCCGTCTGGCTGGCGCCGCGCTCGGGGTGGCGCAAGAGCTACGCGGACTGGCCCGCCTTCCGCAAGCTGCAGGCGGTTGAGGAGCTGATGGCCGAGGTGCGCGGCCGGGCGCCTCCGGTGCGCAATCGCATGCGCATCGAGCCGCTGGAATCCAACACGCGCACCCTGGGTCAGTACTACCGTCGCAAGCTGACGCGCTACCGGCAGTATCGCCGCGGGTTGGCGGATGCGCTGTTGCAGTGGCTGTTCAGTTCACAACGACCCCGCCGCAATGCCATGCGCGCCGCGACGTTGCTGCGCACCCAGCAGAAGACCCTGATCGCTTCGGTCTCGCGCGAGCTCGGCCTGGCGCGGTATAGTGTGCAGCAGATCATGACCATGCTGATCGAGCGAAGTGACGCATTGAATCTCCACGTGCGCGGCAATCGCCGTGACGCCGTCCGCAATTCCCGCTGGCTGCTCGAGCGGCTGGCGGATCTGTACTCGCAGGGTAAGACGCCGCACCTCCGATTATGAAAAAACTGCGCGTGCTGGTCGTGGTGCACTCGAGCCTGGTGCCGCCGGAGACGCTCGAAGGCCACTCGGAGAAGGAAATCGAGGAGTGGCGCACCGAATACGATGTCACCACGACGCTGCGCCAGAGCGGACACGATGTGCGCTGTCTCGGGGTGCTCGACAGCCTGACGGAGATGCGGCTCGCCATCGCGGAGTGGAAGCCGGACATCGTCTTCAATCTGCTCGAGGAATTCAACGGCATCGTCACCTATGACCAGCATGTGGTGGCCTACCTCGAGCTCCTGCGCCAGCCCTACACCGGATGCAATCCCCGCGGGCTGCTGCTCTCGCGCGACAAGCCGCTCAGCAAGCAGCTGCTCTCCTTCCACCGCATCCCCTCGCCGCGCTTCGCCGTCATACGCCGCGGCGCGCGAGTGCACGTGCCGCAAAAACTCCACTTTCCTCTGTTCGTCAAATCGGCGACCGAGGACGCCTCCCTCGGCATCGCCCAGGCATCGGTCGTGGAGGATGCCGCGCGGCTGAAGGAGCGCGTCGCCTTCATGCACGAGCAGATCGGGTCGGATGCGCTGGTCGAGGAGTTCATCGAGGGCCGCGAACTGTACGTCGGAGTGATGGGCAACGCACGCCTGACCCGCCTGCCGGTGTGGGAGATGGTCTTTGGCACCATGCCGGATTCGCTCGCCGCCATCGCCACGCGCAAGGTGAAGTGGGACAAGGGTTATCAGAGCAAATATGGCATCAGCACGCGCGCGGCCGAGGATCTGCCGCCGGCGGTCCTCGGGCAGCTCGACAAGCTATCGCGCCGCATCTTTCAGGTGCTCGGGCTCTCGGGCTACGCGCGCATGGACTTCCGCGTCACGGCCGACGGCCGGGTGTACGCGCTCGAGGCCAACGCCAACCCCAATCTCGAGGCGACGGAGGATTTCGCCGAATCGGGGCGCGCCGCGGGCATCTCCTACCCGGAGCTGCTCGAGCGGCTGATGGCCCTCGGACTCTCGTACCGCGCCGAATGGCGGTAGCCGCCGTCCGAGCGCCAAGCGACAAACAGCATCACCGAGAGCATCACCGCGACGAGCAGCGCCTGCTCCAGCGTCTCCGGCAGCACGGCGTGCTCACTGAGCAGGATCCCATCCCCCAGTACGCAGACCGGGATGTGCGCGGCGAACACCTGCAACGAGTTGCGGCCGAGAAGCTCGAGGACACCGACTCGCAGCCGCCGAAGCGCCGGCAGTACGACCGCGTTGAACATCCAGCCGAGGGCGATGCAGTTGACGATGCGCAGCGGCCCCAGCCGCCACTTGTCGAGCAGCGGCGAGGTCGTGCCGATGTGCGCCAGAAGCCCGCCGGCGTGATGTCGCCAGAGCAGGAAGAAGAGACACGTCATGAGGGCCGCGGTCGCCACCGCGGGGTGACGCAGCCAGCCTCCGGAGGTCTCCTGTCCGTGCTCGCGGTGCTGGCGAAATCCGAGCCACAACCCCGCCACCCACGCGAGCTGCCAGGCGAACCAGTCGAAACCCCCGAATGCCGCGCGCTCGAACGGCACGCCTGCCCTGGAAGCGAGCTCGTACAGCGCCCGCCCCCCCCTGCGCCTGGGCGAACAGCCAGAGCAGTCCCGACCCGATGAGCACCACTCCCCAGCCCCGCCGGCGCGCGAATCGCAACAGCGCCGGCGAGAGCGTGAGAAACACGATGTACATCGGCAGGATGTCGAGCAGCGGCGGCTGATAGGCGAGGAGCGGGCTCGCGGCGAGAGCCCATCCGGGGTTGCGGAAGAACACCAACAGGTAGTCGTGCAGCGCGGTACTGCCGGTGAGCCGCGCAACGGCGGTCACGACCGTGAAGACGAAGAGCAGCAGCATCAGGTGATAGCGATAGAGTGTGCGTGCCCGTTTCCACAATCGCTCGCGCACGTACGCCATGCCCCGCTGGAACATGAGCGGCGTATAGATCGAGCCGACCAGGAACGCCGATAGGAAGACGAAGCCCTCGGCCGCCGAGACGTAACCGAGCGGCTGATTCGCAAAGTCGTTGAGCGCGGTGGGCAGGTGCGTGCCCGCCATCACCAACAGAAAGAGTCCTCGCAATGCGTCGAGCTCGTTGCGGCGCTTCATCTCACTCCCGCGTCACCGGCTGTCGTTGGATCGCGACGGCATTTTCCGCGCCGCAGGGCCATGGACGGTGTCGCATCCGAACGAGCGACATCCGCGCAGCCACTGGCGCGCGCAGCAATCGCAATATCTCTTGGTCGCCTGTGAGCCTGGCGGGTTCCCCGGCGGCGAAAGCTCGCCGCCCAACGCCTGATATCAGCACTCGCGGCCCGAGGCTGCCAGCCTCGACCGGACCCTGGCCGGAAACTGCGCTCGGGTTTACGATGGACTTCACAACTCTCAGGGATCAACTTTGTCAAACACCCGCCGTTCCCTGTAATTGAGAGGACCTGCCGCGAGGCCTTGGAGATATGTCCGAAGCCAAAGTCCAGCCGATCGCGAACCTGAAGGAGTACTTCAAGGACGCCTTGCACGCGGTGCTCGTCAATCAGCACCTGTCGGTCGAGGGTGAGACCGAGCACTATGTGGTGAACCTGCTGACCCTGTTCGCGCGCTCGGAGGCGCTGTTCGATCTCACTCCCGAGGGACTGCGGCTGAAGCCACTCGTGGTGATGCTGTCGGAGGCCATGGAGGCGGGCAGCCGCGCCGAACGCAACCGCGGCCTGCAGCGGCTGGGGGACGTGTCGCTGTTCATCGCCGGGTTCTTCGCACAGGGCTTCGCGCGCAAGCTCATCGATATCGAC
>DAHVQK010000058.1 GCA_027317845.1 Gammaproteobacteria bacterium
GCTGTACCGGGCCGAACTCGAACGCAACCTGTACGTGTGTCCCAAGTGCTCGCACCACATGCGCATCGGTGCGCGCGAGCGGCTCGATGCCTTTCTCGACCCGGAGTCGACCGAGGAGCTCGGTGCGCGGATCAGCCCCGAGGACCCGCTGAAGTTCCGTGACAGCAAGCGCTACAAGGACCGCCTGGCCCAGGCGCAGAAGTCCACCGGCGAGGCGGACGCGCTCATCGTGCTCGCCGGTCTGCTCGAGGGGCTGCCCGTCGTGGCCTGCGCCTTCGAGTTCCAGTTCCTCGGCGGCTCGATGGGCTCAGTCGTGGGCGAGCGCTTCAAGCGCGCCGTGGACCACTGCATCGCCGAGCGCGAGCCGCTCGTGTGCTTCACGGCGAGTGGCGGAGCGCGCATGCAGGAGGCGCTCTACTCGCTGTTGCAGATGGCGAAGACCTCAGCGGCGTTGGCGCGGCTGAAGGAGGCCGGCCTGCCGTTCATCTCGGTCATGACCGACCCGACGACCGGCGGCGTGTCGGCGAGCCTCGCGATGCTCGGAGACCTCAATCTCGCCGAGCCGCGCGCGCTCATCGGCTTCGCCGGTCCGCGGGTGATCCAACAGACCGTGCGCGAGACCCTGCCGGAGGGATTCCAGCGCAGCGAGTTCCTGCTCGAGCATGGCGCGCTCGACATGATCGTCGATCGGCGCGAGATGCGCGCGCGCATCGCCGCGATCCTGCGCTTGCTCATGAAGCGGCCGCAGGCGGCGGCCTGAGCGGCCGGACCGGACCGAGGCTGCCGGGACCGGCATCGGTGACCGATTCGCTCGAGCAATGGCTCTCGCGCCAGGAGGCGGCGCATCCCAGGGCGATCGATCTCGGGCTCGAGCGCGTTTACGCCGTGGCGCGGCGGCTCGGCCTCGACAAACCCGCCGCAACGGTCATCACAGTGGCCGGCACCAACGGCAAGGGGTCGACCGTGGCGCATCTGGAGGCGCTGCTGCGCGCGGCGGGATGCTCGACGGGCCTGTTCACCTCGCCGCATTTCATTCGATACAACGAGCGCATCCGCATCGACGGAACGGAGGTCGACGATGACTCGCTGGTGCGCGCATTCGAGCGGATCGAGGCGGCGCGCGGCTCCACCTCGCTCACGTTCTTCGAATACAACACACTCGCGGCGCTGTGGCTGTTCGCCGAGCGGGCGGTGCAGTTCGCGCTCCTCGAGGTGGGGCTCGGTGGGCGGCTCGATGCCACCAACCTGGTGGATGCCGATGTGGCGGTGCTGTGCTCGGTGGGATTGGATCATCGGGAGTGGCTCGGGGACACGCTCGATGAGATCGGCGCGGAGAAGGCCGGGATCTTTCGTCCCGGCAGGCCCGCTGTCCTTGGCACGGAGCGAATGCCCGGGAGCGTGTACTCGGCGATCGAGCGGCTTGGCGCGCTGCCGGTGGTGGCCGATCGGGATTTCTCGTGGCGCCTGGGGGATGGCGGGCGCTGGAGCTATCGGGGATTGCGTCTGCGGCTCGATGATCTGCCTCCCTCGAGCCTCGAGGGTCCGATCCAGTACCGCAATGCGGCCACCGCGCTCGCGGCGATCGAGGCCGTGGCGAGCAGGGGCGGCGTAGCGCACGCGGGCATGCCCCCGGCCCTCGATCAGGCCACCGTGGCGGGCGCACTTCGGCGGGTGCGCCTGCAGGGGCGCTTTCAGGTCGTGCCCGGGCCGGTCGAATGGATTCTCGACATCGCGCACAATCCGCCGGCCGCCGAGACGTTCGCGGCGCAGCTGCGGCAACGACCCCACCACGGCCGCACGCTGGCGGTCATCGGGATTCTCGGCGACAAGGATGCGGCGGCCATCGGCGCGGCATTGGCTCCGGTGATCGACCAGTGGTACCTGTGCGGCCTGCCGCCGCCGCGGGGCATCGATGCTGCGGAGCTGGCGGGGCGGCTGGCGGCGGTCGCGACGGATCCCAGGCTCTCGGCCTCGGTGCTGGAGGCATGCGAGGCCGCGCGCCTCGAGGCCCGCCCGGGCGATCGGGTGATCGTCTGCGGCTCGGTGCACACGGTGGCCCCGGCGTTGAAGTGGCTTGGGGTATACTGCGCACAGTGAAAGAGCGACTGACGGGCGCCATCATCCTCGTGGCGCTGATCGTGCTGTTGGTTCCGGAGCTGCTGACCGGACCGCTTCGGGGCAAGCCCACAGCCGGGATTGCGGTCCGACCCTCGGCTGTGTCCGTCGATTCCCCGGCCGGCAGCCGTTCTTCCCAACCTGAGCCGCCCATACGTTCCTACACCCTCAGTCTCGCGAACCGCTCCCCGGTCACGGGTGCGACCGCCGCGGGCGGCTTGGCGGCCGCACAGCCTCCCGGTGCGCAGGCCGCCCCACCGGAAGTCAAGGCGAAGGCGGGAGCGACCGCATCCCCTCCGCCACGAGCGGCCGCAATCGCCACGGTGGCGCCCGTGGCCGCGGCCTCCCGGGGCGAGGCGTCCCCGGAGGTGACCCTGGCGCGCAGGGCGAAGACCTCAGCGGCAAGCGCAGGCGGCACGAGGGGAAAGCCACGGGCTGCGACGGCGCACAAGCCGCCGGTTTCACCCGGATGGGTGGTGCAGCTGGGCTACTTTTCCGTCCATGCCAATGCGCTCGGTCTCGCCCACCGGCTTCGTGTGAAGGGGTTCCGCGTTTCGGTTTCCCCGATCCGGGTGAGGGGCCGCATTCTGTGGCGAGTGTGGTCGGGGCCGGTCGGCAGCCGGGCGGCCGCGGCGCATCTGGCGCGGCGACTGCGCTCGGCCGGCCTGCGGGGCGAGGTGCTCCCAGGGTGACGCGGTACCGAGCGGCGCACGAGGCGCTCTTGTACAATCCGCGCCCGTTCACTCGGACCCTTCCGTTTGCGATGACGGCGCTCAGAGGGGTTTTCTCCCGCGCTGGCACTGGCGATGACGGGTCTCAGCCGAGCACTGCCCAAGCCCTGATCATGAACGCAGCCGATTACGTGGTGATTGCCGGGATTGCCTTGTCCGCGGTGTGGGGAGCGGTCAGGGGCTTCCTGCGCGAGGCCATCGCGCTCGCCACCTGGCTGGTGGCGCTGCTCATCGCCGGGCATTTCTCCTCGATGCTCGAGCCTCATCTGGGCGGTCTGCTCGCGGACCCGGCGGTGCGGCCGTGGGCGGCGCGGATCATCATCGTGGCGCTCGTTCTGCTCGCCGGCATGATCATCGGCGTGGCCGTCGGCCATTTCGTGCGCCGGTCGATATTCGACGGGACGGACCGCTTTCTCGGCTTTCTGTTCGGCGCCGCCCGCGGGGCGGTGCTTCTCGGTGTGTTCGTCATCCTGGGGCGGCTGCTGCACCTTGAATCGCAAGGCTGGTGGCGCCATTCACTCTTGATCCCCTACGGCCACTCGATCGCCAACGGTCTGCAGGTGCTGGTGGGGTCGAAACGGGTGTGAGGTAGCGCATGTGTGGAATCGTCGGTCTGGTCGGTACCGGTGTGGTCAATCAGCGCCTCTATGACGCGCTGACGGTTCTGCAACACCGCGGTCAGGACGCCGCCGGCATCGCCACCAGCGGAGAGGCGGGCCTCAGCGTGCGCAAGGGCCGCGGTCTCGTGCGCGACGTGTTCCAGCAGCAGCACATGCTAGAGCTCAAGGGCAACTTCGGCATCGGCCACGTCCGCTATCCCACCGCCGGCTGCGACAGCGCCTCGGAAGCGCAACCCTTCTACGTCAACTCCCCCTACGGCATCTGTCTCGCTCACAACGGCAACCTGACCAATGCCACGGAGCTTGCGCAAGTGCTGACCCGAGAGGATCGCCGGCACCTCAACACCCGTTCCGACTCCGAGGTGCTGCTGAACGTGTTCGCCTCCGAGCTGCAGCGCATCGGTACGCCACGGGTGACCCCCGGGGACGTGTTCACCGCCCTCGAGGCGGTGTACCGCCGCTGCCGCGGCGGCTTTGCGGTGATCGCCATGATCATCGGGCACGGCATCGTCGGATTTCGCGACCCGAACGGCATCCGGCCCCTGGTGCTCGGCCGGCGCGACACGCCCCGGGGCCCGGAGTGGATGCTCGCCTCCGAGAGCGTGGCGCTCGACAGTCTGTCCTTCCACATGGTGCGCGACATCGAGCCGGGCGAGGCCGTGCTGATCGATGAGGCCGGGCGGCTGCACACGCATCAGTGCGTGACCGGCACCCGGCATACTCCCTGCATCTTCGAGTACGTCTACTTCGCACGCCCCGATTCCAAGATCGACAACATCTCGGTCTACCGGGCCCGCATGCGCATGGGCGACCGCCTCGCCGAGAAGATCCTGCGCGAGCGTCCCAATCAGGATATCGACGTGGTGATCCCCATCCCGGATACCAGCCGCACGAGCGCGCTGCAGCTGGCACAGCGCCTCGGGCTGAAGTATCGCGAGGGCTTCATCAAGAACCGCTACATCGGCCGGACATTCATCATGCCCGGGCAGGAGCAGCGGCAGAAATCCGTGCGCAGCAAGCTGAACGCCATCGATCTGGAATTCCGGGGCAAGAACGTGCTGTTGGTGGATGACTCCATCGTGCGGGGCACCACTTCCGCGCAGATCATCGAGCTCGCCCGGGAAGCGGGCGCCCGCAGGGTCTACTTCGCCTCGGCCGCTCCGCCGGTCCGCTACCCCAATGTCTACGGCATCGACATGCCGGCGGCGCACGAGCTGGTCGCCAGCGGCCGGCGGGTGGATGAAGTGGCGCGCCTGATCGGTGCCGACTGGCTCATTTACCAGGACCTCGAGGACCTGATCGCCGCCTGCCGGCACGAGGACTCGCGCGTCGAGGAGTTCGACACGTCCTGCTTCTCCGGTGAGTACGTGACGAGCGATGTGACGCCCGAGTACCTCGAGCGGCTGCAGATGGAGCGCTCCGACGAGGCGAAGAAGCTGGTCCGCGAGGGGCGCGGGTCGCTGAAACTGATCCACGCCTGAGCTCATGAGCCGTGCCGATGCGCGCCGCGAGCTGCTGAACGATCTGTTGCACGCGGGACTTGCCCGCGTCGACGGACGGCGCTGTGTGCAGGAGGCGCTCAGCCGGCCGCCGGCACGGCCCGAGGGCCGGGTCTGGGTTGCGGCCATCGGCAAGGCGGCCTCCGCGATGGCGCTGGGGGCGCGCGCGGCGCTCGGGGAAGCGCTCGAGGCGCTGCTGCTCGTCACCAAGCCCGGGCACGTGGCGCCGGAGCTGCGCGACGGCCGGGCAGTGGAGATACACGAAAGCGGCCATCCGGTGCCGGATGAGCGCTCCGTGCGGGCCGGCCAGCGGCTGCTCGAGTGGCTGGGGAGCCTGCCGCCGCATGTCACCCCGCTGTTTCTGATCTCCGGCGGGGCGTCGGCGCTCGTCGAGGTGCCCAACGCTGGCGTGACACTCGAGGAACTCGCGCGAGTTTCGCGGGAGGGACTGGCGACGGAGCTGGGCATCTCGGAACTCAACAGCCGGCGTGCACGCCTCTCGCAGATCAAGGGCGGACGGCTCGCCGCGCGGCTCGGTGGCCGCGAGGGACGGGCGCTGCTCATCTCGGATGTGCCGGATGACGATCCGATGGTGATCGGGTCCGGAATTCTCGCGCCGGCGCCCGGCGGTGACCGCATTGAGCGCCAGGTGATCGCCTCGGTGGACATGGCGGTGGAGGCAGTCCTTGCGGCAGCGGCCGAGCGGCGGCTTTCCGCGCGTCGCGCGGCCCGCAGGTTCACCGGAGATGCGGGCCGGCTCGCGGTGCAGTTCACTCACGAGCTCGCGCTCGGGCAGGTCCAGGTGCGTGTCTGGGGAGGGGAGTCGACGGTGCGTCTGCCCGCGCAACCCGGCCGCGGCGGGCGCAACCAGCATCTGGCGCTTTCGGCGGCCCGCTTGATCGCCGGCTACCCGGATCTGATGCTGCTGGCGGCCGGCACGGATGGCACCGACGGCGGCACCGACGATGCGGGCGCGGTGGTCGACGCCGACACCTGCGGGCGGATCGCCTTGATGGGACTCGATCCCGATGACTGCCTGCGCCGCGCCGATTCCGGCGCCGCGCTGGAAGCCGCCGGCGCACTGCTGCGCACCGGTCCGACGGGCACGAACGTCGCGGATCTGGTGATCGGCCTGAAGCTGTCCGCGGACCGCCGGTAGGCCTGTGGCAACATTGGGTTACAAGATGGGTCCGCGGCCGGCCGAAAGCGCACGATTTCCCGCCGCCGCGGTCGCAAGTTCGGGTATCTTTCATCCCACGAGGCCCGGCGATGTCCGAACGTTCCCACCTGTTGATCGTCGATGACGATCACGAGATCCGCACTCTGTTGAGTCAGTACCTGGACAGGCACGGCTTGCGCGCGACGGCCGTGGCTGATGGGCGCGAGATGCGCCGGGTGATGGAGCGCCGCCACGTCGATCTGCTCGTGCTCGATCTCATGCTGCCCGGGGAGGATGGCCTGTCGATCTGCCGGGAGCTGCGCGCCCACTCCCAGGTGCCGGTGATCATGCTGACCGCCCGCGGCGAGGATGTCGATCGGATCGTGGGACTCGAGCTGGGTGCGGATGACTATCTGGCGAAGCCCTTCAATCCGCGCGAGCTGTTGGTCCGCATCCGCGCCGTGTTGCGCCGGGCGGCGCATGCCTCGCGCGATCCTGACCCGCAGACCGTGCACGCATTCACCTTCGGTGGTTGGCGGCTCGATACCACGCGCAGAGCTCTCGCGGCAAAGGACTGCGAGGTGCAGTTGAGCGGCGGGGAGTATCGGCTTCTCGCGGTGTTGTTGTCCGCGGGCAACCGCGTGCTCTCGCGTACCCGGCTCGTCGAGCTGCTTCGCGGCCGGGAGGCCGATCCGTTCGACCGCAGCATCGATGTTCGCGTGAGCCGGCTGCGCCAGATCCTCGGGGATGACGCTCGGGCGCCACGCATCATCAAGACCGTCTACGGCGAGGGGTACGTCATCGGTGTGCCCGTGGAAACACACTGAGCGGAGTGCGGGGAGCGAGTGCGCGTTACGCTGTGGCCCCAATCGCTGTTCGGGCGGTTGATCGCCGCCACGGTGCTCGGAGTGCTCATCGCCGAGGCGGTGGGACTGTATCTGCTCACCCGCAACAGCGAGCGTATCGTGATCGAGGCGACCACGCGCCTGTGGGCGCGGCGGATCACGGAAACCGTTTTGCTGCTCGACCGGCTGCCCTCGGCAAGGCGGGCACAGGCCTTGGCGCGGCTACGGGCGGGTGGCGAGCCCGGGCCGATGGGTCCGGGGTTCCTGCGATTGCGCCCGCGTCGGGCGATCCTCGACTGCGCATCTGCCGGACCCTGCACGCTGCGTGCGCGGGGCCCGGGTCAGGCATCGGGACCCATCCGGTTCCGGGGAGGCGTCGGTGCTCGCGCGGGTCCGCCCGGCGATCGCGGGACTCCGCCCCCTGGGCAGGCGCCTGCGGCGGGCGCCCCACCGGCCTTCCTCGGCCCGCAGGGTCCGCTCGCACGCCACCGCTTCTTTCTCGCCGGCCGGAAGTTCGCGTTTCGCAGGATGAGACCGGACTTCGTGGTGAGGCTGCCATTTCGCACCCATGCGCGACAGCTCCTCGAGCGGCATCTGCGGGCCGATCTCGGCGCCGGATACCAGGTGAAGGTGGGGCCGGCGAGCGCCGCGGCGGCGAAGGTCATCCGGATACCGGCGCCGTTTTTCAGCTCGCCGGGCGGTTCAACGGACTTCTACGACGTGCAGATCCGCTCTCCCGCGCACTCCGCGCTCGTGTTCCGCGTGGCGCGCCTTTATCCGCAGATGCCGCTGTCGCGCCGCCTGGTCCTCAACCTGGTGCTGCTGGTGGTGGTGCTGGTGATGGCCCTGTATGTCGCAACGCGCGGGATCACCCGGCCGCTGTCGCACCTGGCGCGGGCCGCGGAGGTCATCGGAGACGGCGGCAGGGCCCCGCAGCTCGCGGAGCAGGGGGCTCGCGAGCTGCGCCACGCCGCGCGCGCATTCAACACCATGCAGGACCGTTTGCACCGTTACCTCGACAGCCGCACCCGGGTGCTCGCCGCCATGTCCCATGACCTGAAGACCCCCCTCACGCGGCTGCGGCTTCAGGTCGAGACCCTGATCGAGGACGCCGCGTTGCGCGCGCGCCTCGGCAAAGAGCTCGATGAGATGGAGGGCATGGTGCATGGGGCGCTCGCGCTGTTTCGCGGCCTGGACGAGCAGGAGGCCCGCGAGCCCCTCGATGTCAATGCGCTCATCGAGTCGGTGCGCAAGGGCTTCCTCGAGATGGGCGAGTCGGTCACCGTGTCAGGCCGGGCGCTCGCGCCGTTCCCCGGCCGGCCTCGAGCGCTCAAGCGCTGTCTGACCAACCTGGTCGGCAACGCCGTGAAGTTCGGCAAGCGCGCCGAGGTCACCGTGCAGGATGGCGAGGCAGTGCGCATTCACATCCGTGACGAGGGGCCGGGCATCGCGCCCGAGGAGCTCGAGCGGGTTTTCGAACCCTTCCACCGGGTGGAAGCTTCGCGCAATCGCGATACCGGGGGCACGGGGCTCGGGCTGAGCATCGCGCGGGATGTGGCCCAGGGGCACGGCGGCACGGTGATGCTGCGCAACCGGCCGCAGGGGGGGCTCGAAGCCGAGCTCATCCTGCCGCGCCGGACGCCGCTCAGTTTTCTTAAGAGACATTGAGAGACGGGTCGCCGCTGCAATCATTGTTTACGGTGAGGCGATGGCGCCGCGCGCTACAGTGGCGGCAGGTAGAGGCCATCGACAGGGGATCGATCATGAGACGCAGTCTGGTATGGTTGATGATGTTGGGTGTGACGGGCGTGGCGCTTGCCAATTCCCAGGCGCCGGCCGCGGGACCGCCGTGCGCGGGCCATTTCCGCACGATGATGCAGCGCATGGAGCAGCGGCGGATGGAGCGGCTCACCGTGCTGCTCGAGCTCACGCCTGCGCAGCAGGCCCGGGTGAAGGCGATTCTCGCCGCGGAGCACGCGAAGATGCGCCGCAGCATGAGGCAGGTGATGCGCCGGATGCGTGCCACCCACAGGGCCGTTCACCAGGAGACGCTGACCCGGCTCTCGGGGGTGCTCAGTCCCGAGCAGATGAAGAAATTCAAGCTCCTCATGCCCGGACGGATGCTCATCATGCGCCACATGGGCATGGGCGGCAGGGCGGTTGCCCGGCCCGCAGGACCCTGAGCCGCCTCAACGGGGGAGAGTGCGCAGCGCGTAACGGCCGTCCTGGTAGAGCAGGCAGCTGCCCTGCTCGTACCAGGCGCCGAGGACGATGCGCTGGGCGGGTTGGCCCTCGAGCAGGATATCGTGTACACCCGGGCGATGGGTGTGGCCGTGGATGATCCGCCGTGCTCGCGTGGCGCGGAACGCTTCTTCCACAGCTTGGCCGTTGACGTCCATGATGGTGGCAATGGTACGGGCGGTATGCGCTCGACTGCCGGCGCGCGCCTCGTTTGCGAGCATCCGACGCGTGTCGAGCGGAAGGCTCAGGAAGCGCTTCTGCCACACCTCGTCCCTGACCACGGTGCGCAGTTCCTGGTAGGGATGATCGTCCGTGCACAGAGCATCCCCGTGGGTGAGTAGAACGCGCTCCCCACCGAGCTGCATGGTGACCGGATCGGGCAGCAGCCGGCAGCCGGTTCGCTCGCAGAACCGCCGGCCGATGAGAAAGTCCCGGTTGCCATGCAGCACGAAACAGGCGACGCCGTCGGCCGTGAGCCCGGCGAGTGCCTCGAGCACCGCCCCGTGGTCCTCGGCGTCATCTCCCACCCAGGTCTCGAACAGATCGCCGAGGATGTACAAGGCATCGGCTCCCCTCGCCTCGGTGCCGAGGAAATCCAGAAATTGCCGCTGGCTTTCGGGCGCCTCGGCATCGAGATGCACGTCGGAGACGAAAAGCCTCCGCCCCCCCGGCCGGGGGGGATGCGAAGCGGGAGCGGTCGACCTCGAGGTCACGATCCGGCGTTCGGGTCTCCAGCCGCCTGACTCGGTGGGGAGGCTGGCTTGGCCGTGGCTTTGCCGCCTGTGGGCGGTGAGCCGGCGGGCGCTGGGGAAGAGGGGCCCGGCGCGGGCGGTGTGGCGGATTGCCCCGGCGCAGGCGTGGCGCCCGGCTGAGCGGCGGGTGCGGGGGCGCTCTGGGGGGCTGCGGTGCCGGGCGGATTGACGAGCTCGATGCTCTCGATCACCACCGGGGTGAGGGGCGCGTTCGACTTGAACGGTCCGAATGCCCCGGTGGGCACTTCACCGATGCGATCGGCGACGTCCATGCCCTGAATCACCTCGCCGAATACCGCGTAGCCCCAGCGCGTGGGCAGCGGGTCGAGCTCCGGATTATCGACCAGATTGACGTAGAACTGCGAATTGCCGGTATCGGGACCCACCGCGCGGGCCATTCCCACCGCACCGCGCTTGTTCTCCAGGCCGTTACCGGATTCGTTGACCACCGGGGGATCGGTGGGCTTGAGCGCATAGGGCGCGGTGGCCTCGTGTCCGCCGCCCTGGATGATGAAGTTGGTGATCACCCGGTGAAACAGGGTGTTGGTGTAGAAGCCCTTGTTCACGTAGTGCAGGAAATTCGCCACCGTGAGCGGCGCGCGGTCGGGCCGCAGCTCGATCACGAACGAGCCCATGCTGGTGGTGACGCGCACCTCCGGGTTCGGCTGCGCGTTTTGCGCCCGCGCGGCGGGCAGGGCGAGCAGGAGCGCGCCGATGAGCGCCAGCGGGACCACCGCGCGCCGTATCCGAGTCCACTGCCACTTATGCATCTGTCCTCCAGGCCAATTTGCGAGGCGGGCCATCTTAGCAGCGCCGCGGCGCCGGGGTTCGATGAGCCCGAGTCCGCCGATCGAGATTCTCGTACTATGGCGGGCTATGACCGGAATGGACAGCACCGGCGGCGAGACGTTCGCTCGCGGCCCCACGACTCGTTTCGCGCCGAGCCCCACCGGGGAGTTGCACCTCGGCAATGCGCGTACGGCGCTTTTCAACTTCCTGATGGCGCGACGGGGCGGCGGGCGCTTCCTGCTGCGCATCGAGGATACCGACGCGGGGCGCAGCCACGAGCGGCACACCGAGGGTCTGCTCGAGGACCTCACCTGGCTCGGGCTCACCTGGGATGCCGGTCCGGGGCGCGAGGATGAGCACGGACCCTACTACCAGTCGCGGCGCGGGGCGATCTACGAGGGCTTCTTCGAGATGCTCGAGAGGCAGGGGGCGGTTTATCCGTGCTTCTGCAGCGCGCTCGAGCTGGAGGCGTCCCGGCGCGCGCAGCTCGCCTCGGGGCGTCCGCCGCGCTACGCGGGAACGTGCCGGGATCTGACCCCCGGGGAGCGCGAGCGCAAGCGCGCTCAAGGGCTCGCTTCCATCACGCGATTTCGCGTGCCCGCGGGCCAGCGGATCGAGTTCGTCGACCTGGTGCACGGTGCGCAGAGTTTTCTCTCCGATGACATCGGAGATTTCGTCATCCGGCGCGCCGACGGCTCGGCGGCGTTTTTCTTCTGCAACGCGGTGGATGATGCGCGCATGGGCGTGACGCAGGTGCTGCGCGGGGAGGATCATCTGACGAACACCCCCCGGCAGATGCTCGTGCTCGAGGCTTTGAGCCTGCCGGCACCCCGCTATGGCCACCTGGCGCTCATCGTCGGCCCCGATGGGTCGCCCCTGTCCAAGCGCCACGGAGCGACCAGCGTGCGCCAGTTCCGCGAGCGAGGGTATCGCCCCGAGGCGCTCGCGAACTACCTCTTTCGCCTGGGACATTCCGGCGCCGAGCACGGGCTGCTCGACCTCGATGCCATGGCCCGCGCCTTCGACCCGGCGCACCTCGGGCGCGCGCCCTCGCATTTCGATGCGCAGCAGCTCAATGTCTGGCAGAAGGAGTCCGCGCATCGCCTGTCGGGCGCTGAGGCGCTGAGCTGGCTCCAGACGCTCCTGCCACCGGGGGTGGGGGAGCCTGCCGCAAGCCAGTTCATCGCCGCCGTGCTGCCGAACGTGGTGCTGCCGGAGGACGCGCGGCCCTGGGTCCGGATCGTCTTTGGCGGGCCGCCTGATTTGGAGCCGGCGGCCGAGCAGGCCGTCAAGGCCGCCGGCAGCGGCTACTTCGCGGCGGCGGCCCAGGCGGCGGTACAGTGTGGCAACGATCTGCCGGCGATCGCCTCGGCGGTGCGCGCCGCGACCGGACGAAAGGGCGCCGAGCTCTACATGCCGCCCATCGGGCGCATCGCCCTCACCCCGATGCTCAATGACAGAGG
>DAHVQK010000073.1 GCA_027317845.1 Gammaproteobacteria bacterium
ACGCAGCCGATGTATGCGCAGGCTGCGCAGTTCGTGAAGGCCGTGGCGGCCGACGGCGGCCGGGTGCTGTTCGTCGGCACCAAGCGCTCCGCCCGCGAGTCGATCCAGAAGGAAGCCGACCGCTCCGGCCAGCCCTATGTCAACCAGCGCTGGCTGGGCGGCATGCTCACGAACTTCAAGACCATCCGCCAGTCGATCAAGCGCCTCGAGGAGATCACCGATCTCTCGGCCTCCGGCGCGATCGAGAAGCGCGGCAAGAAGGAAGCCACCCAGCTGCGCCGCGAGCGGGAAAAGCTCGAGAAGAGCCTGGGCGGCATCAGGCACATGGAGTCCCTCCCGGATGCGCTGTTCGTGGTCGATGTCGGCCATGAGAAGCTCGCCATCGATGAGGCGCGCAAGCTCGGCATCCCGGTGGTCGCCGTGGTCGACACGAATTGCTCGCCCGATGGGATCGACTACGTGATCCCGGGCAACGATGACGCCATGCGGGCGATTCAGCTCTATGCCACCGGCATCGCCGATGCGGTGCTCGAAGGCCGGGAATCCGTTCCGACCATGGTGGTGGGCGAGGACGAGTTCGTCGAGCTCGACGAGGCCGGCAATCCGCGCAAGAAGGGGGCCCGAGGCAAGCCCAGGCCCGCCGCGGCGGTACGCGCCCGCAAACCCGCGCCCGGCCGTCGCCGCCCGCCGGCCGTGAAGGCTCCCGCCGCTGTGGGGACCACAGAGGTCGCCGTCGACGATGAGGCTCTCGAGGGGGCCGTGCCGGAAGTCGCCGCTTCAGGCGGTACGGGCACCACGCCCGCGAGCGTCGGCCGCCGTCCGAGCGGGCCGGCCCGCCGCAAGGGCAGGGGCGAGTGACGGGCATGAGCATCACCGCAGAAACCGTCAAGCAGCTGCGCGAGCGCACCGGCGCCGGCATGATGGAGTGCAAGAAGGCACTGATCGAGACCGGCGGTGACCTCGATGCGGCCGCCGAGCTCATGCGTAAGCAGGGTCTGGCCAAGGCCGACAAGAAGGCGACTCGCATCGCCGCCGAAGGGGTCATCGCGATCGCCCGCGCCGCCGACGGCAAGGCGGCCGCCATGGCGGAGGTCAACTGCGAGACCGATTTCGTGGCGCGGGAGCAGGATTTTCGCGCCTTCTCGCAGGCGGTCGCGGAGCGCGCGGTGGCCGAGCGTCCCGCGAACCTCGAGGCGCTGCTGACGGCGAAGCTCGATACCGAGACGGTCGAGGAGCGCCGGCGCTCGCTCGTGGCCAAGATCGGAGAGAACATCGGCGTGCGGCGTTTCGCGCGGCTCGAGGCCCCGGGACACCTGGGCGCGTACCTGCATGGCACGCGGATCGGCGCGCTCATCGCCTTGAAGGGCGGGGCGGCCGAGCTCGCCCATGACCTGGCGATGCACGTCGCGGCGAGCAATCCCCGCTACCTCTCGACCCGGGAGGTGCCGAAGGACGTGATGGACAAGGAGCGCGAGATCCTCACCCAGCAGGCGCAAGGGGAGGGGAAGCCGCCCGAGATCGTCGCCAAGATGGTTGAAGGCCGCTTGCGCAAGGCGCTCGGTGAGATCACGCTCCTCGGCCAGCCGTTCGTCAAGGATCCGGACACGACGGTCGAGAAGCTTCTGAAGGGCGCTGGCGCCGAGGTCGTTGCGTTCGAGCGCTTCGAAGTCGGCGCGGGCATCGAAAAGAAGCAGGAGGACTTCGTCGCCGAGGTCATGGCCCAGGTGAAGGGCTCGAGTGGCCCGGCCAAGGCCTAGGACGCGCTCTTCACGGTCCGCGATCGAATCGCGGCCGTGAAGCGTGGCGCGAAGCGCCATGCCCCCCAAGGGGGTGCGATTTAACACAAGGGGAGCCCGGTCCCTGGCCCGAGTGAAGGTTGGCGCATGGCGATCGAAAAAACCAAGCCCCGCTATTCCCGCATCCTCGTAAAGCTCTCCGGCGAAGCCCTGATGGGCCAGGGGGAGTACGGCATCGAGCCGAGCATGCTCAAACGCATCGCGGCGGAGCTCGAGGAGATCGTCGGCTCCGGGGTGGAGCTGGCGGTGGTCATCGGGGGCGGCAACATCTTCCGCGGCGCCGGGCTCGCCCGTGACGGCATGGACCGGGTGACCGCCGATCACATGGGGATGCTCGCCACCGTCATGAACGCGCTCGCGATGCAGGATGCGCTCGAGAGCCGCGGCCTGCATGCGCGCGTGATGTCCGCCATCCGCATCAACGAGGTCTGCGAGGACTACATCCGCCGGCGTGCCATCCGCCACCTCGAG
>DAHVQK010000090.1 GCA_027317845.1 Gammaproteobacteria bacterium
GAGCAGCTTATAGAAGTCCGTGCGGTTGCGCTTGGCGAGCCGCGCGGCCTGCGTGACGTTGCCGCCGGTGATCTGCAGGATCTGCGACAGGTAGCTGCGCGTGAACTCATCGCGCGCCTCATCGAAGGAGGGCAGGTGACCCAGGGTGCCGCCGAGGGACTGTTGGACGAGCTCCACGGGGATGATCGGGGTCTGCGAGAGCGCGACGTTCTGCCGCACGACGTTCTGCAGCTGGCGGATGTTGCCCGGCCAGTCCGCGGTCGCAAGCAGCTCGACCGCCTCGGGCGCGTAGATCTTCCTCGTGCCCGTTTCCTCCGCGATCTGCGCGAGGAAGTGCGCGACCAGGAGCGGGATGTCCTCGCGGCGGCGGTTGAGCGAGGGCATGTCGATGTGCACGACGTTCAGGCGGTAGTAGAGGTCCTCGCGGAAGCGGCCCTGGGCGAGCAGTTCCTGCAGGTCGCGGTGGGTGGCGGAGATGACCCTGACGTTCACCGGCAGGGCGTTGGTGCCGCCGACCGGACGGATGAGGTTCTCCTGCAGCGCCCGCAGCAGCTTCACCTGCAGTTGCATCGGCATGTCCCCGATCTCATCGAGCATCAGCGTGCCGCCATCGGCGGCTCGGAAGAGGCCCTCGTGGGAGCTGGTCGCGCCCGTGAAGGAGCCCTTCTCGTGGCCGAAGAGCTCGGACTCGAGGAGGTTCTCGGCCATGGCGCCGCAGTTGATGGCGACGAAGGGATGGCCGTGACGCGGGCTCGCGAGATGGATCGCGCGGGCGAGGAGCTCCTTGCCGGTGCCGCTCTCGCCGGTGACGAGCACCCGCGCATCGGTGCCCGCCACCATGTGCGCCTGCGCGAGCTTCTCCTCCATGAGCCCCGAGCGCGTGATGATGCCGGCGCGCCAGTCCTCGTTGGAGGCGCCGAACCCCGAGATGCGCAGCGCCTTGTGCACCTGGTCGAGGAGTTCCTGCTTGTCGACGGGCTTGGTGAGAAAGCCGAAGGCGCCCATCTGCGTCGCCTGCACCGCATCGGGGATGGTGCCGTGGGCGGTGAGCATGATGACTTTCAGGCCCGGCCAGCGCACCTGCAGCTCCTTCAGGAGCGCGATGCCGTCCATCGGCTCCATGCGCAGGTCCGTGATCACGAGGTCCGGCCGGAAGCGCCCGGCCGCGCCGAGCGCCTGCTGTCCCGATTCCACGGCCTCGACGTCGTAGCTCTCCGCCCGCAGTCGGATGGTGAGGAGCCGCAGCAGCCCCGGGTCGTCATCCACGACCAGGATGCGCGCCTTGCGCCGGCCGCTGTGGGTGGCTGTGAGTTTGCGCGGCTCGCTCGGGAGCGCGGTTGCGAATTGGGTCATGGTGGTGTCGTCCCATTGCCGAGTTTGCCCTCATTCAGGGACTTCTCGATGTTGGTGATGGCGGCGAGCTTGGCGCGCGCCTCACCGAGTTGTCGCCTGAGCGAGACGTTCTGTTGCGCGGCGCTTCGCAGCTGGTGCTCGAGATCCGCCAACCTCTGAGCGCCGGTGGCGTGAAGAGTGCGGTTTTCCGTCTCGAGGGTCAATTGTCGCGTTATGAGGACAAGCTCGAGCCGCGCGAGGGTCTGCTCATCGGGCTTCAGCGCCGGGGGGCCGCTCGCGAGCAGGCCGGTGAGGAGCGTCTGTGCCTGCCTCAGGTCCGAGGAGGGCGGATCGGTGGTCGCGAGCAGCAGCGCGTACCGCAGTGTGTCCCGCGGCCCTGGCCGGCCCTGGTAGGCCGACTGCGCGGCATCGAGCATGCCGGCGCGACCCGCGGCCGAGGCATCGAGCGCCCGGCCGACGAGCGCGAGATCCTCCCCGGCGGCCGACGGTGGGGGCGCGGCCTGCGCGGTGTGCGTGGGGCCGGAGGAGAACTGGTGCATCAGCTCGCGGCTCGTCTGGCAGCCGCTGAGGAGCACGGCGCCCAGCAGCGCGGCCGCCACGGCCGCCTGTCTCGGGCAAGGGAACATCGGTGTCTTACGCGGCATGGGCCTGCTTTCCTTGGGTGGGCGGTTGGTCGCGGATGACGCTGATCGGCATGCGGATGCGGAAATGCGCTCCGGGGTACTCCCCATCGATGATCTGCACGGTGCCGCCGTGCGCGGTCACGAACTCCATCACCACCGAGAGTCCGATGCCCGTGCCCTTGATCGAGATGCTGTTGGCGGCGCG
>DAHVQK010000136.1 GCA_027317845.1 Gammaproteobacteria bacterium
GATCTCGCCCGAGAGCGAGAACTCCCCGGCCGCGGCGCCCACGGCGATCATGCCGCGCGGCAAATCACCCGGCACGTAGGCGCCGAGCGCCTCCGACCAGCGCGGTCGCCCGCCCAGGTGGGTGGACAACGCCAGATTCGGGCTCCAGCCGCCGGCCAGCGCAAGCGTATCCGCACGGAGCCGCCGGATCCGTCCGCCCTCCTCGCGCACCTCGACGCCTTCGACACTCCCGCGGCCGCGGGTGCGCAAGACCTGTGCGCCGAGCATGACCTCGACACCCTGACGGCGCGCCTCGCCAGCCAGAGCGGTCGGCGCGTCGTGGCGCGCCTCGATGATCACCGGCACATCGATTCCCGCGCGCAGGAGATCGAAAGCGGTCTTCCAGCCGTCATCGCAAGTCGTGAACAGCGCCACGTGCCGCCCCGGCGCGACGCGGAACCGATTCAGGTAGGTGCGCACCGCGGCAGCGAGCATGACACCGGGCCGGTCGTTGCCACCGAAGACGATCGAGCGCTCGACCGCGCCTGCGGCCAGCACCGCGCGCCGTGCGACGATCTTCCAGAGCCGCTGCCTCGGCCGATGCCCCTCGGGCCGCGGCAGATGATCCGACACGCGCTCGAGGGCGCCGAAGGTGTTGCCGTCGTAGAGCCCGAACACCGTCGTGCGTGTCATGAGCCGCACCGCGGCAAGAGAGCGCAGCTCACCGGCCACCCCTGCGGCCCACGCCGAGCCACTCCCGCCCTCGATCTCGAGGTCCTCCCCGTTGAGACGCCCCCCGGGCAGGAAGTCCTCGTCGCAGAGGATGACCCGCGCGCCCGCGCGCCCGGCGGTCAATGCGGCGGCAAGTCCCGCCGCTCCGCCGCCGATCACCAGCAGGTCGCAGAACGCATGGGCCGTCTCGTACTTGTCCGGGTCGGCCTCGAAGCTTGCCCGCCCAAGCCCGGCGGCACGCCGGATGGCCGGCTCGTAGAGCTTCTCCCAGAAGCCCTTGGGCCACATGAAGGTCTTGTAGTAAAAGCCCGCGACGAACAACGGCGACAGGAGCGAATTGACCGCCCCCACATCGAAGGCGAGGGACGGCCAGCGGTTCTGACTGCGCGCGCGGAGACCCTCGAAGAGCTCGATCATCGTGGCCCGTGTGTTGGGTTCCCGATATGCCCCCTCGCGCAGCTCGATGAGCGCATTGGGCTCCTCGGAGCCCGCCGAGAGCAGTCCGCGCGGCCGATGATATTTGAACGAGCGCCCCATCAGCCTCACGCCCGCCGCGAGCAGCGCCGAGGCGAGCGTGTCGCCCGGATGGCCGACATAGCCTCTGCCGTCGAAGGTGAAGGACAGGGTCCGCTCGCGCTGGATGGCACCCGCGCCCTCGAGCCGGTTCTGACTCATGTGCCGCGCGCCTCCCTGGCGAAGCGCACCGCCAGAACCTCGTGCGTGCGGGTGTCGCGAGTCACTCGCAGCCACGAGCCACAGCCGGATGCGTGATACCACAGCTCCCGGTGGACTCCGGCCGGGTTGTCACGCAGATACACCGCCTCCAGGAACCGCGCCACCGCACCCTCGCCCTCGGGCGCCGGGCGCGGGCCGCCGGCATCGCCGAGGCAGGTGAACTCGCTGAGATCCCGCTCGCCGCAAAAAGGACACGCGATGCGCACGAGCGGCCCTCAGTGAAGGTTCGGATGCGGTCCCTGCCCCTTCTCATCGAGCAGGTGTCCGGTGGCGAATCGGTCGAGACGGAAGGCGCGCGCCACCTCGTGGCTCTCTTCGCGGGCGAGCAGGTGCGCGAAACAGTACCCCGAGGCGGGCGTCGCCTTGAATCCCCCGTAGCACCAGCCGGCGTTGAGATAGAGCCCCTCGAGCGGCGCGCGGTCGATGATGGGCGAGCCATCCATCGACATGTCCATCATCCCACCCCACGAGCGCAGCAGCCGCAGGCGCCCGATCATGGGCATCAGCGCCATGCCGCTCGCGCACACCTCCTCGACCATCGGCAGATTGCCGCGCTGCGCATAGGAGTTGTATCCGTCGAGGTCACCGCCGAAGACCAGCCCGCCCTTGTCGGACTGGCTGACGTAGAAATGCCCCGCACCGAAGGTGACCACGCAGGGAATGAGCGGCTTGACCGCCTCGGACACGAACGCCTGCAGCACGTGAGTCTCGATCGGCAGGCGCAGCCCCGCCATCGCCGCCACCCTGGAGGAGTGGCCCGCGACCGCGACCGCCACCTTGCGCGCCCTGATCTCGCCCCTCGAGGTGTTCACACCGACGATCCGCCCGCCTTCACGCACAAGGTCCGTCACTTCGCAATTCTGCACGATGTCCACGCCGAGCCCGCTCGCCGCCCGCGCATAACCCCAGACCACCGCATCGTGCCGCGCCGTGCCGCCGCGGCACTGCAACAGGCCGCCCTGGATCGGAAAGCGCGCGGTCTCGAACTCGAGAAACGGCAGCATGCGCCTCACCGCCTCCCGGTCGAGCAGCTCCGCGTCCACCCCATGCAGGCGCATGGCGTTTCCCCGGCGGACGTAGGCATCGCGTTGCGCATCCGAGTGGAACAGGTTGAGTACGCCGCGCTGACTCACCATCGCGTTGTAGTTGAGGTCCCGCTCGAGTCCCTCCCAGAGCCGCATCGAGAACTCGTAGAAGGGGTTGTTCCCGGGCAGCAGGTAGTTGGAGCGTATGATGGTGGTGTTGCGGCCGGCGTTGCCGAGACCGATGCCGCCCTTCTCGAGCACCGCCACCTCGCGCACGCCGTACACCTTCGCGAGGTAGTACGCGGTCGCAAGCCCGTGCCCACCGCCGCCGATGACGATCACCTCATAGGCGGACTTCGGCGAGGCATCGCGCCAGGCGGGCTTCCACCCCCGGTGTCCCGAGCAGGCCTCCCGCAGGAGAGTCCAGAGCGAATAGCGCATCAGGGCGGACTCGATTCAAAAAGGCGACATGCGATCCACCATGCGGATCGTGCGCGTGCCCGCCCCGGAGCTGGCGCTCTCCCCGGGCGGCAGCTGCCCGGCCTTGGCAATGCGGATCGTGATCAGGGAATTCGGATACAGCACGACCTCGTTCTCTCCCCAGCCGCGCATGGTCGGAAGAAAATACTGCCGGCCGCTCACCGCTCCCACGTAGGGCGTGAAGTGGAAGCCCATCTTGTAGAGTTTGCCGGTCTTCGGCCCCCGCTCCGCGCCCGCCGGGCCGAGCGAGGCGTCACCCCCCTGCACCAGCGCCTCGCGCGCACTCAACAGATCCTCGGTGAGTCCTCGGTGCAGGATCTGGCGCGAACCGGCGGCGCCGCGGTTCTGATAGAGCAACGCGATCTTGCCGAGATCATCGAGCAGCGGGTAATAGCCGGCATGGAACCAGGGGACGCCGCGTCTGCCGTCCGGCTCGCGGGTCCTCACCACGGGCGCGTACGGGATACCGATGGGTTTGAACACCTCGGCTCTCAACATGTCCCAGACATCGGCCTGCGGTCCGCGCACGGACTTCAGGAACCGGTCGATCGCGGCGCCGAGCAGGTAGTAGTCCTGGTCGCGGTAGCGCATCACCGTGCCCGGGTCCCACGGATAGGGACGGTCGGCGAGGGCCATCTGCCTGAGTTTCTCCCCGTGTGAGCGCGCCGCGATCCACTCGTGGTACGCGCCCTCGAGGTAACCGTCCTGGGGGTCGTTCGGGTGGGTTTTCAGGCTTCCCGCGCCGCCGAATCCGCTCGCCATGTTGGCGGCGTCGATGAAGCGGACGCGGCGGTATTTCGCATCGAGGCCCTCGAGGTAGTCGCCCACTTTGAGCGCCAGAACGTAGGGCCCGTAAAGCTGCGCGAGGCGCAGCAGCGCGAGCGGCGCGGCGATGCCCTTCAGGATCGAGCGGACTCCGAAGCGCATCTCGAGCGGATAAGGATAGTCGCCATGGGGCGTGCGCGCCTCCTGGTAGTACAGGACGCCGTCACGCACCAGGCCGGTCTGCACGCGCCACTGCTCGCGCACCGGTGCGCCGAACTCGTTGAGGCGCCCGCGTTGGAACTCCCGGGCGAGATCGCTCAAGGGCCTGTGCGGCAATCGTCGCGCGAGATCCGCGACGCCCTGGGCACGCTGCGCGGCCGGATCGGTGGCGCGGGGCTCGAGCCAGCGCGTCTCGGCGCTTCCCCAGGCGATAAAGTGTTGCTTCAGCAGGTACGGGGCGGTCTGCTGGACGAACTGGAACTGCAACTCGCTTACCTGCCGGTCCTTGTACCGGAATCTGGCGAGCCCCTGATGCGCGTGCGTATCGCTGCTGCTGACGAGCATCAGCGGAAACGCCGCGCTCGACCACCCGCCCTCGCCCGCCTCGCGCCACACCCGCCCAAACTGCGGGATGACGCACCAGAAGCTCGGCGTGCGGCCTGGATTGGCCTCGCGGACGATCTGCCCACGCTGCAGCGGCATGAGCACCCCGTCCGCGGTCACGAACTCCAGCGTCAGTCCGGGAAAGATCGACGCATCGCCGTGCCCCTCGAGGTCGACGTGCTCCACCTCGGGCAGCATGCGCATGCGCGCCGGCGCGATGCGCAACGCCCCGGAGAACTCCGGCGCCGCTTGCGCGCCCGCCCCCGGGAAGAACGCCTCGTTGGGAACCGGCGAGTCCATCATACCGCTGTCGGTCATTGCTCGACTTTCGGTCATATTGCTTCTCAGCCATGCGGCCCATCGAGAGGCGCGGCGGCGCGCGTGGCCGCCGCGCCGCCGGGGGTCGTAGCGGACCCTCGCGCGCCCCACCGGTCCTCTCTCGGGGCGACACCGAACATGCGCTTGTACGCGTGGGAAAAATGCGACGCCGACCTGAAGCCGGTCTCGATCGCCACCTCGAAGATCGAGGCGGTGGTCGTGGTGAGCAGCGCGCGGCCGCGATCGAGGCGCGACTTGAGATAGAAAGCCCGCGGCGAGACCTCGAGCTCGGAGCGAAACAGACGCTCCATGTGCCGCAGCGAAAGGCTGCTGGCGGCCGCGATGGCCGCAAGCTGCGGCGCGCCATCGAGCGCCGCCGACTGCATGCGCTCGATGATGTGCAGCAGCCTCGCGCTCACGCCCGGATAACGGGCCCGCAGCGCCATGCGCTGCGGATCACCGTGGTCGCGGATGCGCGGATGAATGAACTGCTCGGCCACCGAGGCGGCGAATTCCGCGCTGGTGTGCCGCTGGATGAAATCGAGCATCATGTCCATGGCGGCCGTGCCTCCGGAGCAGGTGCACACCTTGTCGTCGATCACGAACAGCTCGTCGACGAGCCGGATGCCCGGATACCGTCTGCGGAAATGCTCCGCGCACTCCCAATGCACCGTGCAGCGCCGGCGATCGAGAAGACCCGCCTCGGCGATCAGGAACGGCGCGGTGCTGATGCCCCCGATGCGCACGCCTCGCGCGGAAAGCCATCGCAGCCGGTTGCGCAGTGGCCGGTTGGACTGACATTGCAATGGATCCAACCCCATGCACACGAGCAGGACGTCGGCGGTGCGCAGCTTCGCGAGCGGCAGATCGACCGCCACGGTGATGCCGTTGCTCGCGGCGACGGCGGCGCCATCGGGCGACGCGAGCTCCCAATGAAACAAGGACTGACCGGCGAGGCGATTGGCCGCCCGCAGCGGCTCGATGGCCGCGGCGAAGGCCATCATGGAGAACTGGGGAACCAGCAGGAACGCGAAGCGCATCAGGATTGGCCACATTGCGAGGAGCCGCGAGGGCGCGCGGCGGGAACGGCGTGATCGGTGTCGCGCGAACGCATGCCTGTGTCGGGTTTCCACAAACGCGCTGTCATGCCATGCCAGATTCTACGCGCAGCCAGCCCGCAGGCAACTCAACTTATGGAAGCACATCGACGATGCGAAGGCGCGAGATCCCGCCGCACCGGCGATGGGCGGCTGCCCCAGAGTCCGTGGCAATCGGTCACGAATCCATTCGCACCCTGGGAGGTGCTCGCCCCCGAGCAACTCGAGGCCATACACCTCACCTCGCTGCGGATCCTCGAGGAGCTCGGCATCGAGTTACGCTCGGCGCGGGCCCGCGCCGTGATGCGCGCCGCCGGAGCCGAGGTCGATGAGGCGAATGAAACGGTGCGGGTGGAGCGGGGCCTGGTGCAACAGGCGCT
>DAHVQK010000036.1 GCA_027317845.1 Gammaproteobacteria bacterium
AGCCCACGACGTGCTGCACCGCCGGGTCGCGCTTGATGACCCCGACCACGTAACGGAGCTTCTTCTGCATGGCCTCGAAGGAGCTGCTCTGATCGGCCACCATGAAGCCGTTGAGGTCGCCCGAGCTCTGTTGCGGGAAGAAGGTCTTCGGCACGATGGCGAAGAGGTAGAAGTTGAGCACCACCACCCCCAGGAGCGCGAGCATCACCAGGCGCGGGTGGCGCAGCGCCGCCCCGAGGGTGTGGTCGTAGAAGTCCCGCATGTGATTGAAGCCCCGCTCCACGGCGCGGAAGAACCGTCCCTGGCGCGGGTGCGCGCGCAGCAGCCGTCCACAGAGCATCGGTGTGGCGGTGAGGGAGATGAGGAGCGAGAGCGCCACGGTGATCGCGAGCGTCAGGGCGAACTCGCGGAAGACCCCGCCCACGATGCCGCCCATGAGGATGATGGGCATGAACACCGCGATCAGCGAGGAGCTCATGGCGAGCACCGTGAAGCCGACCTCCCGGGCCCCATCGAGCGCGGCACGCAGGCGCGGCACGCCGGCCTCGATGTGCCGCGTGATGTTCTCGATCACGACGATGGCATCATCGACCACGAAGCCCGTGGCCACGGTGAGCGCCATCATCGAGAAGTTGTTCAGGCTGAAGCCAAGCAGATAGATGACCGCCAGCGTGCCGATGAGTGAGAGCGGCACGGCCACCGCCGGCACCAGGGCGGCACGCGGATTGCGCAGCATCACCAGGACCACGGTCACGACCAGCAACACGGCGAGCAGCAAGGTGATCTCGACGTCATGGAGCGACGTGCGAATCGAGGTAGTCCTGTCGTGCGTGACCACCACGTCGATGCCGCGCGGTATGCTGGCGCGGATCTGAGGCAACAGCGCCTTGATGCGATCAACCGTGGCGATGACATTGGCATTGGGCTGCTTGCGGATGATCAGCGCCACCGCGCGGTGCCCATCGAGGAGCCCCAGGGTGCGCACATCCTCCACCCCGTTGGTGATGGTGGCGACATCGCCCAGGTGCACCGCCGCGCCGTTGCGGTAGGCGATGATGAGCGAGCGGTACTGCGCCACCGTCGTCGCAGTGTCGTTGACATAGACCTGGTAACGGCTCCCATCGAAGGAGAGCGCGCCCTTGGGGCTGTCGGCGTTGGCGGCGGCGATCGCCGCGCGCACGTCCTCGAGTCCGATGCCGTACCGGAACAGCTGGCGCGGATCGAGGGTGATGCGGATCGCCGGCAGGGAGCTGCCGCCGATGTCGATGTTGCCCACCCCCGGCACCTGCAGGATCTTCTGCTGGATGATGGTCGAGGCCGCGTCGTACACCTGCCCGATGGGCAGCGTGCGCGAGGTGAGCGCCAGGATGAGAATCGGTGCCTCGGAAGGGTTGAAGGCCCAGTAGCCGGGGTCGGAGCGGAGCGAGGCGGGCAGGTCCTGGCGCGCGGCCTGGATGGCCGCCTCCACATCGCTCTCGGCACCGTGGATGTTGCGGCTCAGGCTGAACCGCAACACGATCTGCGACTGGCCCTCGGTGCTGCGCGAGGTCATCTCATCGACCCCGGCGATCGCGCTCAGGCGCCGCTCGAGCGGCGTGGTGACACTCGTGGCGACCGTGTCGGGGCTCGCTCCCGGGAGGTTCGCGTAGACCACGATGAACGGGAAATCCACCTGCGGCATGGCCGAGACCGGCAGCAGGAAGAAGGCGATGAGCCCGGCGAGCGCCAGGCCGCAGGACAGGAGCGTCGTCGCCACCGGCCTCGTGATGAAGGGGCGCGAGATGTTCACGGCTCGATCGGCAAAGGACCGGAGGGCCGCGCCGGCACGCCGGCCCACGCCTTGGCCCGTCGCGACAGCCGGTCGAAGTAGAGGTACACCACGGGCGTGGTGAACAGCGTGAGCAGCTGGCTCAAGAGCAGCCCGCCGGCGATCGAGAGCCCGAGCGGACGCCTGAGCTCAGAGCCGGTGCCGGTGCCGAGGATCAGCGGCAGCGCGGCGAACAGCGCCGCCACGGTGGTCATCAGGATGGGCCTGAAGCGCAGCAGCGCCGCCTCGTGGATCGCCTGCACCGGTTTCATGCCCCGCTCGCGCTCGGCGGCGAGCGCGAAGTCGATCATCATGATGGCGTTCTTCTTGACGATACCGATCAGCAGCACGATGCCGATGATGGAAATGATGTCCAGGCTCTCCCCGGCCATCATCAGCGCGAGCAGCGCCCCGATGCCCGCGGACGGCAGCGTCGAGAGGATGGTGAGCGGGTGGATATAGCTCTCGTAGAGCACACCCAGCACGATGTACACCGTGGCGATGGCCGCAAGCAGCAGCAGCACCTCGCTCGTCAGGGAGGACTGGAAGGCGAGCAGCTCACCCTGGAAGGTGGTCGAGATGCTCACCGGCAGGTGGATGGCGTTCTCGGCCTGGCGGATCGTGCTCACCGCCGCCCCGAGGGAGGCCCCCGGAGCGGTGTCGAAGGAGAACATGGCCGCGGGGAACTGCCCGAGGTGATCGAGCGAAAGCGGCGCATTCCGGACCGAAATGTGCGCGATCGAGCCGAGCGGCACCTGCCCGCCGCCGGCCGAGGGAATGTAGAACGTGTTGAGTGCGCGCACCGTGTCGGAGAGCGTCGGGTTGGCCGTGAGGATCACCCTGTAGTCGTTCGACTGGGTGTAGATCGTCGAGATGATCCGCTGCCCGAAGGCGTCATAGAGCGCATTGTCGATGGTGGCATCGGTGATCCCGAAGCGCGCCGCGGTGCCGTGATCCACATCGATCTGGATGGTGCGCCCCTCTTCGGTGAAGCTCGTCGAAACGTGGGCGAGCGTCGGCGAGCGCCTGAGCGCCGCCAGGAGTCTCGGCACCCAGGGTTTCAAGATCGAGCGGCTCGCCGCGCCCAGGATGAACTGATAGCGTCCGCGGCCGGTGATCGAGCTGATCGTGAGGTCCTGCACCGGCTGCAGCGAGAGTTCGATGCCCGGCACCGCGCGGGCCGCTGAGCGCAGCTGCGCCATGACCGTGGTGATGCTCGCCGAGCGATCCTCCTTGGGTCTGAGGTTGATCAGCATCTGCCCCTGGTTCACCGTCATGTTGTTGCTCCCCACCCCGATGTAGGAGGTGAGGCTGACGACGTTCCGGTTGCGCCGCAGCGCCGCGACGAGCGCCTGCTGGCGCGCGGCCATGGCCTGGAAGGAAATCGAGGGTGAAGCGAGGGTGCGCGCCTCGAGCAGCCCGGTGTCCTGAAGCGGGAAGAAGCCCTTCGGGATCACGATGTAAAGCGCCACCGTCAGCACCAGGGTGCCGGCCGCGATCCACAGCACGAGGCGCTGCCGCGCGAGCGCCCAGTCAAGTCCCCGCCCGTAGGCCTCGATCAGGCGCTTGAACCCCGCCTCGGCCCGCTGCGCCCACTCGCCCTGCCGGCGCAGGGTCTGCTCCCGAGGGCGCAGCAGCTTCGCGCAGAGCATCGGCACGAGGGTGAGCGAAACCACCGCGGAGATGAGGATCGAGATCGCGAGGGTGATGGCGAACTCGCGGAAGAGCCTCCCCACCACCTCGCGCATGAACAGGAGCGGGATCAGCACCGCGATGAGGGAAATGGTGAGCGAGACGATGGTGAAGGCGATCTCCCCGGAGCCCTCGAGCGCCGCCTCGAGGGGCTTCTTGCCCTGCTCGATGTGGCGCGAGATGTTCTCGATCATGACGATGGCATCGTCCACCACGAAGCCCGAGGCGATGGTGAGGGCCATGAGCGAGAGGTTGTCGAGGCTGAAGCCCGAGAGGTACATCACCGCGAAGGTGCCGATCAGCGACACCGGCACCGAGAGGCTCGGGATGATGGTGGCCGGGACGTTGCGCAGGAAGAGAAACATCACCAGCACGACCAGCGCCACGGCGAGGGTGAGCTCGAACTGCACGTCATCGACCGAGGCGCGGATGGTCTCGGTGCGGTCGGTGACCACCTTCAGGCTCACGTTCCCCGGGAGCGAGGCGCGCAGCTGCGGGAGCAGCGCACGGATGTTGTTCACCGTCTGGATGACGTTCGCCCCGGGCTGGCGCTGGATGTTGATGAGCACCGCGGGGGTGTCGTTCATCCAGCTGGCGAGCTCATCGTTCTCCGAGCCCATGCGCACCCGCGCGACGTTCTTCAGGTACACCGGCGCGCCGTTGCGGTAGGCCACCACGATGTCCGCGTACGCGCTCGCGCTCGTGATCTGGTCATTGGCGTCGATGGTGTAGGCGTGGGCTGAGCCGCTGAAGCTGCCCTTGGGCGCGTTCGAGTTGGAATTGGCGATGGTGGTGCGCAGGTCATCGAGGCTCAGCCCGTAGGCGGCGAGCTGATTCAGGTTGGCCTCGATCCGCACCGCCCGCTTCGGCGCCCCCGAGAGGCTCACCAGCCCCACGCCCGCGACCTGGGAGATCTTCTCCGCAACGCGCGTATCGGCGAGGTTCTCTACCTCGGTGATGGGCATGGCGCGCGAGATGAGTGCAAGGGTGAGGATGGGCGCATCCGCCGGATTGACCTTGGCGTAGATCGGCGGGGCCGGGAGGCTCTGCGGCAGCAGCCGGTTGGCGGCGCTGATCGAGGCCTGGACCTCCGCTTCGGCCACATCGAGGCTCAGGCTCAGGTCGAACTGCAGAGTGATCTGCGAGGCGCCCGCGGAGGTCTTGGAGGACATCTCCTTCAGGCCCGACATCTGCCCGAGCTGGCGCTCGAGCGGAGCGGTCACCGTGGCGCTCATCACATCCGGGCTCGCCCCGGGGAGGAACGTCGAGACCACGATGGTCGGATAGTCGACCTCCGGCAGCGTCGACACCGGCAGCATGAGATA
>DAHVQK010000042.1 GCA_027317845.1 Gammaproteobacteria bacterium
AGCTCCGCCGATCTTCCCCGGCGCCTACGCGCTCATGCAGCTCGGCGCAAGGACGGGGTTTGCGGAGTCCTTACCGCCGTAGTGCGTAGTCCAGGCCTATGCCGTGCGGACTCCCTGCGTACTTTTTGGCCCGGAATGACATTTTGGCCGGACGCCGCAGGACAAGCAATAGCTCAAGCCACTGATTTGTCAGCCTCTGTCATGCTCGCCAGACAGGGTCGGACAGAGCTGGCGGAGAGGGTGGGATTCGAACCCACGGTCCCCGTGAAGGGACGCCGGTTTTCAAGACCGGTGCAATCAACCGCTCTGCCACCTCTCCGCGTCCGGCCCGCTTGCGCGGGCGCAGATCCTACCAAATTGCCATCACGCCAATCGTGCCGGCAAGACCGCGCCCTGCCCTCTACCCCGCGATCCGCCAGGCGCCCTCGCAGATCCACTCCTCCACCGGCTTGCGGTCTGAGGGCAGTTCGCGCGCCTGCAGTGCCGCGGGCAAGATCTCTTTCGGCGCGGGCCGTCCAACAGCGGCCATGGCTTCGATCGTGAAGGACCCGGGGATCTCGAGCTCGCCTCGGGCGCGCTCGTAATCGAACCCCGCCATGCCGTGTACCACGAGGCCCTTCAGGCTCCCCTGCAGGGCGAAGTATGCCCAGGCCGCCCCGGTATCGTACGAGTGCGTGACCGATGGGCGTCCGGAGCGCGCGTTGATCGCATGGGAGACAAACACCACGAGCGCGGCGGCATTGTGCGCCCACGCCTGATTGCCTTCGGCCAGAAGACCGAAGAAAGTCGGCCACTGTGGCGTGCCGCACCGCGCAAACAACGCCCGCCAGGGCTGCAGATTGCTCGAGGATGGCGCCCAGCGCGCCGCCTCGAACAGGCTGAGCAGTTCATCACGCGAGATCTCCTCGCCCGTCATCGCCCGCGGCGACCAGCGGTCGAGAAACTGTGCCTCGATGGGATGAGCCGCGTGCCTCGCGGAACTGCCTTTGATCATGCGCCAACCCCGATCATTCGCAACTGGACCGATTCTGACATCCCAGCACCCTCAAGGCACCTCTGCCCGATGAGAGAGGTCCGTGGGCGGGCGTGCCGCTCAACCCGATAGCACGATGGGGCACGGCCTGCGCCCCGCGATGGCGCCCACGCTCAGCGCGCCGGAGCTATCCTCTCGAGACCGCCGAGATACGCGCGCAGCGCCTGCGGCACGCGCACTGAACCGTCGGCTTCCTGGTAGTTCTCGAGCACCGCCACCAGAGTGCGGCCCACCGCGAGTCCCGAGCCGTTCAGGGTGTGCGCAGGCTCGGGTTTGCCGGTCTCGGGGTTGCGCCAGCGGGCCTGCATGCGCCGCGCCTGGAAGGCCTCGAAGTTGCTGCATGAGGAGATCTCGCGGTAGCGACGCTGCGAGGGCAGCCACACCTCGATGTCGTAGGTCTTGGCGCTGTTGGCACCGATGTCGCCCGCGCAGAGCGCGACGGTTCTGTACGGCAGCTCCAGGCGCTCGAGCACCTCCTCGGCGTGCCCCGTCAGCTCCTCGAGCGCCCGATAGGAGTCCCCGGGACGCGCGATCTGCACCAGCTCCACCTTGTCGAACTGGTGGTTGCGGATCATGCCGCGCGTGTCCTTGCCCGCCGCGCCCGCCTCGGAGCGGAAGCAGGGCGTGTGACACACGAGCTTCAGCGGCAGCGATTCCGGCGGCACGATCTGCTCGCGCACGAGGTTGGTCACGGGCACTTCGGCGGTGGGGATGAGGTAGAAGCCCTGCTCACCGCGCACCGCGAACAGATCCTGCTCGAACTTCGGCAGCTGTCCGGTGCCGAGCAGAACGTGACTTTGCACGAGATAGGGGACGTACACCTCGGTGTAGCCGTGCTCCTGGGTGTGCAGATCGAGCATGAACTGCGCGAGCGCCCGGTGCAGCCGCGCCACCTGCCCTCGCATGACCACGAAGCGCGCGCCCGAGAGGCGCGCCGCGGCCTCGAAATCGAGCCCCGCGAGCCCCTCGCCAACCGCGACATGATCCTTGGGCTCGAAGGGGAACTCGCGCGCCTCACCCCAGCGCCGCACCTCGAGGTTCTCCTCCTCCCCCTTCCCCTCGGGCACGGACTCGTGCAGCAGGTTCGGCAGTGAGAGCTGCCAGCGCTCGAGCTCCGCCTGGAGTGTCGTCAGCTGCCCCTCCGAGGAGGCGAGCTCGGCGGTGAGCTGCTCGCCGCGCTTGAGGAGCTCCGTCGCGTCCTCGCCCTTGCCCTTGGCGAAACCGACCGCTTTGGCGTTGGCATTGCGCTCGGCACGCACCCGGTCGGAGTCGATCTGCGCGGCCTTGCGCCGCTCCTCGAGCGCACGGAAAGCATCCACCTCGAGCTTGAATCCCCGCCGGGCGAGATTGCGGGCGACGGCCTCGAGATCGGAGCGCAGCAGCTTCGGGTCGATCATTTGGTTTTGTTCCTCAGTCTCGCCAGCGCTTCCCCGATCTTGATCTCGAGCCCGCGCGGCACGGGCCGGTAGTATCGCCTATCCGGCATGTCATCCGGCAAATAGCGCTCGCCCGCGGCAAAAGCGTCAGGCTCATCGTGCGCGTAGCGATATCCCTGCCCGTAGCCCAGGTCTTTCATCAGCCGGGTGGGCGCATTGCGTATCTTCAGGGGCACCTCCAGGGTGCCGAAACGCTCGACATCCGCCTGCGCCTCGCCCACGGCGAGGTACACCGCGTTGCTCTTCGGCGCGCACGCCAGATACACCACGGCGTTGGCGATGGCCAGGTCGCCCTCGGGACTGCCCAGCCGATCATAGGCCTCCCACGCATCGAGGGTCAGGGCGAAAGCCCTCGGGTCGGCAAGGCCGATGTCCTCCACCGCCATGCGAACCGCGCGGCGCGCGATGTAGAGCGGATCGCAGCCGCCATCGAGCATGCGGCACAGCCAATAGAGCGCGGCATCCGGGTCGGTGCCACGCACGGCCTTGTGCAGCGCCGAGATCTGGTCGTAGAACTGATCCCCGCCCTTGTCGAAGCGGCGCCGCACGCCGCTCGCGACCTCCTGCGCGTGGCTCATCGTGATCGCTCGGGAACCGCAGGTGGAGGCTTCAGCGAGGCTCGCCGCGAGCTCGAGCATGTTGAGCGCGCGCCGGGCATCCCCATCCGCGGCCCTTGCGATCAGCTCGATCGCTGCGGGCTCGGCCTCGAGCTCATCCTGACCCAACCCCCGCTCGCGATCCTCGAGCGCGGTGCGCAGGAGCGAGGCGATCTCGAGCTCCCCCAGGGACTTGAGCACGTAAACCCGGGCCCGCGAGAGCAGCGCGCTGACGACCTCGAATGAGGGATTCTCGGTGGTCGCGCCCACGAAAGTCAGCGTACCGTCCTCCAGGTACGGCAGGAAAGTGTCCTGCTGCGTCTTGTTGAAACGGTGCACCTCATCGAGAAACAACAGAGTGGGCCGTCCATTCTGGGCGCGCTCCGCGCGCGCGGCCTCCACCGCCGCGCGAATGTCCTTGACGCCGGCCATGACGGCCGAGAGCGCTATGAACTGCGCGTTGGCGCGCCGCGCGATGAGGCGCGCCAGAGTCGTCTTGCCCGTGCCCGGCGGTCCCCAGAGGATGAGCGAGTGCGGCCGTCCGGAATCGATCGCCTGACGCAGCGGCTTGCCGGGACCGAGCAGATGGGTCTGCCCGATGACCTCCTCGAGCGAGCGGGGTCGCATGCGGTCCGCGAGCGGCCGCAACGGGTCGGCCGCAACCGGCGTGTCCTTCGCACTCACCGGGCGGGCGTTCCGATCACATCCACCCCGGGTGGCGGTGAGAAGCTCAGCAATTTCGCCGACACCGGCACGTTGACCTCGACATGTTGAAAGACCACGGTCGCCACCTGACCGAGGGTGTCCTCGAGAATCATCCGCTCGAGGGTTCCGTGCTCAAAGCCAAAGAGCGCGGTGCGGAAATCCGCCCCGGAAGGATCGCGAGGCTCGACGAAGACCCAGTCGAGTCCCTCGCGCCGGCCCGCCGGGCGCTCCTTGAAGTGCTGCCGCACATCGACGGCGCCCGAGAGCAGCATGGCCGGAGTGGCCGACAACGCCGCGCTCACCGGCCGGACGGTCACCTGTTGGAGGTCGCGGTCATAGAACCACACATTGCGGCCGTCACCGACCATGAGCTGCCCCGCTCCGGTGGCGGCACCACCCGCCTCACCGCCGAGCGGGTGGACGTCCCAGCGGAAACGGCCGGGGCGCTCGACGATGAGCGTGCCGGAGGAACGCGAGATCTCAGCGCCATGGGCATCCACCAGGGTCTGGCGGAAGCGCACGTCGAGGGTTTTCAGGTGCGCGAGAAATCGATCGAGCTCGGTCGGGGCCGCCTGCGCACGCAAGGGCGGTGCGGGCTCGCGAGCGGCGATGGCCGGCGTTGCAAGGCCGACCGCGGCTGCCGCGAGCACCGCGGCCAGGCAGGATGAGTTCGACATGGGGATCATTCCTCCGCGCGGGCGGGAACCAGCACTTCGCGCGCGCCGTTTGACTGCAGCGGCCCGACCAGGCCCGAGAGCTCCATCGCCTCGAGCAGCCGCGCGGCGCGGTTATACCCGATCTTGAGCCGCCGTTGCACATAGGAGATCGAAGGCTTGCGCTCGGTGGTGACGATGCGCACCGCCTCGTCGTAGAGCGGGTCCTGCTCGGGGTCGGTGGCGCCCGCCTCGCCCTCCTCGCCCGCCAGTCCCGGAATGGGCGTCTGCGGACCCGAGAGAACCTCTTCGATGTAATTCGGGGGCGTTGCGGTCCTGAGCGACTCGACCACCCGGTGAACCTCCTGGTCGGACACGAAAGCGCCGTGCACGCGCGTCGGCACGGCGGTGCCGGAGGGCAGGTACAGCATGTCGCCGTGGCCGAGCAGGGTCTCGGCACCCATCTGATCGAGGATGGTGCGCGAGTCGACCTTGGCGGACACCTGGAAGGCGATGCGGCACGGGATGTTGGCCTTGATGAGGCCCGTGATGACATCGACGGAGGGCCGCTGGGTGGCGAGTATCAGGTGAATGCCCGAGGCGCGCGCCTTCTGGGCGAGGCGCGCAATCAGCTCCTCGACCTTCTTGCCGACGATCATCATGAGATCGGCGAGCTCATCGATCACCACCACCACGTACGGCAGCGGCGCGAGGTTGGGGATCTGCCGCTGATCGATCGAGGGGTCGTTCGCGGCGCGCTGCATCATCACCGGGTCGAGGATCGGCTTGCCCGCATCGAGCGCATCCTTCACGCGCCGGTTGAAGCCGGTGATGTTGCGCACGCCCAGGGCGGCCATGAGCTGATAGCGCCGCTCCATCTCGGCCACGCACCAGCGCAGCGCGTTCGCCGCCTGCTTCATGTCGGTGACCACCGGAGCGAGCAGGTGCGGGATACCCTCGTACACCGACAGCTCGAGCATCTTCGGGTCGATCATGATGAGTCGCACGTGCTCGGCCGTCGACTTGTAGAGGAGCGAGAGCACCATGGCGTTGATGCCCACCGACTTGCCCGAGCCCGTCGTGCCGGCGATCAGCAGGTGCGGCATGCGCGCGAGGTCGGCCACCATCGGGGCCCCGCCGATGTCCTTGCCGAGCGCGAGCGCGAGCGGCGAGTGCGTCTCGTCATAGGCTTTCGAGCGGATGATCTCCCCGAGCGTGACCATCTCGCGCTTCTCGTTGGCGATCTCGAGCCCCATCACGTTCTTGCCCGGGATCACCTCCACCACGCGCACGCTGAGCACCGACAGCGCGCGCGCGAGGTCCTTCGCAAGGCCGGTGATCTGACTCGCCTTCACCCCCGGGGCGGGCCTGAGCTCGAAGCGGGTGACCACGGGACCCGGCTGCACCGCCACCACCTCGGCCTCGATGCCGAAGTCCTTCAGTTTCATCTCGACCAGGCGCGAGAGCGCCTCGAGCGCCTCGGCCGAATAGAGCGGCTCGTGCGGCGGCGGATCATCGAGCAGCGACAGCGGCGGCAGCTCGCCCGCCTTGGGCGGATCGAACAGCTGCACCTGGCGCTCCTTCTCCACGCGCTCGCTTTTCTCGATGGCGGCCTTGGGCACCTCGATCTTCGGGGGCGGCCGTGCGGCGCTCCTCTTCTGCTCATCCGCCACGGCCTCCTTGCGGGCCTGCCGGCGCTCGCGCCCGACGGCGCGGTCCTTCGCCAAGGCGCGACGCTCTCTCACCCATGCGAGGAGCGACCACGCCCACGCGCCCACCCGATCCATGATGGTGAACCAGGAGACGCCGAAGCCGACCGACAGTCCCGCCATCCACGCGACCAGCATGAGCAGCGTCGCCCCGAGATAGCCGAGCGCCTTCGCGATGCCTGCGCCGGTGAGCGTGCCGATGACACCACCCGCCCCCTCGTGCAGCGTCCCGGAGCGCCAGTTGAGGGCCGCCAGGGCGCAGCTCGCAACGAGCAACAGCGCGAGCCCCGCGGCGCGCACCGCCGTATTGGCCCGTGAAATCGGCTCCGAGGCCCCGCCGCGATGCAGCCGCCAGGCGCCGGCCGCGAGCATCAGTGGCAGCAGATAGGCGGGCCGGCCGAACAGGCCGAACAGCGCATCGGCGAACCAGGCGCCCACCGGTCCGATGCGGTCGTGCACCGCATGCGAGGCGCTGCTGTAGAAGAAGCCGCCGTCCGCGGCGCTGTAGGAGAGGAGCGCGATGAGCAACACGATCGCGCTCGCCCCGATCGCGATGACGGCGCTTTCACGCAGGCCGCGCGTCACGGCAGCCGAGAAACGGGCGGTACGGCGCGCGAGCGCCTCGGATTGGGTCAAAGCCTGTGGCTCCACTGCAGGTGAGGGGGCAATGCCCCAATTTTAGCGCACTACCGTCTCCCGGCACGGCTTCCGGCGTCGTGCCCGCGGCCCCCGGATGGGACCACGCCCCGCGCTTCCCGCTCGGCCGACCCTTGGTACTATGGGCGTGGGCGCGCCCCGGGTGCGCCCCCGGAACCACGCGAACGATCCAATTCGCACATCCACTCAGGAACTGCCATTCATGACCGACCCCCGGCACAGCCGACTCATCATCCTGGGCTCCGGCCCCGCGGGCTACAGCGCGGCCGTCTACGCCGCGCGCGCCAATCGCGCACCGCTGCTCATCACCGGCCTCGAGGCGGGCGGGCAGCTCATGACCACCACCGACGTCGACAACTGGCCCGGGGATGTGGAGGGGCTGCAGGGACCCCAGCTGATGGAGCGGCTGCGCCGCCATGCCGAGCGCTTCCATACCGAGATCGTGAGCGATCACATACACACCGCCGAGCTGCGCTCGCGTCCGTTTCGGCTGGTGGGCGACAGCGGCGCCTACACCTGCGATGCCCTCATCATCGCCACGGGCGCCACCGCCAAGTACCTGGGCCTGCCCTCCGAGGAGCGATTCCGCGGCCGGGGAGTGTCGGCCTGCGCCACCTGCGACGGGTTCTTCTTCCGCGGGCAGCGCGTTGCGGTCATCGGCGGCGGCAACACGGCCGTCGAGGAAGCGCTGTACCTCTCGCACATCGCCGCGCACGTGACGCTGGTGCATCGCCGCGACCGGCTGCGCGCGGAGAAGATCCTGCAGGAGCGGCTGTTGCACGAAGCCGAGGCCGGCAAGATCACGGTGGTGTGGGATCACACCGTCGAGGAAGTGCTGGGCGATGCGCAGGGCGTGACCGGCGTGCGCCTCGCCGCGAGGCTCGGCGGGCGGAAGCAGGAGCTGCCCGTGACCGGGGTGTTCGTGGCCATCGGGCACGCGCCGAACACGGGACTGTTCGCCGGACAACTCGAGATGCGCAATGACTACCTCCTGGTGAGAAGCGGCGCGGAAGGCGGCGCGACCGCCACCACCATTGCGGGGGTGTTCGCAGCGGGCGACGTGGCTGATCCGATCTACCGGCAGGCCATCACCTCCGCGGGCTCCGGCTGCATGGCCGCGCTCGATGCCGACCGCTACCTGGAAACCCTGGAGCATTGAGCCGGGGGGCAGACCGAGAGGCCTCAGTGCGCGCCGCCACTCACTCGAGCATCGACGATATCGATCCGCGGCAGTGGAACGCCCTCACCGCCGCCGCTCCTCCCTTTCTGCGGCACGAATTTCTCGCCGCGCTCGAGCACGGCGGCTGCGTGGGAGCGGGCACGGGCTGGCAGCCGAGCCTGCTCACCCTGAGTGACGCACAGGGCCTCGCCGCCGCCGCCCCCGCCTATCTGAAAACCGACTCCTACGGGGAGTTCGTGTTCGATTTCGTGTGGGCCGAGGCCTATTGTCGCTACGGGCTCGAGTACTATCCCAAGCTCACCGTGGCGGTACCGTTCACTCCCGCCGGCGGACCGCGCCTGCTGGTGCGCCCGGACCTCGATGAGAGTGCCGCCCGAGAGCTGCTCGGGGCGTTGGAGAGCCTCGCGCTTCGACAGGCCATCTCCTCGGTACACGCCCTGTTCCTCGATGAGCCGGGACGGGCCGCATGCGAACGCCGCGGGTGGCTGCTGCGACGCGACTGCCAGTTCCATTGGACCAACCGCGCCTACACGAGCTTCGAGCACTACCTCGAGTCCTTTACGGCCGAGAAGCGCAAGAAGGCCCGCCGCGAGCGCCGCCGGGTCCGGGAGGCGGGCATACGCTTCGAGACACGATTCGGCGGCGAGCTCGATCCGCCACTGCTCGAACGCGTCTACGCCTTGCACCGGGAAACTTTTCTGCGCCACGGACACGAGCCGTATCTCACGCGGGAATTCTTCGCCGAGATCTGCCGCACCCTGGGGGAGTCGATGATGGTGAAGATCGCCTATGACCGGCACACTCCCGTGGCCGCGGCGATCTTTTTCTGGTGCCCGCGCACGCTCTACGGCCGCTACTGGGGCGCAAGCGGGGAGTACCACAGCCTGCATTTCGAGGCCTGTTATCACCAGGGGATCGAATTCTGCATCGAGCGAGGCATCGAGCGTTTCGAGCCCGGCACCCAGGGCGAGCACAAAGTGAGCCGGGGATTCGAGCCGAGTCTCACCTGGTCGGCGCACTACATCGCGGACCCGCGCTTTCGCGAGGCGATCCACCGCTTCCTGGAGCAGGAGGGGGGGCTTATCGAGGAGTACGCGGACCAGGTTCGCGAGCACGTGCCCTATCGCAGGACGGAGCCATGAAGAGCGTCACGTGGCTCTCGCCACAGGACTCCCCCGAGTGGTTCCCCCCCCTCGAGCAGGCGCTCGATGAGCCCTCGGGGCTGCTGGCCGCTGGGGGCGACCTCTCGCCCGAGCGGCTGCTCGCGGCCTATCGGCGCGGCATTTTTCCCTGGTACTCCCCCGGACAGCCGGTGCTCTGGTGGTCTCCCGACCCGCGGACCGTGCTGTTCCCGGAAGAATTCCATCTGAGTCGAAGCCTTGAAAAAACCATTCGAAACAAAGGGTTCACAGTCACTATCGATGTGGCTTTTGAAGAGGTGATCGACGCCTGTGCCGCCCCCCGCCCGCACAGTCCCGGCACTTGGATCACCCCCGAGATGCGCCAGGCCTACGTGCGGCTGCACCGGCTGGGCTTTGCCCACAGCATCGAAGTCCGCCATGACGCCGTGCTCGCCGGCGGCCTGTACGGCGTGCGCCTCGGTGGGCTGTTCTTCGGCGAGTCCATGTTCAGCCTCAGGCGGGATGGCTCGAAGATGGCGCTCGCGCACCTGGTCATGATGTGCCCTCACAACAGCATCGAGGTCATCGACTGCCAGCTCGCCTCCCGGCACCTCGCGAGCCTGGGCGCCCGATCCATCCCGCGCACGCGCTTCCAGGCGCTGCTCTCGCGCTGGGCATCCGCCCGGGATCCGGCCGGCCTCATCGAGCCCCCTTAAGCCCAAATTGCAGACCCGCGGCCTTTGTGCTGCAATTCGCGCCCCCCGGGAGGCAAAGGGCCATATGTCCAAAGAAGATGCAATCCAGATGGAAGGCGAGGTAGTGGAAACACTGCCCAACACTACTTTTCGCGTGAAGCTCAAGAACGGCCACGTGGTCACGGCGCACATCTCCGGAAAGATGCGCAAAAACTACATCCGTATCCTCACCGGCGATCAGGTCACGGTCGAAATGACTCCCTACGACCTGAGCAAGGGCCGGATCGTCTATCGCGGCAGATAATCGCGGTTGCCGGTCGCAACGCGACCGCAGAGCGGATCCTCACTGGAGCTCAAAGCGCCCAAAGACAGGAAGTCTTTGCGCCCTCTGAGCGCCCCGTGGGGGCGCGGCGGGCGCCTCCGAACGCCCCCGCGGAAGAGTCCAGCGGGGGCCGTGAGCATTGCCTCGGACGAAGAATCCGATCGCCCGCCCGAGCCCTCTACGTCGTCAGTTCCGGTTGCTTGGCCGGCGTGCACTCGAGCTCGAGATTCTCTCCATCGGCGGCCACCGACACCCGCACCTGACCGCCGCCCACGAGGCAGCCGAAGAGCAGTTCCTCGGCGAGCGGGCGTTTGATGTGCTCCTGAATGGTGCGCGCCATGGGCCGCGCCCCCATCTTGGGGTCATAGCCTTTCTCGGCGATCCAGCGCCGGGCCGCATCGTCGAGCGAGATCGTGACGCCCTTCTGCTCGAGCTGCATCTCGACTTCGAGGACGAGCTTGTCGACCACGCGCTCGATGGTCAGCGGATCGAGGCTTGCGAACTGGATGACCGCATCCAGGCGGTTGCGGAACTCCGGCGTGAACAGGCGCCGGATCGCCTCCATGCCATCGCTCGCGTTGTCCTGCTGGGTGAAGCCGATCGAGGGGCGGGCCATTTCCTGGGCGCCGGCATTGGTCGTCATGACGATGATGACGTGGCGGAAATCCGCCTTGCGGCCGTTGTTGTCCGTGAGCGTGCCGTGATCCATCACCTGCAGCAGCAGGTTGAACACATCCGGGTGCGCCTTCTCGATCTCATCGAGCAGCAGCACGCAGTGCGGGTGTTTGGTGACGGCCTCCGTGAGCTGCCCTCCCTGGTCGAATCCGACATAGCCCGGAGGCGCGCCGATCAGCCTCGAGACCGTGTGCCGCTCCATGTATTCCGACATGTCAAAGCGCAGGAACTCCACCCCGAGCACGATGGCGAGCTGCCGAGTGACCTCGGTCTTGCCGACGCCGGTCGGCCCCGCGAAGAGGAAGCTGCCGACGGGCTTGCGCTGATCGCCGAGGCCCGAGCGGGCCATCTTGATGGCCGCGGCGAGCGCGTCGATGGCCCGGTCCTGGCCGAATATCACGAGCTTCAAGTTGCGCTCGAGGCTCTTCAGGATCTCCCGGTCTGAGGTCGAAACGCTCTTGGGCGGGATGCGCGCCATGCGCGCCACCACATCCTCGATGTGCCCGACATCGATCGCCGGCGCCCGCTCGGGCAGCGGCTTCAGGCGCTGCCGCGCGCCGGCCTCGTCCACCACGTCGATCGCCTTGTCGGGCAGGTGCCTCTCGTTGATGTGCCGCGCGGCGAGCTCGGCGGCCGCCTTGAGCGCATCGACCGTGTAGGTGACGCCATGGTGCTCCTCGAAGCGGGCCTTCAGGCCGAGGAGGATCTCCACGGTCTCGGCCACGGAGGGCTCGGTCACATCGATTTTCTGGAAACGCCGCGCGAGGGCGTGATCCTTCTCGAAAATGCCGCGGTATTCCTGGTAGGTGGTCGAGCCGATGCAGCGCATCTCGCCGTTGGTGAGCACGGGCTTGATCAGGTTGGAGGCGTCCATCACCCCGCCCGAGGCCGCTCCCGCCCCGATCACGGTGTGGATCTCATCGATGAACAGGATCGCTCCGGGGAGCTTCTTCAGCTCCGCGATGACCCCTTTCAGACGCTTCTCGAAATCGCCCCGGTACTTCGTGCCGGCGATGAGCGCACCCATATCGAGCGCGTAGATCGTGCAGTCGGTGAGGACCTCGGGCACCTGACCCTCGACGATGAGCCTCGCCAGGCCCTCGGCGATCGCGGTCTTGCCCACCCCGGCTTCCCCGACATACAGGGGATTGTTCTTGCGGCGGCGGCAGAGGATCTCGATCGTGCGCTCGACCTCGAGCTTGCGCCCGATGAGCGGGTCGATCCGCCCCACCTGCGCCAGGCGGTTGAGATTGGTGGTGTATTTCTCGAGCGCACCGCCTCCCACCTCGCTCTCGCGCTCCTCGCCCTGCCCCTCATCGGTTGCCTTCTCCTCGGCAAGCTTAGAGAGGCCGTGGGAGATGTAGTTGACCACATCGAGACGCATCACGTGCTGGCGGTTCAGCAGGAACACCGCATGGCTCTGCTTCTCGCTGAAGATGGCCACCAGTACATTCGCCACGCCGACTTCCTTGCGGCCGCTCGATTGGACGTGGAACACCGCACGCTGCAGCACCCGCTGGAACCCCAGGGTGGGCTGCACTTCGCGCTCGGCGCCATCGGCGACCCGGGGAGTCGACTGCTCGATATGGTCCTTCAGCTCCTGGCGCATCCGCCCGAGATCGGCTCCGCAGGCGCGCAGGACCTCCCGCACCTTGGGGGTGTCGAGTATCGCGAGCAACAGGTGCTCGACCGTGAGGTACTCGTGACGGGCCTCGCGCGCCTGGTGGAAGGCATCGTTGAGACAGTATTCAAGCTCATTGGACAGCACGGTGGCGCCTCCTGCCGGTCATGCCTCTTCCAGGGTGCACATGAGCGGGTGCTGGTTGTCCCGCGCATAGGTGGTCACCTGGGCGACTTTGGTTTCCGCGATCTCGAAGGTAAAGACCCCGCAGACCCCCTTACCCTGGGTATGCACTTCCAGCATGATACGCGTGGCGGTCGGGCGGTCGAGGCTGAAGAACTTCTCGAGCACATCGACGACGAATTCCATCGGGGTATAGTCGTCGTTGAGAAGCACCACCTGGTACAGCGGCGGCGGTTTGACCTCGGGCCGCGCTTCCTCGACGAGAACCCCGGTATCGGGACGGGTGGGATGCGGGTCGGACATAGGCTCTTTATAGGGAGCCACAATCCGCAACACAAGTCTATACGCCAACCGGGTAGGATGGGGCGCCCGGGAGCCCAACCACTCCCCTTTGTGAAACAGTCGCTTGAGCGCACAATCACCCGCCACGTATCATTATTGGACAGCGCCGCCGCACGGCGGGGGCTTTGCGCGGTCAATTCGATGATCAGTCCAAATTCAAGACCTGAGCGCCGATGAGCACCGCGTCCTGGCTCGAGGGAATCCGCGGTGGCGAGCACTGGCGAGCCCTGCTCTCCCGCCGTGGCCCGCATCTGGCCGCCGGTGTCCTCGCGCTGGTTCTCGCCGCGCAGGCCGCGCTGCTCGTGACGAACATGGCCGGCGTAGGCACGCCCGCATCCGGCATGGGTGTGGCGCTGCGCTCGCACGGGCATACCCTCGATGTGGCGGCCCTCATCGACAGCCACCTCTTCGGCCGCGCCCCGGCGAGTTCGACCGCTTTGGGCACCCACGCCCCGCGCACGGACCTGCCCCTGGTGCTGACCGGCGTCATTGCCGACCGCAACCCCCACGCGGGCATGGCGATCCTCGGGCCCAGCGCCGGAGCGGCCAAAGTCTACGAGGTCGGAGACCGCATCCCCGGAGGGGCCCGCCTCAGGGCCGTTCTGCCGCGCAAGGTGCTGCTCGAGCGCGACGGTCGCCTCGAATCGCTGGCGCTGCCGAAGCAGGTCGCGCTCGCGGAACCCACGGCCTCGAGTGAGGCGGGGGGCTCGCCGAGGTTCGTGCAGCGCATGCGCGAGCTCGTGACGCGCAGGCCCAATCTGGTGGCGGACCTGATGCGGCCCGAGCCCGTGTTCTCCGGCGGGCGGCAGCTCGGCTACCGGGTCTATCCGGGCAACGACCCGCAGGCGTTCACGCAGCTCGGCTTCAAGCCCGGGGATCTGGTGACGGCCATCGACGGCACCCCACTCAACGATCCGGCACAGGATCAGCAGATCCTCAACACGCTCGGCTCCTCGAGCCAGGCGAGCGTCACCGTGCTGCGCAACGGCCGCCAGCGCGTGCTTACGCTCAATCTCGCCGAGGTCGAGCAGACCGCGCGGCGGCTGTCTTCCTCCTCGCCCGCGGCACGGTTCGCGCGACCGTTCTGGGCGCCACAAAGCAACAATCCCTCAAAATGAGGAACCGTTTCGTGAAAGGTTTTCGTCCCATCGCGTCCTGGGCGCTAGCGTTCGCGTTCGTACTCGCCACGCTGGCAGCCGCGCCCGCCTTGCCGCAGACGGACCCGCAGGCCGCCGGCGGCTCCGGGGTCAGCATCACCCCGAACTTCCGCAACACCCCGATCCACACGATCGCCCACGCCGTGAGCACCGTGACCGGCAAGGACTTCATCATCGACCCGCGTGTCAACGCCCAGGTCACGATGTACTCCTCGACGCCGCTGTCTCCCGCGGCGTTCTACCAGGCGTTCCTCTCGATCCTGCAGGTCTACGGCTTCATCGCGGTGCCGGCGGGACGGGACATCGTGAAGATCCTCCCGAACACCAACGCCCGCCAGATGCCCTCCATCGATCTGCCGCGGCACGTGAGTCCGACCTCCGATGAGATCGTCACCCAGGTGATCGCGGTGAAGAACGTGAGCGCCGCGGAACTCGTGCCGATCCTGCGCCCGATGATCCCCGAGTACGGCCATCTCGCCGCCTACCCCCCGTCCAACATCCTGATCATCTCCGACCGGGCGAGCAACGTGTACCGGATGATGCAGATCATCCAGCGCATCGATCAGGTCGGTAACCAGGACGTCGACGTCATGCCGCTGCAGAACGCCTCCGCCGCGCAGGTGGTGGCGGTGATCAACCAGCTCTACCAGGGGCAGGCGGCGGCGGAGATGGGCCGCTCCTTCAAGATCGTGGCCGATGAGCGGACCAACAGCGTGCTGATCAGCGGCGACCCGGCGGAGCGGCTGCGCATCCGAGCGCTCGTGGCCGAGCTCGACACCCGCACCGAATCCGGCGGCGACACCCGCGTCATCTATCTGCACTACGCCAACGCCAAGAAGCTCGCGCCGTTGCTCAAGCAGCAGATGGCCGAGCTCGCGCAGATCGCCACCGCCTCGGTCGCGGGCGCAAGGGGCGCCACCCCGCAGTCGGCGGCGGAGAAAAACGCGCTGGTGTGGGCGGATCCCCAGAATAACGCGCTCGTCATCACCGCCCCGCCGAAGCTGATGCGCACCGTGCTCGGCATCATCGCCAAGCTCGACATCCGCCGGCCCCAGGTACTGGTGCAGGCCATCATCGCCGAGGTGAATGTCGACAAGACCGACGATCTCGGGGTCAACTGGGCAGCCTACTCCCAGACCGACAAGCTTCCCCTCGGCAGCTTCGTCGAGCCGGTCGGCGGCACCAGCATCGTCGACCTCATCGCGGCGGCCAAGGCGGGCGCGACCTCCCTGAGCGACACCCTCCTCGAGGGCACGACCCTCGGGGTGGGCACGATCAGCGCCGGCGGGGTATCGTTTGCGGCGATGCTGCGTGCGCTTCGCGGCAACAGCAACGCCACCATCCTCGACACCCCCTCGGCGACCACCATGGACAACGAGCAGGCCGAGCTCAAGGTGGTTCAAAAGGTGCCCTTCGTCAGCGGCGCGTACACCAACGCCTCCACCGTGACCAGCGGCACCGTGACACCCTTTCAGACCGTGCAGACCGAGGAAGTCGGCACCATCCTCAAGGTGACCCCGACCATCTCGGCGGACAACGATGCGGTGATGTTGAAGATCTCGGTCGAGAGCTCGAGCGTGCAGCCGGCCACGACCGCCTTCTCCGTGACCGATCCGACCACCAACGAGCGCAGCATCACCACCAATGTGCTGATCCAGAACGGCGGCATCGTGGTGCTCGGCGGGCTGATCGATCGCTCCCAGGACCGCACGCACAACAGCGTGCCGTACGTGGGGGATATCCCGATCCTCGGGTGGCTGTTCAAGTCGCGCAACGACAGCTCGACGCGCAACAACCTGATGATCTTCATCAAGCCGACCATTCTGCGCAATCAGGATGAGGCGGCTTACGCGAGCGGGCGCAACTACGAGTTCATGCGCCAGCAGGAGAACTCGATTCCCGCGGAGAGCTTCCCGCCGCTGCTCTACGGCGAGCCGCGCCCCGAGCTGCCGGCGCTGCCGGCGCCGACCCGCAGGAGCGCCTCGCGCGCGGCAAAATCCAAGGCGCAGACGCCCTCGGTCACCCCACCCAGGCCGCAGCCGCAGCCGCAGCCGCAGACGCTGCCGCAACCCCAGCCGTGAGCGACCCCAGTCCCCTCGAGCAAGGCCCGCCGCCGCCGCGTCTGCCATTCGCTTTCGCCAAGCGCCACGGCGTGCTGGTGAGGCAGCTGTCCGAGAGCCTCGCCGAGTGCGTGTACCGCGAGCACGCCTCCCCGCTCGCCCTCGCGGAGGCGCGCCGGTTCCTCGGCCGCCCGGTGCGCCTCACACGCGTGTCCGAGGCGGAGTTCGACCGGCTGCTGCGCCAGGTGTACGAGGCAGGCTCCGATACCATGCAGGCGGTCGAGGGGCTCAATGAGACCGAAGATCTCGCGCACCTCGCGCAGGAGCTGCCCGAGCAGGCGGACCTCCTCGACAGCGATGACGATGCACCCATCATCCGCCTCATCAACGCGGTGCTCACCCAGGCGGTGAAGGAGAACGCCTCGGACATCCACATCGAGCCCTTCGAGAACCGCCTGGTGGTGCGTTTTCGCGTCGACGGGGTGCTGCGCGAGGTCCTGCAGTCCAAACGCGCCGTCGCGCCGCTCGTGGTCTCGCGGGTCAAGGTCATGTCGAAACTCGACATCGCCGAGAAACGCCTGCCGCAGGATGGGCGCATCAGCCTGAGGATCGCCGGACGTGCGGTCGATGTTCGTGTGTCGACCATTCCCGCCGGGCACGGCGAGCGTGTGGTGCTTCGCATCCTCGACAAGCAGGCCGGACGATTGGACCTCACCTCCCTCGGCATGGACCCCAAGACCGAGTCGCTGGTCGATGCACTCATCCACAAGCCGCACGGGATCCTGCTCGTCACCGGTCCCACCGGCTCGGGCAAGACGACCACGCTCTACGCCGCGCTCGAGCGCCTGAATGACAACACGCGCAACATCATGACCGTGGAGGATCCGATCGAGTACTACATCGACGGCATCGGCCAGACGCAGGTCAACACCAAGGTGGAGATGACCTTCGCGCGCGGCCTGCGGGCGATTCTGCGCCAGGATCCGGATGTGGTCATGATCGGGGAGATCCGCGACCTTGAAACCGCGCAGATCGCGGTGCAGGCGAGCCTCACCGGGCACCTGGTCCTCTCGACGCTGCACACCAACACCGCGGCCGGCGCGATGACGCGCCTGCGCGATATGGGCATCGAGCCGTTCCTGCTCTCCTCGAGCCTGATCGGGGTGCTCGCACAGCGCCTGGTGCGGGTGCTCAATCCCGAGACCAAGCAGTCCTTCCGCGCCACCGAGTACGAGCGGCGGCTGCTCAATCTGCCCCCCGAGGCGCCCTCACCGCTCCTCTACCGTCCGGGCCCGGACACCGCGGGCTACCGCGGCCGCTCGGGAATCTACGAGCTCATCGTAGTCGATGAGGCGCTGCGCACGATGATCCACGATGGCGCGAGCGAACAGGAGATCGAGCACCACGCGCGCCTTGCGACCCCCTCGATCCGCGATGACGGGCGCGCCAGGATTCTGCGCGGGGAGACCACCATCGAGGAAGTGCTGCGGGTGACGCGGGAAGATTGAAATGATCCGGCGGTCGATCTAACCCATGGGCGCTTTTGAATACATCGCGCTCGATGCGAGCGGCAAGGAGCTCAAGGGCATCCTGGAAGGCGACACCCCCCGGCACATCCGTCAGCAGCTCCGTGAGCGCGCGCTCCTGCCGGTCGCCGTGAGCGAGGTGGCGCAGAAGGAGGCGAGTCGCCAGAGATCGTTCGACCTCGCACGCCGGGTCTCGGCGGGCGATGTGAGCCTGTTCACCCGCCAGCTCGCCACGCTGGTGCGCGCCGGGCTGCCGCTCGAGGAGTCGCTCCTCGCGGTCTCCCAGCAGACCGAGAAGCCACGCCTGCAGAGCATCATCCTCGGGGTGCGCTCGAAGGTCATGGAAGGCCATACGCTCGCCGACGGCCTCGCGGAGTTCCCGCGGGTGTTTCCGGAGATCTATCGCGCCACGGTCGCAGCCGGCGAGCAGGCCGGGCACTTGGACGGGGTGCTCGAGCGCCTCGCCGACTACACCGAGAGCCGCGAGGAGATCCGCCAGAAGATCCTGGCGGCGATGCTCTACCCGATCGTGCTCACGGTGATGTGCTTCATCATCGTCGCGGCTCTGCTCACGTTCGTGGTGCCCAAGGTCGTCTCGGTGTTCGAGGCGAGCAAGGCGCAGCTGCCGCTCATCACGCGCATGCTGATCGGCACCAGCCACTTCCTGCGTGAGTACGGCGTGTGGCTCGTGATCGCGGCAATCATTGCGGTGATCCTCTTCAGGCGCCGGCTGCGCGACCCGCGGGCCCACCGCCGCTTCCACGGGCTGCTGCTTCGCCTGCCACTCGCGGGCAAACTGGTGCGCGGCTTCAACACCGCGCGCTTCACGCGGACCTTCAGCATCCTCTCGGCGAGCTCCGTCCCGGTGCTCGAGGCGCTGCGCATCTCGGGGGAGGTGGTCACGAGCCTGCCGATGCGCGATGCGGTGATCGATGCGGCCGCCCGGGTGCGCGAGGGGGCGCCCATCGGGCGCTCGCTCGGTGCCAGCCGCTTATTCCCGCCCATGACCATTCACCTCATCTCGAGCGGGGAGTCGAGCGGGGAGCTCGAGGCCATGCTCGCCCAGGCCGCCGACAGCCAGGATCGCGAGCTCGATGCCATCATGGCCGCCATGGTGGGCCTGCTCGGGCCGCTGCTCATCGTGGTCATGGGCCTGTTCGTGATGGGCATCGTTTTTGCAATGCTGCTGCCGATCTTCCGGATGAATGACCTGATTCACTGATCCCGCCATTGCGCTCGATCCGGCTTGTGATTTAATTTTTCGCACCCTGCGGGGGCAGGACCCGGTGTGCCGCATGAGCGAGAAATCCGAATCGGACGACTTTGAAGACGAAGACGAGCCGGCCGTCGAAGAAGGCGACGAGGACCTGGATCAGGCCATCAAGGATCTCGACTTGGCGAAGCAGCACCGCCACAGGGCGGGCGATCCGGCCTGGCGGCGGCTTGAGCGGCTGCTCGAGGAGAAGCACACCGCCGAGCTCACCAGCGACTTCCAGGACTATGACATCGGGGAGCTGCCCGCCAAGAAGCCGCATCGCAAAAAGGATTAGTGGAAATCCCGCGACCGCGTGAGCAGCGCCCCGAGCAGCGTCGAGCGGTCGATGAGGCGCCGGGCCACGAGGTGAGTGACGCCCTCCTCACGCTGCAGCCGGCCGTGCACCTCGAGCAGCTGTGCGCCCACCAGCGCGTGGCGATACTTCTCGCCGACCCGCTCCCACACGATGACATTCAACGGACCGGTCTCATCCTCCAAGGTCAGAAACGTCACCCCCTTGGCCGCCGAGGGCCGCTGACGCGAGAGCACGATGCCGGCGGTACGCACCCAGCCGTCCGGCTCGAGGCGGGCCAGATCACCCGCAGCGCACAGACCGGCGCTGCGCAAAGACTCGCGCAGCAGCGCCAGGGGATGACGGCCGAGGGTCAGTCCCAGGGACGCGTAGTCCGCCACGATGTCTTCCCCCTCGGTCGGGGCGGTCAGCAGGGGGATGGGATCGGCGCTGCGCGCGGCAAGGCCCCCGGCAGGCTCGATCGGCAAGGGCCGCTCGGTTCCCGCCGCATCCCAGAACGCCAGATGCCGGTTGCCGCTCAAGGAAGCGAGCGCCCCGGCGCCGGCCAGCGCCTCGAGATCCCTGCGATCGAGCCGGGCGCGCCGGGCAAGATCCTGCACACCGGCGAAGGCGCCCTGCCGCCGCGCCTCGATGAGCCGATCCGCACCCCCACCGGACAGCCCCCTCACCAAGCGCAGTCCCAGGCGCAGCGCCGGCTCGCCCTCCTCCCCCCGCTCGAGCGCGCAGTCCCAGCCGCTCTCGCACACATCCACGGGACGCACCCGCACCCCGTGCTCTCGGGCATCCCGCACGAGCTGCGCCGGAGCGTAGAAACCCATCGGCTGGCTGTTGAGGAGCGCGGCGGTGAACGCCGCCGGCTCGTAACACTTGAGCCAGGCGGAGTCATACGCCAACAGGGCGAAGCTCGCGGCATGCGCCTCCGGGAATCCGTAGTCCGCAAATCCCATCATCTGCCGGTAGATCCGCTCGGCGAACTGCGCCGCATAGCCGCGCGATGTCATGCCACACAGGAGCTTGTCGCGAAAATGCCCTATCCCCCCGGTGCGCTTCCAGGCGCCCATCGCCCGGCGCAGCTGATCGGCCTCCCCGGGCGTGAAGCCCGCCGCGACCATGGCGAGACGCATCACCTGCTCCTGGAAGATCGGCACCCCGAGAGTGCGGCTCAAGACATCCTTGACGGCATCGCTCGGATAACTCACCGGCTCGCGTCCCTGGCGGCGCTTGAGATAGGGATGCACCATGTCGCCCTGGATGGGACCGGGGCGCACGATGGCCACCTCGATCACGAGGTCGTAGTAACACCTGGGCTTCAGCCGCGGCAGCATCGCCATCTGC
>DAHVQK010000054.1 GCA_027317845.1 Gammaproteobacteria bacterium
GGCGGGCCGGACGCCTCTCCCGCTCACCCGGGAGAGGCGTTTTTCCTTGATGCTTCCGGCGTCTACCCAAAGGAATCCGCCCGGCCTATCCTGCACCGCATCTGCCGCGCCGCAGGAGGCGGTCTCATGAAGACGCGCACGCCCGGCCGCGGCGCGCTCGAAGTCCCGGCATTGGATCTTGAATGCATGGGCATGAGCTTCGCCTACGGCCCTCCGCGGGAGAAACAGGCCATGATCAAGATCATCCGCACGGCGGCCGGGCGCTGAGCCCGGCGCCACCCCCGCAAGGAGTCACCCGATGAGCGAAAACATCCACGGCAAGATCATCGTCATCACCGGCGCAAGCAGCGGGCTCGGCGAGGCTGCGGCGCGTCACTTGAGTGCGAAAGGCGCCACCGTCATCCTCGGTGCGCGCCGCGCGCAACGCATCGAGGCGCTCGCCGAGGAGCTCAGCGCGGGTGGCGCCGAGGCGCTCGCCGTCACGACCGATGTGACCCACAGCGACCAAGTGAAGCGCCTGGTCGATACCGCCGTGGAGAAGTATGGCCGCATCGATGTCATGATCAACAACGCCGGACTGATGCCCGTCTCGCCTCTCGAGCGGCTCAAGATCGAGGACTGGGACCGCACCATCGACGTCAACATCAAAGGGGTGCTGTACGGCATCGCCGCCGCGCTGCCGCACATGATGCGCCGCAAATCCGGACACATCATCAACGTGTCCTCGGTCGCCGGCCACAAGGTGCGTCCCGGAAACTCGGTGTATGCGGCCACCAAGACCGCGGTCCGGGCTCTCTCCGAGGGGCTTCGCCAGGAGGTCAAGCCCTACAACATCCGCACCACCATCATCTCCCCTGGCGCAGTCAGCTCCGAGCTCCCCGACAGCATCACCGAGCCGGACGTCAACTCGCAGATCCACAAGTTCTACGAGGCCGTGGCGATACCCGCCGACTCCTTCGCGCGGGCCGTCGCCTTCGCCATCGGTCAGCCCGATGAAGTGGACATCAACGAGATCCTCTATCGCCCCACCCGCCAGGAGCTTTGAGACCAGCGGCGAACCCTCTCCCGCGTGGAAACCCGCGGGCGATCTCGCGCCGATACCCGCCGGGCTCGCCGCGCCGCTCGCACACCTCGCGCTGCATTGCGGGAAGCCCCCGCCGCGATGCGCGCGGCGGCCATCGGGAAGGAAGTGCCGCGATGATCCCCTGTACCGGGACGCCGTGGATCACGTATAGTTTCCCTCCGCAGTCGCACTGCGCAGACCCGATGCTCGATAAGGAGATGCCGGTGAGTTACTACATCGCGCGAGCGGTTTCCAAACCCTTCGATGAGGTCGTGGCGGAGGTCACCCAACAGCTCAAGGAACGCGGCTTCGGGGTGCTGACCGACATCGACGTGCAGGCCACCCTGAAGTCCAAGATCGGCGCGGAGATCCCGAAGTACCGTATCCTGGGCGCCTGCAACCCCCGCTTCGCCCACCAGGCCCTGTTGGCCGAAGACAAGCTCGGCGTCCTTCTGCCCTGCAATGTGATCGTGCGCGAGACCGCGGATCAGCGGGTCGAGGTCGCCACCGTGGATCCGGTGTCCGCCATGGAGCGTACGGGCAACGCCGCGCTCGCACCGATGGCGGAGCAGGTCCGGGATCTGCTCGCCGCCGTCATCTCCCGGATCTGAACCCGAGTCGCGCCCCTCGAGCGGACACCCGACGAACGTCCACCTGATGCGTCAGTCAATCGGCGAAGCGCGTTATGCCTGGACGTCCGATCCCAACGCACTGACGAGATCGTCGTACGTCGTCTGAATGTGTTGCCGCGCAAGCTCTTCGGCCGCCGCGGTCTCGCCCATCATCCATGCCGCCAGCAGGGATTCGTGCTCGCGATCGGCGCGCGAGGAACGCCCGTGCGACTGCAGGTGCAGGCGGACATAGCGTTGCGACAGGGTCAACAGGCGCTGCAGCACCTCATGCGTGAGCGGCTGTCGCCGGGGAACCACCAATGCGAGGTGAAAGTCCCGGTTCAGATCACCGGAACCCTCCAGCCGGCCACTCGACAACGCCTCGTGCAGGCGCTCGAAGGCACCGTGCGCACCCTCTCGATCCTGCGATTCGGCGAGTCGGGTGCCGGATGCGATCGCCTGCGGCTCGATTCGCAGGCGCAGCTGGAAGATCTCCCGCGCCTCGCGCTCGCTCAGCGGCCGCACCTGGAAGCCGCGGTGGGCGAAGACATCCACCAGTCCTTCGGCGTGCAGATGCAACAGCGCCTCGCGCACGGGAATCTTGCTCACCCCGAACTCGGCTGCGATCGCATCCTGCGGTAGAGGCGTGCCCGGAGCGTAGGCGCCGTTCACGATCTTCTCCCGCACCAGGCCGGTGAGCTGGGTGCTCATCGTGCGCACCAGGGTCTTGGCGCCCATCATCGCGCCTCGTTCCTCACGCGAACGGGGCCATGAGTGCCCGACGGGCGGCGCCTACCAGACATTACTCAGACCGCCCGTGTCCGCCGGCGGGGATGCGGCCGCCGCGGCCGGCGCCTTCCCGGGCGCCTTGACACCGGTGGCGATCCCGAGGCGGGGGTGGGCGCCCAGGGCTTGGCGAGCGCCCTGGGACGCGCCGGCCTTGCATTGGAACGCATTGCGGTCCGCGCGGTCGGTCACCGGAATGGAGACGTTTCCGCCTGCGGGCTGCGGATGGACCGGCATCGGCTCCCCCGCCAGGGCCGGCGGCGCGCCGAGCACGAGCAAAACCAGAAGCCACGGGATGCGTTGTGAGTCGGACATGGGTGCCTCCGCGAAAATGGCCGCCGCCCCTAGATCACCTGAAAACCCTGTGGGAAGGGCTGCTGCGGATCGATCCACAGCGTGTTGTAGCCGGTCGCCCAGGCCGAGCCCTCGATGGAGGGGACGATTGCCGGGGTGCCCTCAAGATCCACCGCCTCGACCACCCTGCCGGTGAAACGGCTGCCGATGATGCTTTCGTGCACGAACTCCTCCCCCGGATGCAGCTCCCCACGCGCGGCGAGCTGCGCCATCCGCGCGCTCGTGCCGGTGCCGCAGGGAGAACGGTCGATCGCGCGCTCGCCGTAGAATACCGCGTTGCGGCCCTGCGCACCCGGGTTGCGCGCGCGGTCCGTCCACATGACATGACTGACACCCCGTATGGTCGGATCCAGGGGATGCACGGGCTCGTAGATCGCGCGCACCCGCTGGCGCACGAGAGGACTCAGGCGCAGCAGCGCCTGCGCGCCAAGCGCATCGAGCCCCGCAAATCCGGCCTGCGGCTCGATGATGGCGTAGAAATTGCCTCCGTAGGCGACATCGAGCCTCAGCCGGCCGAGCTCCGGGACCTCGATCTCGATCGAGGTCCTGGCGAGATACGAGGGCACGTTGCGCACGGTGACACGGGTGACCTTGCCCCCCTCGGCCGCGTATTCGATGCTCAGAAGACCGGCGGGCACCTCGACGGTGAGATGTCCGGGCACGCTCGGGCGCAGCAGGCCGTGCTCGATCGCGAAGGTCACCATCCCGATGGTGCCGTGGCCGCACATGGGCAGACAACCGCTCGTCTCGATGAACAGGATCGATGCGTCGTGCCCCGGCTCGAGCGGCGGCATGACGAAACCGCCCGACATCATGTCGTGGCCGCGAGGCTCGAACATCAAGCCGCGACGGATCCAGTCGAGCCGGCATTGAAAGTCGGCACGGCGCTCACTCATGGTGCGGCCGTTGAGAAACGGCACGCCGCCCGCCACGAGGCGCACGGGATTGCCGGCGGTATGGCCATCGATGCAGAAGAACACCGATCTCATGGACCTGTCCTCAAAGACCGAGCTGCCGGCGCGTCGCGGCAGCGCGCTCCACCAGACGGATCACCTCTTCACGGCGGGCGCCGGCGAGCGGCAGCCGCGGCGGGCGCACCCGCTCGCTGCCGCGCCCCATGCGCTGCTCGGCGAGCTTGATCGCCTGCACGAGGTCATGTCCGGCATCGAGGTGCAGCAGCGGCAGGAACCAGCGGTAGATGGCGCGTGCCCGCTCGAGGTCGCCGGCGCGAATCGCCGCATGGAGCGCGAGGGATTCCCCCGGGAACGCATTCGTGAGCCCCGAGACCCAGCCTTGCGCCCCGAGCACGAGCCCCTCGAACGCCACATCGTCGAGCCCTGCGAACAGCGCGAAGCGCGTGCCGCAGGCATTCAGGACGTCCGTGAACCGGCGCGAGTCCGGCGCCGACTCCTTCACCGCCACGATGTTCGGCACATCCGCGAGGCGCGCGAGCGATTGCGGATCGATCCCGACACGATAGGCCGGCGGGTTGTTGTAGAGCATGATCGGCAGAGGTGTCACCGCGGCGACCGAGCGGAAATGGGTCTCGAGCTCCTCCGCGGTTGGCACGTAGACCATGGCCGGCAGGACCATCAGCGCGTTCGCGCCGAGCTCGCCGGCATCGCGTGCAAAGGCCACCGCCGCCGCGGTCGTGAGCTCCGAGACCCCGGCGATCACCGGCACCCGGCCCGCGGCGACTGCGACCGCCGCCTGCAGGACCGCGCGCTTCTCCTGCGCCGTGAGTGAGTTGTTCTCCCCCACGGTGCCGAGCACCACCAGGCCGTGCACACCCTCCTCCACCAGCGCGCTCTGCACGGCCCGCGTCGCGGCGAGGTCGACCTCGAGATCGGTGTCGAACTGGGTCGTCACCGCGGGAAGCACCCCGGCCCAGCCGCATTCCATCGGCGTCACGGACGAGGACATGCAACCACCCTCCGCGTTACACGAGGATCATGATCGTATACGATATACGCATGAGCCTCAATGCCCCGTATCGAGCCGGGGAAGATGCGAGCCCGGAGCGTATCGCGATCATCGGCGCCGGCATCGTCGGCTGCGCTACGGCGTGGGCGCTGGCGCGCGAAGGACGCAAGGTGTTGCTGATCGATCGATCGCCGCCCGCGCTCGCGGGCGCCTCCTTCGGCAACGCCGGCCACATCGCCACCGAGCAGCTGCAGCCGCTTCCCTCCCCGACCTTGCTGTGGAGGTTCTGGCGTGAGCTCTTTCTCTTCGGAGGGCCGCTGCACCTGCCGGCACACCGTTGGCTGCCGCTTGCCCCCTGGATGCTGCGCTTCGCGCAGGCAGCATTCCGACAGTCACGCAACACCCCGGCGCTGGCCGCCCTGGTGCGCCCCGCGGCCGAGTTCCTCGAGCGCTATCTTCGTGAGATTGGCCACCAAGAGCTGCTGTGCCGGGGCGGTCACTACTCCGTGTGGCTCGGTCCCCGGAGCGTTGCCCAGGCGGCGCGCGCCCTGCGCAACGCCCAGACGCTCGGCGTACGCGCCGCCCCCGCGCCCGAGGGCTTGCTGCGGACGCTCGCGGCGCGTGCCGGCGCAGCATCCGCAACCGGCTGTCATTTTCCGGACAGCGCGCATGTCATCGACCCCCGGCGTCTCGCCAACGCGCTCGCCGAGGCCGCAGTCGGGGCCGGCGCGAGGTTCGCGCGGACCGAGGTGCGGGAGCTGTTCCCACGGGGAGATCGCATCGGGATCCGCATCGAAGACCGGGTCCTGACCGTCGGTGCGGCGGTGGTGTGCGCCGGCGTCGAATCCGCACCGCTCCTCGCCCGCTTCGGAGTGCGGGCGCCGTTGACCGCCGAGCGGGGCTATCACCTGGAAATGCCGGGCGCGCCGCCGCTCGCGAGCGCTCCAGTCGTCTATGCCGACCACAGCGTCATCGTCACGCCCATGGACGGACGGCTGCGCGCCACGAGCGACCTCGAGTTCGAGCGCCACGGGGCACCGCCCGATCCGCGCAAGCTCGAGCGCCTGCGCACGCGGCTGCGCGGACTCGGTTACCCCTGTCCTTCGGGACCGGGCTGGGTCGGCTCCCGCCCGACCCTGCCCGACTACCTGCCGGCCATCGGGCGCGCCCCCGGTGCGGCCGAATTGTTCTATGCCACGGGACACCAACACCTGGGCCTGACGCTGGCGGCGCCCACCGCCGCAGTCATTGCCGCGCTGGTGGCGCACCGCGAGCCGCCGATCGAGGCCGGCGCCTTCGATCTGCGGCGCTTCGCCCGAGCGCGCCATCCGGGATAGCCCCTCATGCGCGCTCTCACGGGACATCCTCCAGAAGGAGGAGACCGGACCAGGCTCCGACGCGGCAAGGTACACTGCCGCGAATGCTCCAGCTTCGCGATCTTCTGGCCTCCCTCCGCCGGCCTTCGATGCAAATCGCGCTCATCGTCGCGTGCGCGAACTTCATGCAGAACCTCGACTCGACGATCATCGTCACGGCCCTCCCGGCGATGGCCCACAGCTTCGCGACGAACGCCGCGCGCGTGAGCGAGGGCATCACCGCATACGCCCTGGCCGCGGCCGTATGCATCCCCGCGAGCGCATGGCTCGCCGAGCGCATCGGCACGCGCAACCTCTTTGCGGGGGCGATCGTCGTGTTCACGCTCTCCTCCATGGCCTGCGGCCTCTCGAGCGGCTTCGCCGCCTTCATCGGCGCGCGCCTCGTGCAGGGCGGATCGGCGGCCATGATGTCCCCGGTCGGGCGCCTGATCGTGCTGCGCAACACGGAAAAGCACGAGCTCATGCAGACCCTCTCGACACTGGTCTGGCCGAGTCTGCTCGCCCCGGTCATCGGCCCCGCGCTCGGCGGCTTCATCACCGATGCACTCTCGTGGCGCTGGATCTTCTACGTCAACCTGCCGTTCGGCATCGCCGCGGTCGCCCTCGTGCTGTCGGTCATTCCCAACCACAAGGCCGGGGAGCGCACCGCCTTCGACGGCCGGGGGTTCGTGCTGCTCGCGCTCGCCGTCGGCTGCCTCACCTACGGCCTCGACCTGATCGCCGGCCAGAAGATCGACGCACCACTCGCGCTCACTCTGTTCGCGTGCGCCGCGGCCGCGGGCGTCGCCGCGGTGCGGCACCTCGAGGCGGCGAAGACCCCCCTGGTGCAGCTTTCCGTGCTGCGCCGGCGCGAGTTCTTCATCGCCTCGGTCTCCGGCGGAGGTATCTCGCGCGCGGCGATCAGCGCGACGCCGTTCCTCCTGCCGCTGATGCTCGAGGTGGCCTACGGCTATACGCCGCTCGATGCGGGCATGCTTCTGCTCATCTACATGCTGGCCAACCTGTTGATGAAGGCCGTGACCAACCCCATCATCCGCCGTTTCGGGCTGCGCAATGTGCTGATGGTGAATGGAGCGATCGTCGCCGCCGGCATCGCCGCCTGCGCGCTCCTCGCCCCGGGCCTGCCCCTGGGTCTGACAGCGCTCATCCTGCTCATCGCCGGCGCGAGCCGCTCCATGCAATTCACCGCCATGCTGTTCACCACCTTTGCGGAGGTGACTCAGGAGGAGCGCTCGCCGGCGAGCGTGCTCTTCTCGCTCACGCAGCAGATCGCCATGGCGGTGGGCGTCGCCGCCGCGGCGCTGACCCTCAACTTCAGCCGCCTGCTGCGCCACGCCACCACGCTCGCGCCCTTTGACTTCCGCCTCTCCCTCATCCTCATGGGCGGCTTCGGGCTGCTCGCGGTGCTCGCCTATGCGCGGCTCGACCGGTACGCCGGCGCGGAGGTGAGCGGCCACCGTCCGTGAAATCGAGCCCGGGCGGTCACGAGCGCGGCTGCCCGGCCGGCGCGGCGCGCACGAGCGTCGGCACCCACCGGTAGAGGACGTAGATCACGGCCGCGAAGGCCGCTCCGCCGAGCCACATGGAGGCGCCCGCGAAGCCCGGTCCCACCAGGCCGATCGGCGCGGCCCTGCCGGTGAACACCACGAGCGCGGAGAACACCACCCCGAGCAGGCTCTCCCCGACGATCAGTCCCGAGGCGAGCAGCACCCCGAGCTGCTTGATCGCTTCCGAGCGCGGCGAGCGGTCGGCACGGCCGTTGAACCACCAGCCCACCACCGATCCCACGACGATCATGAGGGTGCTCGCGGTGGGCAGGTAGATGCCGAGTCCGACGGCAAGCGGCGGCAGGCTGAGGATGCTCGAGGCGCGCTTGAGGATCACATCCACCGCGATGACGGCCGCCCCGATCGCCCCGCCGATCAGGATCGCGCTCCAGTCGATGTTGTGTTGGATCACCCCCTGGGCGAGCGCCGAGATGAGCCCCGCCTGGGGCGCGGGCAGCGCGTGCGCCGGATTGACCCCCGGGGCCCCCAGGAACCCGTAGGCGCGGTTGACGAGGTCGAGCACCGGAGGAATGACGAGCGCGCCGGCGACCACCCCCACCACCAGCGCCCACTGCTGCTTCGAGGGCGTGGCATCGACCAGCTGTCCGGTCTTGAGGTCCTGCAGGTTGTTGTTGGCGATGGTCGCGACCGAGAAGACCACCGCGGTGACGAACAGCGCGAAGGCGACCAGCGCGCGCCCCGCCTCCGCAGGCAGGCGCGATGCGAGGCCCGCCACCAGCATCAGCCCGAAGATCACCACCACCAGGATGCCGATTCCCGAGAGCGGGCTGTTCGATGAGCCGATGAGCCCTGCCATGTAGCCGCACACGGTGGACACGAGAAAGCCCATGATGGCGACGAAGATGACTCCGCCCACGGCGAGCGGCACCCCGAAACGCCCCAGGCCGCTGATGACGCTGAAATGCCACAGCAGCCAGCCCATGGGCACGAAACACGCGAGCGACACCAGCCCCACCGTGCCGATCGGGATGTCGTGCTCGGTGCGCGCCAGGGTATGCCCCCTGCCCGCCTTGCGCGCCCGGGAAGACGCCATGGCTCCCGCGATGCCCTTGATCACGGGCTTCACCAGCATCGCGAGCGTCCAGATCGCCGACACACCGATGGTGCCCGCCCCGACGAACCGCACGTAGTGGCTCCAGGCCCCCTGCGCCACGGTGGCCGCAGCGCCTGCCGCCGGATGCGACAGCAGGAAATGCGGCACGCCCCACCCCCAGCCGATCAGCGCCCCGACCAGCATGGCGAGGCCCACCGCCGGGCCCACCAGGTGCCCGATGGCGAACAGCGCAAACGAGAGCGCGAAATCAAAGCCGCTGGCGGCCCCCGAGCGGCCGATCCGGAAATACCGCACGACATCGCTTGTGAAGATCTGGGTCTGCACCACGACGTAGAACGCCGCGGACACGATGCTTCCCACGAGCACCGCCTTCAAGCCCGCCCCTCCGGTCTCGACCGCTTCGATGTCGGCGTCGTGGGCCTCGCCGGCCCCCACCTTGAGCACCTCGGCGCAGGCGACACCCTCCGGGTAAGGCAGGTCCGAGTCGGTCACCAGCGCGCGCCGCAGCGGGATCGTGTACATGACCCCGAGGATGCCGCCGGTCGCACAGATGGCGAAGGACATCCAGAACGGGAAGCCCGTCCACCAGCCGACGATGACCAGTCCCGGCAGCACGAAGATGATGCTCGAGAGGGTGCCGGCCGCGGAGGCCACGGTCTGCACGATATTGTTCTCCTGCATGGTGGCCCCGCCGAGGGCGCGCAGGATGGCCATCGAGATGACGGCCGCGGGAATCGAAGTCGAGAAGGTGAGCCCTGCCTTGAGCCCGAAGTAGACGTTGGCGGCGGTGAACACCAGGGTGATGAGCACCCCGATCACCATGCCGCGGAAGGTGAATTCCCCGAGCGTGGCGTCCCGCCCAGTCGTGCGTGCGGTGTCATTCATGAGTCGATCTTTCGGTGTCGGGCGCATTACGAGCGCGCCCCCTATGGGGGCGCACCTTAGCCGATGAGCCCCGGGGATGTCTCCCCTGCGAGACAACGCCGCGCTCGCGCACCCCGCCTGCGCTCCTCGAGGGCGCACCGCGCGGCGCACGATCGGGCTGGATCGCCGCGCACGAGCGCCCCCTGCGGCGCGGGAGGGCTGCGGATCGGTGCCTCCGCGTTCGGACCTCGCTCCCGGCACCGGCTTCGCGCGACACACAACCATTTGTTTTGAATTGATTTTTTACGGAAATCCGCCCTGTCACCAAACCGTCACAATGGCCGCGTACATTACGCGCCCTGTAGAGGCACCCCACTTCCCATAAGGCACTGTCCCTTCTCCCAAAAAGGTAATGACATGAGCATGAAAACTGGCTCTTCCCGCCGGAAGACATCCGTGGTCCTCGCGGCCACCCTGGCGATGGGCACGATGATGGTGAGCCACGCCGCGCTGGCGCAGACGCGCCTCCTCGAGACCGGCTCCTCGCTCCTGTACCCGCTGTTCAACCTGTGGGTGCCGGTCTACGGCAAGTCGCATCCGGGCGTGCAGATCACCACGCAGTCGACCGGCAGCGGCACCGGTATCTCCGAGGCCGTCTCGGGGATTGCGCAGATCGGGGCATCGGATGCGTACATGAGCAACGCCCAGATCAAGATGCACCCGGCGATCCTGAACATCCCGCTGACCATCTCCTCGCAGATGATCAACTACAACGTTCCGGGCCTCAACGGCAGGCATCTTCGCCTGAGCGGTCCGGTGCTCGCGGACATGTATTCCGGCCAGATCCGCTACTGGGACGCCCCGGCGGTGCGCGAGCTGAACCCCGGCGTGCGCCTGCCGCACAAGCAGATCGTGCTGATCCATCGCACCGACGGAAGCGGTGACACCTTCATCTTCTCCCAGTACCTCTCCTTCAGCACCCCCTCGTGGAACAACTCGGTGGGCTACGGCACCACGATCAGCTGGCCGGCCGTCCAGGGCGGGATCGGCGCCGAGGGCAACCCGGGCATGGTCAATGCCTGCAAGGGCACGCCCTACTCGATCGCCTACATCGGCATCAGCTTCAAGCAGGCCATCGGGAAAGCCGGGCTCGGCGAGGCGATGCTGAAGAACCGCGCCGGCCGCTTCGTGCTGCCCGCGCCGAAGACGATCGGAGCCGCGGTGCGGGCCATGGCCGCGCACACCCCGGCGGATGAGCGCATCAGCCTGGTCTTCGCCCCGGGCGCCGAGTCGTACCCGATCATCAACTACGAGTACGCCATCGTGAACGCCAACCAGGATGGGAAAACCGCGGGCGCCGTGAAGGAGTTCTTCAGCTGGGCGCTGAGCCACGGCAACTCCCCGTATTTCATGAAGCAGGTCGGCTTCGTGCCGCTGCCGCCGGCCATCGTGAAGCTGAGCGAGGCGCAGATCGCCAAGATCCATTGATCGACGAGAATTGAAGATAAGGCCCCCCCGGAAGCCGGTACCCGCCTCAAGGACGAGGCGCGGTGCCGGTTTCCTTCCTTCACTTGAAAGACGCGGCCGGACCGGCCATCCTCTCGCGCCATGAAGTTCAGAGCCTGGCTCGCCCTCGTCGCGGGCATTCTGCCCGTCATCCTGCTCGCCGTCGTGCTGTTCCTGGCCTTCTATTCCGAGCAGGCCATCCATTTCAACGGCTGGGGATTCGTGGTCCGCAATACCTGGAACCTCGGCAATCTCTACATGGATCCCATTACGCGCCACGGCTTCCAGGTCCAGCCGGGCGCCACCTACGGCATCCTCTTTCTCATCGTCGGGACGCTGCTCTCGACGTTCCTCGCGCTGCTGTTCGCGGTGCCCGTGGGGATCGGCGCGGCCATCTTCCTCGCCGAGGCGATCCCGAGCCACCTGCGCACCTGGATCTCCTTCTTCGTCGAGCTGCTGATGGCCATCCCGAGCGTGGTCTTCGGGCTGTGGGGATATGTGGTGGTCATCCCCTTCCTGAGCCGCCACTTGTTTCCGCTGCTCGCCGCGACACTCGGCAGACTGATTCCATTCTTCGCCGGCCCCACCGGCAGCGGCTACAGTCTGCTCACCGCGAGCATCGTGCTCGCGCTGATGATCGTGCCCATCATCGCCGCGACGCTGCGCGATGCGCTGGTGAGCCAGCCGGTCTCGCTCCGCGAGGCCGCGCTCGGCCTCGGCGCCACCCGGTTCGAGGCGCTCTGGAAGGTCATTCTGCCCGGAGCGCGCAAGACACTCATCGGGGCGACCTTCCTCGCCCTGGGACGCGCGCTCGGGGAGACCATGGCGGTGCTCATGGTGAGCGGCAATGCGCTCAACTACCTGCCGCACAACATCTACGACCCGATCTCCACCATGGCGGCGTTCATCGTTTCCCAGCTCGACAGCGCGCTCCAGGACCCGACCGGCATGGCGGTGCGCTCGCTCGCGGAAATCGCCTTCGTGCTCGCCATCATATCCGTCATCGTCAATGGGCTCGCCCGGCTGTTGCTGCTCGTGTGGAACAACGGCCAGCGCACCGCGGCGGTCTGAGGAGCCTTAAGATCGATGTCAACCGTGGCGAGCACCCTGGAGCGGCCCCTCTCGAAGCGAAGGCAGATCAGGCTGTCGCGGCGCATCGTGAGCCTGGGCGGCTGGACGCTCTCGGGCCTGTGCCTGCTCGTGCTGTCGGTGCTGATGGTCTGGATCCTCATGGTGGTGTTCCTGCGCGGCGCCGGCGCGCTCAAATGGGCGACCTTCACCACCATCACCCAGGGCAACGGCGGTGGCCTCAAGAACGCCATCGAAGGGACGCTCGTGCTCTCGATCGGCGCGCTGCTGCTCGCCGTGCCCTTCGGGGTGGCCTCGGGCATCTACGCCGCGGAGTACCCCAACAGTCCCTGGGCGAAGACCATCCGCTTCCTCGCCGATGTGCTGGTGGGCGTGCCGTCGATCGTCGTGGGCTACTTCGGCTATGTCGCGATGGTGCAGTGGATGGGCTGGAACTTCTCGGTGGCCGGCGGCTCGATCGCGCTCGCCATCATCTGCCTTCCCTACATCTGCCGCACCACGGAGCTCGCGCTGCGACAGGTGTCCAATGACCTGCGCGACGCCGCCTATTCCCTCGGCGCGAACGAGCGGCGTGTGGTGCTCGGGGTGTGCCTGCCGGCGGCGATGCCGGCCATCCTGACCGGCGTGCTGCTCGCGCTCGCAGTCTCGGTCGGCGAGACAGCGCCGCTCCTCTACACCGCGGGCTGGTCGAACTTCATGTGGGATGGGCACCTCACCAAGTCGCCGATCGGCTACCTGACCTACGCCATCTGGACCTTCATCAACGAGCCGTTCGCCTCGGCCAATCGGCTCGCCTACGCGGCGGCGTTCCTGGTCACCGGCTTCGTGCTCATCATCAACGTCCTCGCCCGCTTCGTGCTCGAGCGCCGCGCGCGCCAGTGAGGCTAGGGCAGAGCGTCCCCGGCGTGGTGCAGGCCGGGATCGGAAGCATCCTGGCTGCCGTAGGTGCGGAACTTCTCCAACACCCGGCGCATCTCGGCCTCCCCGAGCACCTCCACCGGCCCCTGAGCGAGCGCCGTGCAGTACTGGGCGGCGAGGTTTTCCACTTCCCCCGCGAGCTTCAGTGCCGCGCGCAGATCGCCTCCCAAGGCGATGATCCCGTGGTGGGCGAGCAGACAGGCCTTGCGATCGGTGAGCGCGGCGAGCGCCGCATCCGAGAGCGCCTGCGACCCGAAGATGTGGTACGGCGCGCAGCGGATATCCTCCCCCCCGGCGGCCGCCACCATGTAGTGAAATGCCGGAATGCCCCGGCCCGTGCAGGCGAGCGCGGTGGCGAAGCGTGGATGGGCGTGAACGATCGCGCCCGCCTCGGCTCGGACCGCCAGGATGTCGCGATGGAAGCGCCACTCGCTCGAGGGGCGGCGGCGGCCGTACCAACGGCCGTCGAGGCCCACCAGCGGAATGTCCTCTGGCTCGAGTGTCTCGTAGGCCATGCCGGTCGGACTCACGAAGAACCCGGGGGCGCGGCGGACGCTGACATTGCCCGATGTGCCGTGGCTCAGTCCGAGGCGCGCCAGCTCGCGGCAGGCGCCGATCACAGCGCGGCGCAGGTCCTCGTCGGCGTTCATGGGCGTTCGGGATACAACTGGCGCAGTCCCTCACGGCTCGCCGGGCACACGCCGCGCTCGGTGATCAAGCCCGTCACGAGCCTGCCGGGAGTGACGTCGAACGCGAGATTGAGCGCCGGGCTGCCCTCGGGCACGATCCGCACGCGCTCGAGGGCGCCCTCGGCGGTGCGGCCCGTGATATGCGTGACCTCCTCCGCCGAGCGCTCCTCGATCTCGATGCGCCGCCCCTCCTCGAGGCTCCAGTCGATGGTGCTGACCGGCAGCGCGGCGTAGAAGGGCACGCCATTGTCCCGCGCCGCGAGCGCCTTGAGGTAGGTGCCGACCTTGTTGCACACATCGCCGCCGGCGGTCGTGCGATCGCTGCCGACGATGGCCAGGTCCACGCGCCCGTGCTGCATGAGATGGCCCCCGAGATTGTCCACGATCACCGTGTGCGGCACCCCATGCGCTGCCAGCTCGAAGGCGGTCAGCGAGGCTCCCTGGTTGCGGGGCCGGGTCTCATCCACCCAGACGTGGACCTCGATCCCCGCATCATGCGCGCGGTAGACCGGCGCGAGCGCCGTCCCCCAGTCGACGCACGCGAGCCACCCGGCATTGCAGTGCGTCAGGATGTTCACCCGGCGGCGCAGCCGGGCCGCGGCACTGCGGATGAGCTCGCAGCCGTGGACGCCGATGGCCTGGCACTGCGCGACGTCGTCCTCGCAGATCCGCCCGGCC
>DAHVQK010000056.1 GCA_027317845.1 Gammaproteobacteria bacterium
AACTTCAGCGCCGTGAAGCCCTGCTGCACGTACTCCGCGGCACGCTCGGCGGCCAGATCGGGATCCACGTAGACATCGGTACGGTCGCCGGGCCGGGGATAGAGATACGTATAGGTGCGCAGCCGCTCGTGCACGCGCCCCCCGAGGAGCTTGTACACCGGCTGTCCGGCCGCCTTGCCGATGATGTCCCAACAGGCCATCTCGAGGGCGCTCAGCACCCCCATGAGTGTCACGTCTGGCCGCTGCGAATAGCCGGAGGAGTAGACACGGCGCCAGATGCGCTCGATGTCATGCGGGTCTTCGCCCTCGAGGTAGCGCGCGAAGACGTCCTCCAGCATGCGCGCCACCAGATGCGGATCGAAGGGAACGCCGTACGCCTCCCCCACTCCCCGCACGCCGTCGGCGCACAGCAGCGTGCAGAAGATGAAATACCGCCCGCCAAAGTGCGGTGGCGGGTTACCGACGACGAAGGTCCGGATCTCCTGCAGCTTCATGAGCTCCCCCGCTACGCGCGCATGCGCTCGCCCGTGGGATCGTAGGGCGCACCGGCGAGGCGGTGCGCCACCCGCCGCTCACCCAGGATCTCGATCTCGAACCCCTCGGATTCGCCCTCGAGCGCGGCCTCGATGTAGCCGAGCGCGAGTGAGCGGCCGATGCGATGACCATAGCCTCCGGAGGTGACCCAGCCGACCACCTTCCCGGCGTGCCAGATCGGCTCATCGCCACTGGCATCCGCTGCCACCTGCGCCTCCGAGGAGCGCTCCCCGGCCGCCTCCGTCCGCGACCGGCTCTCGGGAACCTCGACCGCGAAGGTCGCCAAGCGCCGCCGGCCGCCCTGATCGCGCTCCTCGAGCGCCGCCGCGCGGCCGATGAACTCCGTCTTCCTGAAATCGACGAAGCGCCCGAGACCGGCTTCGAAGGGCCCGTAGATCGGGCGGTACTCGCGCGCCCAGTTGCCGAAGGACTTCTCGATCCGCATGGCATTGAGCGCGCGGCCACCGAAGGGCCTCAGGCCACGGCCTGCGCCCGCGGACACCAACAGCGCATAGAGCGCCCGCTGATACTCGGGGCTCACCCAGATCTCGTAGCCGAGCTCGCCCGTGAAGGACAACCGGCCGACCAGCGCCGGAATCATGCCGATGTCGAGCCGGCGGAACGCGAGGAAGGGGAAAGCGGCGTTGGAAAGGTCCTCGTGCACCAGCCCTTGCAACAGCGACCGGGAACCGGGGCCCGCGATGGCGAGCCCCACGTGCTCCATCGTGCACGGCCGCACCGTGACGCCCGGGCCCAAATGGCGCTCGAACCAGCGCAGGTAGTAGCTCTCCGCGGCGTAGGTGCCCACGAGCAGCACCCGATCGGCGGCGAGCCGGCACATCGTGAAGTCGCCGATGAGCCTGCCTCTGTCATTGAGCATCGGGGTGAGGGCGATGCGCCCGATGGGCGGCACGCGGTTGGCCATGACCCGCGAGAGCCATTCCTCCGCGGCGGGCCCGCTCACCTCGATCTTGCCGTAGTTGGATGTTTCGATGAGACCGACGCCCTGCTCGACGGCGCGGCATTCGGCCGCCACGTGCGGATGCGCGTTCGAGCGATGGAAGGCGATGTTCTCGTGCCCCTCGGCCGGGCTCGGCGCGAACCACAGCGCATGCTCGAGCCCGCAGTACTCGCCGAACACGGCGTGGGCGGATTCCAGGCGGTCGTAGATCGGCGTGGTGCGCAGTGGCCGCGCAGCGGTGAGCTCTTCGTTCGGAAAGCGGATCCTGAAGCGGCGCGAGTAGTTCTCGCGCACCTTGGCATTGGTGTAGGCGAGGGTCGCCCAGTCGCCGTAGCGCGCCACATCCATCGCCCATACATCCGAGCCAGGATCCCCCTCCACCATCCACTGCGAGAGCGCGAGCCCCACTCCCCCGCCCTGGCTGAAGCCGGCCATCACCCCGCAGGCGACCCAGAAGTTCCTCAAGCCCCGCACCGGCCCGATGAGCGGGTTGCCATCGGGCGCGAACGTGAAGGGGCCATTCACCACCTTGCGAATCCCGACCCGCGCAAGGGCCGGAAAGTGCTCGAACGCGACCTCGAGGCTGGGTGCGATGCGGTCCAGGTCGTTTGGCAGCAGGCTCTGCGTGAAATCCCACGGCGTCTGCCGGGGCGCCCAGGGTACCCCCGCGCGCTCGTAGGTGCCGATGAGCATGCCGCGGCGCTCCTCGCGCATGTAGATCTCGCCCTCGAAGTCGATGCAATGCAGCTGCTCGGGCAGACCCGCGATCTCGGGCACGTCCTCGGTGATCAGGTACTGGTGCTCCATCGCGAGGATCGGCAGCTCGAGACCCACCATCCGCCCGACTTCCCGCGCCCACAGCCCCCCGGCGTTGACAACGTGCTCGGCATGCACGTTGCCGCGATCGGTCACGACGTCCCAGCTGCCGTCGGGACGGGGCTTAAGATCCACCACGCGCGTGTGTCTGACCACCTCCGCCCCTCCGATCTGGGCGGCCTTCGCGTAGGCGTGCGTCACCCCGTAAGGATCGACATGTCCCTCGACCGGATCGTACATCGCACCGACGAAATGCCGCGCCTCGAGCAGCGGGAAGCGCCTCTTCGCCTCCTCGACCGGGATGAGATCGAGCTCCATGCCGAGATAGCGGCCGCGCGCTCGGGCCATCTTGAGCCAGTCGAGCCGCTCGCGGGTGCCGGCGAGCATGAGCCCGCCCGTCAGGTGCACGCCGCACGACTGACCCGAGATGCGCTCGATCTCCCGGTAGAGATTGATGGTGTACTGCTGCAGGCGGGCCACGTTCGGATCGCCGTTGACCGTGTGCATGCCGCCCGCGGCATGCCAGGTGGAGCCACAGGTGAGCTCGTCCCGCTCGATCAGCATCACTTCCGGCCAGCCGGCCTTGGTCAGGTGATACAACACGCTCACGCCGACGACGCCGCCCCCGATGACCACCACTCTCGCATGACTCTTCATCAGTCCTGACCCTCCGCCCTCTGCCAATCGTTGCACACCGCAAGCTGCATCACCGGCTCCCCTGCGGCCCCGTCGCGGCCGAAACGCTCGATGAGCCAGGACCTGAACAGGCCGATCGCCGTGTCCGCCAGACCCTCCGGGTGGGTGAACAGGTAATAGCCGTAGCCGTTGTCGAGCTCCGCCGCGAACGGGCTCACCAGTCTCCCGGCCCGAACCTCCTCGGTCCACAGGCGAGGGTCGACGAGCGCGATGCCCTGCCCGCTGAGCGCGTACTGCACTGCGAGCACCGCGGTATCAAACACCAGGCCCCGCTCCACATTGAGCGCGCCGAGGCCGTTCTTGCGTATGAACTGCGTCCAGGCCTGATGGCGCGGCGCCCCTTCGTAGCGCACGTGCACGATCTCGTTGGCCTCGATGAAGGCCGCCAGGTCCGCGCCACGGTGCTGCTCGGCGACCTGCGGATGGCAGAGAATGGCGAGCCGCACCGGCCACAGAAGATCCGCGACCAGATCCGTCACCGTGGGTTTGGCATAGACGACCGCCACATCCACATCGGCCAGGAGCGGTCCCACCGCGGCGGGACTCACCAGATCGATGTCGACCTCGGCGCTCGTCTTGCGGAAATCCCTGAGGATGGGCACCGCGAGCTGCACGGCAAAGCTCGGCGGCATCTGCACCCGGAGCGTGCGCTGGGCGGGCGCCCCCTCGTTTCGGATGTCGTCGATCGCATATTCCAGCCGGTCGAAGGATTTGGCGACCGCCGGCAGCAGGTGCTGGCCGGCTTTGGTCAGAGTCAGCGCGTGGGGCCGCCGCTCGAACAACTGCACCCCGATCAGCTGCTCGAGGGAGATGACGTGGCGTGAGAGCGCGCTCTGTGAAATGAGCAGCGCGTGCGCGGCGGCCGTGAAGCTGCCGTGTTTGGCCACACCCTCGAAAGCGCGCAGCGCATTGAGCGGCAGCCAGCGTCGGTCGATCGTTTTCCTGCCCATCGAGGTCTCCCGCGGCGGCGGACACCCACCGCATGTCTCGCGGGGGCGCGATTGCCGGCATACTAGCGTTCCGAGCGGCCGCGGCGCATGGAATTCCCATGCCTTTTTTCGATGCCGGTAGCCAAATTCTCGGCTTGGAGGGCCGCACACGATGTGGAACGCTCCGCGCATGAAACCCCAGGCACTCGAGACACGCCCACGCCAGGAGTGGGAGCGCCTCGCCGCGGCAGCGGCGCCCGAGGGCCGGGCGTTCATCGGCGGCCGGCTCCTCGAGTCGCGCAGCGGACGCACCTTCGAGGACGCGAGTCCGATCGACGGGCGGGTCCTGGCACAGGTGGCCCGCTGTGGCCCCGAGGACATCGATCTGGCCGTGGGCGCTGCACGCGAGGCCTTTGAAGCGGGAGTCTGGCGCACCATGGACCCCCGCGAGCGCAAACGGACCCTGCTGCGATTCGCCGAGCGGGTGAGGAGCGACCTCGAGCGGCTGGCCCTGCTCGAGACGCTCGATGTCGGTAAACCCATCGTCGACTCCGTGCGCGTCGATGTCCCTTCCGCCGCCGAATGCATCGCCTACTACGCGGAGCTCGCCGACAAGCTCTACGATGAGATCGCCCCCACCGCGCCCGGCGAGCAGGCGCTCATCCGACGCGAGCCGCTCGGGGTGGTCGCGGCCATCGTGCCCTGGAACTACCCCCTCATCATCAGCGCCTGGAAACTCGCCCCGGCACTGCTCGCGGGCAACTCCGTCGTGCTCAAGCCCGCCGAGCAGTCGCCCCTGAGCGCCATCCGCCTGGCGCAGTTGGGTTTCGAGGCGGGGCTCCCGCCAGGGGTGCTCAACGTCGTACCAGGCTTCGGCGAGGAAGCCGGGCAGGCGCTGGCGCGCCATGGAGACATCGACCTGGTGGGCTTCACCGGCTCGACGGAAGTCGGCAAGCTGATGCTGCGCTACGCGGGCGAATCGAACCTGAAGCGAGTGGCGCTCGAGTGCGGCGGCAAGAGCCCCCAGGTCGTGATGCCCGATGCGGACCTGGAGGCCGCCGCCGCGGGCATCGCCTGGGGCATCTATTACAACAGCGGCGAGACCTGCCACGCCGGCTCGCGCGTCCTCGCGCACGAGACCATCCGGCACGAGCTGGTGGAGGCGATCGCGCGCGTTGCGCGCACGATCACTCTCGGCCATCCGCTCGAGCCCGGCACGCGCATGGGGGCGCTGATCGATGAGCGCCACACGCAGCGGGTGCTCGGCTACATCGACAGCGGCATCGCCGCGGGGGCCCGTGTGGCACTCGGCGGCCGCCGCGCGCTGCAAGAATCCGGCGGCTGTTACCTCGAGGCCACGATCCTCGATCAGGTGCCCGCGGGCGCGCGCGTCTCGCGCGAGGAGATCTTCGGACCGGTGCTCACGGTGACGGGCTTCGGGGACGAGGCCGAGGCGATCCGCCTCGCCAACGACTCCCCTTATGGTCTTGCCGCGGGGGTATGGACATCGAACATGAACAGCGCGCACCGCCTCACTTCGGCGCTGCGCGCGGGCACGGTGTGGGTCAACACCTACGACCGCTCATCGCTCGCCACTCCCTTCGGCGGGTTCAAGCAATCGGGCTCGGGGCGCGACCGCTCGCCGCACGCGCTCGAGAAGTACTGCGATCTGAAGACCATCTGGACGGCCTACCCATGAGCGCATCACCCCAACAGCCCCTGCCCGCCTTCTCGGGACATCGGATCGCCTCGATCCGCATCAGCCACCATCGTCTCGCACTCGATCCGCCGTTTCGCGCCAGCTGGGACACACGTTCACGGGTGCATTTCGATGCCACGATCGTGAGGGTGGCGACCGACACGGGACTCGAGGGCGTGGGCTCGGGCGATCTGATGGTGGGATTTGCCGGCCACGAGGACCTGTTCCTCGGCCGCGATGCGCTCGCGATCGAGCGGCACTACCGCGTCCTCTCCCACATCGACTTCCACTACGGGCGGTGCTGGCCGCTCGACCTTGCGCTGTGGGATCTGGCCGGGAAGATCCTCGGGCAGCCGTGCTGGCGGCTGCTCGGGGGCCTTTCGAGCCGCGTGCGCGCCTACGCCTCCTCGGGGACGTTGCGCGATCCGGGACAACTCGCCGGGCAAGCCGAGCGCTACCTCGATGAAGGGTTCGCGGCGCTCAAGATCCGCTTCCAGCGCGGCCACTGGCGGGAGGATATCCGGGCGCTCGAGGCCGTACGCGCCCGCGTGGGGGAGCGGCTCGAGCTGCTCGTCGACTGCAACCAGGGCTGGCGCATGCCCTGGGATACCCAGGCGCCCTGGAGCCTCAAGGATGCGCTCGCCGTGGCGCGCGAGCTCGAGCGGCTGCGGGTGTACTGGATGGAAGAGCCTCTGCACCGGGGTGACCGCGACGGCATGAAGGCGCTGCGTGAAGCGACCGACGTCAGAATCGCCGGAGGCGAGATGACACGGCAGATTCACGAGCTTCGCGATCTGGTCGTCTCCGGCTGTGTCGACATCGTGCAGCCCGACGCCGCCCTGGTCGGCGGGATTACCGGGCTTCGCCGCGTGCTCACCATGGCACAGGAGCATAACGTCGTCTTTACCCCGCACACCTGGACCAACGGCATGGGCCTTACCGCCAACGCCCACCTGGTCGCCGGCCTCGGCGATTCGCCGTTCATCGAATTCCCCTACGACCCGCCGGAGTGGTCGCTCGAGCGGCGGGATTTCATCATGGCCGAGCCGCTCGGCGTCGATGGCGAGGGATGGCTCAACCTGCCCGATACCCCCGGGATGGGGTACCGGCTCGATGAGCGCGCGCTCGAGGCAACGAAACTCTGAACCCGGGGCTGCCCTCCACGGGCTCGCGGCGCCGATCCCTCGCTTGTGGCGGCGCGCCGGATTACCATGGGCGCCGGGAGACAGACGCGCAAATCGCCGTGCCGACGCCAGTAGCCGATTCCACGCTCGAGCAATTCCGGGCCGCGGTGGCGGGCACTCGTCCGGTCCCCGCAGGCGTTACCGCGGCGGCGGTCTCGGTGAGCTTCGCCCTGGGCCTGCTTGCAAAGGCGCTCTCGGTGAGCGGCCGCCGCCAGACACTCGCCGGCCACGGCCCGGACCTCGAGGCGCTCGCCACGGCGGCCCAGGCCGGATCGGCGCGCATGATGCAACTCGCCGGCGATGACATCGACGCGTTTGAAGACTACCTCGCCCGCGCGCGAAAGCCGCACGACGATGCGCTCGAGCGGCAGACGCGCCGTCGGGCTCTCGAGGGCGCGGTCCATCGGGCGATCGAGCTGCCGCTCGCGGCCGCCCGGGAGAGCGCCGCGGGGCTTGAGCTCTGTGTCGAGGCCTGCCCGCTGATACACCTCGCGGTGATCGCCGACCTCGGCGCGTGCGCCTCGCTGCTCGCGAGCGGGCTACGCATATTCCTGATGTGCGCGGAGTCGAATGTCCGGCAATTGGCCGTGGATCCTTCCGCGTACCGGGAAGTTCTGGCGCGCGGAAAGGACCGGCAGGAGCAGGGGCTACGCCGGGCGCAGACCGTGCTCACGCACGTTGCGGCGACTCTCGAGGCCGCTCCGGCGCCAGAGGCCTAGGGAGCGTCCAGCCGATCGGCACGGTCCGATCAGGACAGGCCGATCACGCCGCCCGTCTGCGGATCGAGATCGATGTCGTAATAGGCCGGGCGCGTCGGCAGCCCGGGCATGGTGCTGATCGCCCCGAGCAGGGCATACAGAAACCCCGCGCCGACGCTCGCCCGGATGTCCCGCACCGGCACGATGAAGCCCCGTGGGGCGCCCTTGAGATCCGGATCATGACTCAGGCTCAAGTGCGTTTTGGCCATGCAGACCGGCAGTGCGCCGAACCCCAGACGCGTGAAGCGCTCGATCTTTCTCTCCGCCTCGGGCAGGTATTCCACGCCGGCGCCGCCATAGATCTCCCGCACGATCGTCTCGATCTTGTCCTTGATCGGCACATCGAGCGGATACAGGCACTTGAATCGGGCCGGCCGCTCGCACGCGGACATGACGGCTCTGCCGAGCGCCACCGCTCCCGCGCCACCCTCGGCCCAATGATTCGACTCGACGGCATCGTGCGCGCCGGCCTCGAGCGCCCGGGCGCGCACCCGTTCGACCTCCGCGGGCGTGTCGTATTTGAAACGGTTCACCGCGACCACCACGGGAACGCCGAAGGCGAGCGCATTGCGGATCATCTTGGCAAGATTCGAGCAGCCCGCATCCACCAGATCGAGTCGCTCCTCGGTGTAATCGTGCGGCAGCGGCAGACCGGCAATGACCTTCGGCCCACCGCCGTGCATCTTGAGCGCGCGAATGGTCGCGACCAGCACCACGCAGCTCGGGGTGAGACCGCTGTAGCGGCATTTGATGTCGAAGAATTTCTCCATCCCCATGTCCGCCCCGAAACCCGCCTCGGTCACGACGTAACCGCCCGGTCCGACCAGCTTCAGCGCGATCTGATCCGCCACGATCGAGGAGTTACCATGCGCGATGTTGCCGAACGGGCCCGCATGCACGAACGCCGGTGTGCCCTCGAGCGTCTGCATGAGATTCGGCATGATCGCGTCCTTCATGAGCACCGCGAGCGCGCCACCCACTCCCAGATCATCCGCATCGACCGGCTGCCCGGCGCGGCTCGTGCCGATCACCACACGCCCCAGCCGCTCGCGCAGGTCGGCGAGACCGCTCGTCAGGGCGAGAATCGCCATGATCTCGCTCGCGGCCGTGATGTCGAATCCGGTGACGCGCGCGCAGTTTCTCTCCTCGGGCCCCTCCCCGATCGTGATCTGCCGCAGCATGCGATCGCTCGTGTCGAGCACACGGCGCCAGGTGACCGAGTCCGGATCGATGTCGAGACGCGCGAAGCGCCGACGCTCCTCGCTCGTCAGCGTCCCGGGATCCATCGTGGACAGGCCCAACTTGCGCAGCCGCCGCAGCATCACGGGTGAGAATCGTCGGCGACCGTCGCGGGCGGGCGGACAGAGCCGATCGAACAGCCCCTCATCCGACTGTCTGGATTCGTGGAACATCCGCGCGTCGATCGCGGCCGCGAGCAGGTTGTTCGCCGCGGTGACCGCATGCAGATCGCCCGTGAGATGCAGATTGAACTCTTCCATGGGCACGACCTGGCTGTAGCCGCCACCGGCCGCCCCGCCCTTGATGCCGAATGTGGGGCCCTGGCTCGGCTGGCGGATGCAGGTGAACACCTTCTGCCCGAGATGTGCTCCGAGCGCCTGACTCAAGCCCACGGTCGTCGTGGTCTTGCCTTCCCCGAGGGGCGTCGGGGTGATCGCGGTGACGACGATGTATTTCCCGTTCGGCGCCGCTGCGAGCCGCTCGCGCACCGAGAGCTGCACTTTCGCCTTGTACCGTCCGAAGGGCTCGAGCTCCCCGGGAAGGATGCCCGCCTGCGCCGCGATCTCCCCGATCGGGACCGGATCCGCCGCCTGCGCGATCTCGAGGTCGCTCGGCACTTGCGCAAGCGTTCGGTGCAGTTTCCGGGGCATCTCCATTCTCCTCGCGAGGGTGCGGTGAACGAGAATCCGGCCCGGCGCAGACGGCTCCGTCAACGGTGCGGAGATTTCCCTCTGCGGGCGGCCGCCTCGACGGCGTTCGAGAGTAACATGGCAATGGTCATCGGCCCGAGTCCTCCGGGCACCGGCGTGATCCAGCCGGCGCGCTCGGCCGCCGGATGGTACTCGACATCCCCCACCAGCTTGCCGGCGGCGTCGTGGTTGATCCCGACGTCGAACACCGCCGCTCCGGGCCTGATCCATTCGCCGGGGATGAAATGTGCTCTGCCCACCGCCGCCACCAGCAGCTCGGCGCGCTCGACTTCGGCTCTCACATCCCGGGTGCCGGTATGACAGACCGTGACCGTCGCTCCGGCGAGAAGCAACTCGAGCGCCATCGGGCGGCCCACGATGTTCGAGGCGCCGACCACGGTCGCCTTGAGGCCCCGCAGCGCGATGCCGTATTCCGCGGCGAGACGGATGACTCCATGCGGCGTGCAAGGGCGCAGCGCCGGCCGCTTCTGCGCGAGCAGTCCCGTGTTGACCGGATGAAAGCCATCGACATCCTTGCCCGGATCGATCGCATCCATGACGCGAGTCGCATCGAGGCCCGCAGGCAGAGGCAGTTGTACGAGAATGCCATCGACCCGCTCGTCACGGTTGAGTCGCCCGACGAGCGCGAGCAAGTCCGCCTCGCTCGTCGTCGCCGGCAGATCGTAGGCGAAGGATTCGATGCCGGTCTCGGCGGCGGCCTTGCGCTTGTTGCGCACGTACACCCTCGAGGCGGGATCCTCCCCCACCTGCACCACCGCAAGACCCGGTCGTCGCCCGAGCTTCACCGCCAGCTGAGCCGCGCGCGCCGCAACTTCTGCCCGCACCTTGGCGGCAACCGCCTTGCCGTCGAGCACGATCGGCGATCCGCTCACCCGCGGGGGACTCTCAGTGTGTGGGACGGTGGACATGTGGCGCGCCGGGTCTCGCTCAGCTCTTAGGCCGCGTGTTCTGCGGGTCGTAGAGGGCGCGCTGCCCCACCCCTTCCACGCGCAGCGGGTAGCGCTCGCCGAAGTACTCCATGGCGAGCATGCGCCCCTCCTGCGCATAGCGCTGCGGCAGGTAGCCGAGCGCCAGGTTCTTCCCCACCGAGGGCCCGTAGGCGATGCTCGTCGTGTAGGAGCGCCGCCCGAGCTCATCGACCAGCACCTCGCCCGAGTCCGGATCGAGGATGGGCCATTGACCGACCGGGTAGCGCGCCACGCCGCGGCTGTCCACGTTTTCCACCATGCTCATCGTGCAGAGGTAGGCGACCTGATGCGGGCGCTCCCGCTGGGCCACGTACGCCGCCTTGCCGTGGAACTCATCGGCCTTCACCTTGGCGCGGGAGAGTCCCGCCTCGTACAGGTTGTATTCGGTGAGCAGGTCCGCGTTCTGAAGCCGCAGGCTCTTCTCCAGGCGCCTCGTGTTGGCGTAGGTCTCGATGCCCACGGGCGTGACGCCCTGCTCGAAGAGGACATCCCAGAGAGCGAGTCCGTAGCTCGGTGGGACATAGAGCTCCCAGCCCTGCTCTCCCACGTAGGAGATCCGGAAGGCCCACACGGGCAGGCCGCGTACACGGATCGAGCGCGTCGTGGCGAAGGGAAAGCACTCGGGGCTCAGCGCCCCGGGCTCATCCGCCACCGCCTGCAGGGCTCGCCGCGCATTGGGCCCCCACAGGCCGAGCGTCACGATGTCATCCGTCCGGTCCTGGATGTCGGCGCGGAAATTGCGCGACTCCCGGATGCGCTTCATCCACTTGAGGTCGCGAGGGCCGGTACCGCCGCCGCACACGACACGATACTCGCGGGCGCCCAGGCGGATGATGGTGAGATCCGAATGGACTCCGCCCACCTCATCGAGGAAATGCGTGTAGATGCCCTGTCCCAGGGCCGTGCCTCCTCCGACCTTGGCGACCGACAGGAACTCGAGGAACGCCTCGGCATCGTCGCCGCTCACATCGTAGATGGCGAAGTGCGACAGGTTCACCATGCCGCAACCGTCACTCATGGCGAGCTGCTCGGCGTTCGAAACCGGCCAGAAATGGCGCGCATCCCACTCGTTACGCCGCTCCGGCACCCGGTCGCGGTACTTCTCGAGCAGCGGCTCGTTCGCCTGGTAGCCGTGGGCGCGCTCCCAGCCCGCCGCCTCCATGAAGTAGCCGCCGAGCTCTTTCTCGCGCGGCCAGAACGGACCGCGGCGCAGGTCGCGCCCGGTGAGGTAGGGTTCACGCGGGTGCACGGGCGGGTTGTAGACCTTCTTCGCCGTCTCGGTGCACCGGCCCAACACGTAGCCGGGTGTCTTCTGGACCGGGTAGAAGCGCGCGATATCGATGCTGTAGGGATCCCAGCCGGTGCGTCCCTTGACGAGCCAGTCGGCGAACACCTTGCCCATACCCGGGGCATCCTTCACCCACACCGCCTCGCAGAACCAGAGGCCGCCCACCTCGGGCGACTCCCCGACCAGCGAGGAGCCATCGGTCGTGATCGACATCAGGCCGTTGAAGGAGCGTTTGGCGTCCCAGCCGAGGTCCCCGAGCAGCGGCACGACCTCGATCGCGCGCTCATAGGCGTGCATCACCTGCTCGATGTCCATGTCGCGCATCGAGGGGGAAAGCCTCGCCTCGCCCGGCTCGGCGATCTCGCGCGACTGCACCATGCGCGGATTGTCCTGCTCGTAGTAGCCCCACTCGATCTGGCCTCCTTCCGAGGTCGTCGGGTCGCCCGTGTCGCGCAGGTACGCGGAATTGCCCTGGTCGCGCAGCAGCGGGTAACCGATCTCCTTGCCCGTGCCCGCAAATTCCGTGTATGGCCCGAAGAACAGCAGCGGATGCTCGAACGGCATCAGCGGCAGGGGCGAGCCGGTCTGCCCGGCGAGCAGCGGCCCCCAGATGCCGGTGCTCAGAATGACGATCGGGGTCTTGATGTAGCCCTTGCGCGTCTCGACGCCGCACACCCGCCCGTTCTGGACATCGATCGACAGCGCCGGAGTATTGGCGAAGGTCTGCAGCTTGCCCGTTGCGACCGCGCGCTCGATGAGGACCCCGGCGACGCGCTGCGAGCGCGGCACCACGAGCCCGGCATCGGGATCCCAGAGTGCTCCCTGGATCGCCTTCTCCTCGAGCAGCGGGAAGAGCGACTTCGCCTTGGCCGCGGTGATGATCTCGACGCGCGTCCCGAAGGCCTTGCCGGAGCCCACCTTGCGCTTGAGCTCCTCCATGCGCTCATCGTCGCCCACCCGGGCCACCTCGATGCCGCCGATCCGGCAGTAGTGGCCCAGCCGCTCGTAGAATTCGCGGCTGTAGATCGTGGTGCAGCACGACAGTTTGTCGTGGCTGGTCATGTAGCAGAAATCGGATGCGTGGGCGGTCGAGCCGATATCGGAGGGAATCGCGGACTTGTCGAGACCGACGATGTTGTCCCAGCCGAGCTCGAGGAGGTGATGGATCACCGAGGCCCCGACGATGCCTCCCTGGCCGATGATGACCGCCCGTGCTTCTGTCGGAAATCGCCTGTCGCCTGGACCCTGAGTGGTCATATTGATGCACTACCATGCCGTGAGGGCGCTACCGGTAGTATGGCCAGCGCCCCGGTCGGTGGCTCGCCGATTTGCGTCATCGGCTTGTCGGGATGCGTCAGTTGATCTCGCCATCGCCCGTGCGCCGCGCAGGACGCGGCGCACGGGCGGTACCCTAGCCCGTCACAGGCCCGTCAATCGTGCTTGGAGTACTCGTAGCTGAATGTCAGCTCGATGACCCTCGGGCGCATGGGCGTCTCGGTGAGGATGAACTGGCGGCTGGAGGTGAACAGGCTCTTGTTCGTGTTCGTGAGATTCGTGCCGACGAGCGACACCGTCCACGGCCCCTTCGCGATGCCCATCGAAGCATCGAAGGTGGTCCAGGCCGGCTGGTCGTACGCCTCGACGTGCCCGGCCGCCGACAGGGAATGCGCGCTGTGCTGGAAACCCGCCTGCACGTACGGCAGGTAATCGCCCACCTGCCAGTCATAGCGCACGCGCATGTTCGCCTGGAACGGCGGGGAGTTGGCGAGCGGGCTGCCGGGAGCTCCGTATACGTCCGCGAGCGGGGTGGCGACCCCGTTGACGTAGTAGGTGGTGATCGGCTTGCCGAAATTCGGGCTGCCGGGAATGTTGTCCATCAGCGCCGGGGAATTGGTGAGCTCGCCGCTGTTCCACGAGGAGGACGCATTGACCGTGAGGCCCTCCATGGGCCGTACCGCGATCTGCAGCTCGACGCCGCGCACCCGGTAATCGGGGCCATTGGTGTCGAAGGTGAGGTTGCCGAGCCCGCACTGCGGGCAGAAGAACCCGACCTGCACGTTGCTCCAGCTCTCCTGGTAGAGCGAGCCGTCGACCTCGAGGCGGTGATCCCACCACAGCGTCTTCCAGCCGAACTCGTTGTTCGTGAGGTCATCCGACTGGTAGGTGACCGGAGTGGCGTACTGCGGGTTGCCGGCCGCATCGGGCAGATGCTGGGAGCTGCCACGGTTGAACCCGCCCGGCCTGAAGCCCTGCGAGTAGGTGTAGTAGACCATCACGCCCGGCCGGATGTGCCAGCTGAGGTTCGCCCGGCCGCGCTTGCCGGTCTCGACGAACGAGTTCACCGGCTCGGAATTCGGGTTGCCGAAATCCGTCCCGTAGGGCGTGAGGCAGGGCCCGAAGTAGGAGGTCGCGCTGAACTGTTTGCAGTAGAAACTGCCGACATCGCCGCCCACCTCGCGGTTGTACATGTCGAAGTAGCGGATGCCGCCGGTGACGGTGAGCTTCTTCGGAACGATATCGTAGCTCACCGAGGCGTACGCGGCCTTCTGGATGAAGGTGCGCTGGAAGTCATCGAAGAAACCCACGTTGGCATTGCGCACGCCGGACTGGTTGGCCGGAGCGCCCGGCCACGGCTGCACCGGCAGGAAGCAGTTCGAGGTCAGCCCGCCCGGCGAGCAGTCCGGGACGCTCTTGTACAGCCACTCCGTGTTGTCATAGATCTTGTAGTCCTCGTAGAAGAGGCCCACGAGACCGCGCAGCCGCCAGTCCTCCGGGGTGCTGAGACGGATCTCCTGCGACAGGTGGGTGTTGCGCTCGGTGTCGCTCCAGATCGAGCTCGGCGAATAGCAGGTCGCATTCGCGTTGCCGTGGGTGTTGCTGTAGGACACACCGACGCACTGGTAGTAGTAGCCGTAGACGCCGCGCGCGTAATTGGTGTAGTCCTGCACCTGATCGACGTTGCGGTCGAGGTAGGAGCCCGAATACACGAGGCTCAACGGCCCGACCTTGCCGTGCACGTCGACCTCGGTGCTCTCGAACTTGTCCTTGTCGTAGGAGGGATTGAAGACGTTGACCGAATACGGCGGCAACGCCTGGCCGCCGTAGGGAACGCCCCCCGAGGTCAGGGCGGCGCCCTCGGTGCCGCGGGGCATTTCGTAGAACACGCCCTGCGCATCCATGTTCTGGTACATCTGGCTGAGCAGGACGTTCCAGTCGTCGTTGAACTTGTAGAGGAATTCGCCCCGGATGCCCCGGTAGCTCACCGGATTGATGTGGTTGGCCGCGATCGCGTAGTTGTTGATCGTCGCGCTGTTTGTCGGCACCACCCCGCCGTTTCTGTTCGCGATGCCGAGGTCGGTGCTGGAGCGCGCAAAAGTCGCCGGCAGGTTGTTGATGTATCCGCCGCGGTCGTCGGTGAAGACGACGATGCGCGCTCCCAGCTTGTTCTTGATGATCGGTATGTTGAACACCGCATTGGCATTGGTGTTCGGATCGCCGTGCGCCGTGATGCCGTAACCCGCGTTGACATCGACCTGGGTGGCATCGAGCACCGGCTTGTTGGTGATATAGCGCACCACGCCCGCCTGGGCGCCGGCGCCGAAGAGCGTCCCCTGCGGTCCCTCGAGGACCTCGATGCGCTGCAGATCGACCGCGTAGATATCGAGGTTGCGCCCCGGCAGCATCGCCGAGGTGTTATCGAGATACACCGCAACATTGGGGAACGTGCCCACCGAGCCCTGACCCTGGGTGCCGAGCACCCCGGTCGAGAGGCCGCGCATGAATACCGTGCCCTGGCCCGGGCCCATGGTGCCCGTGGAGACGTTCGGCAGGTACTTCACGTAGTCCTCGAACGTCTGCACGTTGAGCTGCTGGAGGGACTTGCCGGTGAGCGCCTCCATGGTGATTGGCACGTCCTGGATGTTCTGCGCCCGGCGTTGCGCGGTAACAACAATTTCCTGCAATTGCAGACCGCCGTTGCCGGTGGCCGCAGCGCCGCTCGTATTGGCGGCGAGCACCGCATGGGCAGCCGATGCGCTCAAGATGGCGGCAACGGTGCGTGAGAGCTTGTGGTTCGATGTCATGCGCCTACCTCTGCACGTTGTGAACTTTCTTCGGGTACGGCCCTGGCCCGTCCGTGCCCTTCCCCCCCGGGTGGGCATGCCGCGCGTCGACGCGCTGCGGTCTGATTGGACCCATGGTCGCGCATCCCCCGGATGCATGACTTGTGAGCACACGACACACATGTTGCGCCATTGCGACGTGCGGCAGCAAGCCGTGAAGAGACTCCCATAGCCGGCACGGGCTTCCCAGCCGAGAATTTCTATGGCCCCATCGGGAAAAAGCATGGTCCGCGCCCGAACGGATTCGTATGCTCATCGAGGGGGGCCGCACCACCAGCGGCCGCATCGAGCACCGATGTCGCACTACGACTACATCATCGTCGGCGCCGGCTCCGCGGGCTGCGTCCTCGCGCGACGCTTGAGCGATACCGGACAGCGTGTGCTGCTTCTCGAGGCGGGCGGTTCGGATACCAGCCCCTGGATCCGCGTCCCGGTCGGCTACGCGCGCACCTTCACCGACCCACGATACAACTGGATGTACCAGGCCGGCCCCGATCCCGGACTCCACCATCGGGGCGCACACTGGCCGCGGGGCAAGGTGCTCGGCGGCTCGAGCTCCATCAACGCCATGGTGTTCGTGCGGGGTCAGCCGGCGGATTTCGAGGACTGGCGCGCTGCGGGCAACCCGGGCTGGGGCTGGACCGACGTACTGCCCTATTTCAGGAAGCTCGAAGATCACCCGCTCGGCCCCTCGCAGTGGCACGGCGCGGGCGGCCCCGTGCACATCGATACGCCCTCCGATGCACTGCATCCGCTCTGCAACGCATTCATCGCGGCATGCGCCGAAGCCGGCATTCCCGCCACGCAGGATTTCAACGGCGCCAAGCCCGAGGGCGCTGGATTCTGGCAGGTGACGATCCGCGATGGGGTGCGCGTCTCGGCCGCGAGCGCCTATCTGCGGCCCGTAATGCGCCGCCCGACGCTGCGCGTGGTGCTCGGAGCCCACGCACAGCGGGTCACTTTCTCCGGCACGCGCGCCACGGGGGTGGAGTACCTGCGCTGCGGCGCACTCGAGCGCGCGAGCGCGCGCGAGGTCATCCTCTCGGCCGGCGCGATCGGCTCGCCACAGCTGCTCGAGCGCTCCGGCATCGGGGAGCCGGGGCTGCTAGGACAACTCGGCATACCCGTCGTCACCGCGCGGGCGGCCGTCGGCGAGGGCCTGCAGGATCACGTGTGCGTCGTGTATTCCTATCGCGCGAAGGTCCCCACGCTCAACGAGGAGCTCCGGCCCCTGACCGGCCGGGTCAAAGCGGCGCTGCGCTATGCGCTGCGGCGCGAGGGCCCGCTCGCGATGAGTGTCAACCAGGCGGGCGCGTTCGTGCGCAGCCGCGCCGGCCTCGAGCGCCCCAATCTGCACATCTACTTCAATCCCGCCAGCTACAGCACCGACACGGCCCGCCAGAGCCGCCGGCTCATCCGTCTCGACCCGTTCCCGGGCTTTCGCATGTCGTTCAACACCTGCCGCCCGACCAGCCGCGGGAGCGTGCACATCCGCAGCGCCGATCCGCTTGCCGGCCCGGCCATCGCGCCGAACAGCCTCGCCACTGCCGAAGACATCGCGGATGTGTACGAAGGGGCGCGTGTGCTGCGGCGCATCACCGGCGCGCGGCCGCTTGCGCAGCTCATCGACTGCGAGCTCGAGCCGGGTGCGGCGGTGCGCACCGATGCCGAGGTGCTCGAAGACTTCCGCGAGCGCGGCGGCTCGGTGTTCCATCCCTGCGGCACGTGCGCAATGGGACCGGACCCGGCCCGCTCCGTAGTCGACTCGCGCCTGCGCGTACACGGCATCTCGGGTCTGCGGGTCGTGGACGCTTCGGTGTTCCCGGCCGTCACTTCCGGTAACATCAATGCGCCGACGTTGATGGTGGCCGAAAGAGCCGCCGACCTCATACTCGAGGACAGTCGCACGAGATGACGGGGGTGCCTGGTGAATGATGCGAGTACCGGCGCGGACGCCGACCCGGGGTCCGTGGCGAGCCCACACGAGCGCCACGTGCCGCCCGAGGCCACGACCCTGGTGCAGCGCTGGTACGTCGCGATCATGATGTGCCTCGTCTATACGCTCAGCATCTCGGATCGCTATTCGATCTCAACGGTCCTTGAGCCCATCCGGCGCCAGCTGCACCTATCGGACGCCAACGTCGCGTTTCTGACCGGCGTATCGCTCGCGATCTTCTACGTCTTTTTCGGCATACCGCTCTCCTGGCTCATCGACCGTTACAGCCGACGCAACATCATCGGCGCATCCCTCGTGGCCTGGTCGGCATTCACGGCGGCGACGGGAGTGGCCCGCAGCTACTCGCAGCTCCTCTGGGCGCGCATCGGTGTCGGCATCGGGGAGGCCGGTGGCACCCCGGGAGCCAATTCGATCCTGTCGGATTATTTCCCCGCTGCGCGCCGCCCCATGGCGCTGCAGGTGTTCGCGCTCGGCGCACCCATCGGCGCCTGGATCGGATCCCAGATCGCCGGCGCGCTCGCCTACCATTATGGCTGGCGCACGATGTTCCTGCTGCTGGGGCTTCCCGGGGTCGTGGCCGGCGTGCTCATCTTTCTCACCCTCCGCGAGCCGCGCCGGGGGCAGCTCGATGCGGGCCATCAGGCCGCCGCCCCACCGATCCTGGAGACCCTGCGCTTCCTGTGGAAACAACGCTCGGCCGTGCACCTGATGGTGGCCGGCGCCATCGTCGCGCTCTGGGGCTGGGGACTCATGTGGTGGACACCGGCCTTTCTCATGCGCGCCTACTCGCTCAACGTCGGCCAGGCCGGAGCCACCCTCGGGCCCGTGCACCTCGTGGGTGGCAGCGCCGCGATGATCTGCAGCACGTGGCTCCTGTCGCGACCCTTTTTCGCCGACCCGCGCCGCATCGTCCGCTGGCTCGGCGCCTACATCGCCTTCGCGACCCTCGTCACGGCCGTCATCTATTCGACCTCTTCCCTGACCCTCACCCGTTGGCTCTTGTGGCTGTTCGTCCCCGCTCTTTACGTGTACATCGGCGCAAGCTTCGGCATCCTCAACAATCTCGCCCTGCCGAAGATGAGGGCCATGTACTGCGCCGTCACGCTCTTCATCGCCAACGTGTGCAATCTGATCATCGCGCCGCAGGCGGTGGGGATGCTGAGCGACTGGTTCGCGCCGCACCACGTGCCGACCGCGATGTCATTGCGCCTGGCATTGCTGTGTCTGGTGCCGACCGGCTTCTGGGCGAGCTGGCATTTCTTCCGCTGCGCCCGAGATCTGCTGGAAGACGAGCGCAGGGCGAGAAGCATCGCGGCGTGAATCCGCGCGCCCGGCTGAAGAGCGATTCCAGAGGACTCCATGCCGGCCGCGATCTTCAGGTCACCGGCGCCGCCCCACCCTCCTCGGTGCGCCGGGCGATGAACTCATCGAGCGCGGGCGCGCAGGCCGCCGCGACAGCGGGCGGCGTGAACTGCGCAAGCACCTGCTGCCACTTGTCGCGCGCACGTTCCGCGGCGGTGCGCCCGCCGCTTTCCTTCCACGTGCCGAAATTGGACATGTCCGCGATCAGCGGCTCATAGAACGCCGATCGGTAGCGCGCCATCGTGTGCGCGGCCGAGAAGAAGTGGCCGCCCGGCTGGACCTCGGCGATCGCATCGAAGCCGAGCGTATCCTCGTCGGCGGGCGGCGCCACGCACAGCTCGGCCAGCATCTGCAGCACCTCGACGTCCATCACGCACTTCTCGTAGGAGTGGGTAAGACCGCCCTCCATCCAGCCGGCCGCGTGCAGACAGAGGTTCGCCCCGGCGAGCACGCTTGCCCACAGGGAGAACTGGGTCTCCCAGGCCGACTGGGCATCCACCACGTTGGCCGCGGTGCCCGCCCCGGCGCGCCACGGCAGTCCCACGAGGCGCGCGAGCTGGCCGGCCCCGAGGGTGGCCTGCAAGTGCGTGGGCGTGCCGAAGGCGGGCGAGCCGGATTTCATGTCGACGTTGGAGAGGAAGCTGCCGTAGAGCACCGGCGCGCCGGGGCGAGAGAGCTGCGCAAGCGTGATTCCGGCGAGCGCCTCGGCGTGCTGCAGCGTGAGTGCGCCCGCGATGCTGATCGGCGCCATGGCGCCCGCCAGGCAGAACGGCGTCATGACGGTCAGCTGCCCGTTGCGCGCGAAGTCGATGAGCCCCTGGGCCATCGACATATCGAGCGTGCGCGGCGAGTTGCTGTTGATGATGGTGTAGGAATGAACCGCCGCGCGAAACGCCTCTTCCCCGAGGCCGCGCGCCAGGCGGATCATCGTGAAACAGTCCTCGACCTGTGCTGTGCCGCGCGCCGAGAGGTGCGGCAGCTTGTCCGAGAGGGTCAACTGCAGGCGCATGGTCGCGTAGTGGCGGACCTGCACCGGAACATCCTGCGGCTCGACGAAGTTTCCGAGCGCGTGCAGCACGTCGAAATGCTGGTTGAGCTTGGTGAGCTCGGTCAGATCCGCGAGCGATCCGGGCCGCCTGCCGCGCTCGAGGTCGCTCGCATTGGGGCAGCTCGAGCCACCGATGAAGATCATGGTCCCCGGCGCGAACTCCACCGTGCGCCGCAAATCGGCGCCTACGCCCTGGAAGGACCGGGGACAGCTCGCGAGGGCGTGCCCGATGATCTCGCGCCCGAGGCGCACCATCTGGGTCTCCTCATCGACCAACGCCCCCGCCTGGCGGTAGAGCGCGCGAGCCTCGGGCAGCAGAACCTTGATGCCGAGCGCTTCGTTCACGCGCAGGGCGTTCTCGTGGATCGCAGCCACCGCGTCGTCGGAAAACACGCGCTGCGGCGTGAACGGATTGCGCAACTGCCGGTAATGAGCCATGCGCGCGGCAGCGCTCTGGCGGTTGCCCGGGCCGGATTGACGTCGGTTTTGTCGCATACCGCCTCAATATACCGACGGCGCCGCTCGAGCGTACCGGGCGAAGCGATTCAGAAAACTCATGGCGCTATCGCGGCGCGGCATACCCGCCGAGCGCGGCCTCAGGGCGCGACCGCCCCGGGCGCCGCACGGGGTGGCGGGCGGAACACGAACCCGAATTCCGCCGCGCTGTCGCGGATGGCCCGGTACAGGCTGTGGGCGAAGCTGCGGCCCACGCACAGCTCGAACACCGGCGAGTCCTGCTCGGCATTCTCGACTCGCCACAGCGTCACGCTCATGTGAGCGGCCACCGTCTGCGCGATGTCGCCCGGGGCGAAGCTGCGCTCGTGCACGTCGATGGGCACGAGCCTGGCCAGGCTCTCGCGCACCCTCGGCCCCTCGAGGCGCAGCGTGGCGCAGGCATCGGTCAGATCGACGATCGAAGCGTGGCCACCGAAGGCCGAACTCAGGGACGCCGCGAAGGCATCGCCGGCGCCCTCGCGGGTCATCATCCAGGATTCCGGGCCGATACCCGCCGCGGCGAACTCATGCCAGCGCGCGCGGCGCGGTCCTTTGGGCAAAGCGATGCCGTAGCGCTTGTGAAACAACCGCTCGAGCGACTCCAGTTGCCCATTGCGGGCCATGAGCCGCACGATGCCGAGCTCGCACTCGCTCGCGATCACCGCGCCCGCGGCGCCTTCCGGTGGCACGCCGGCGAACGCCGAAAGGGCTTGCACTTGAGTCGAAGTCATCAGCCTTTCACCCTCTCGCCCGCCGGATCGTAGAACACGGGAGAAACGACCTCGACGATCGCGTCCTCACCGCGCAACGGATCGTATGCGCGAATGCGCTCGCCCAGGCGCGCGCAGCCCCGGCTCAAGAACCCGAGCCCGATCCAATGGCCGAGGGTGGGCGAGAACGTCGCCGAGCTCACGAATCCCTCGTCATGGAGCAGTGTCGCCGGCGCGCCCTCGGGCAACAGGTGCGCGCCCGCTGCGAGCCGCACACCGCACTCCCGCGGCTTCAGCCCGATCAGAACGGGCCGATCGGCGGCCGTGAGCCCCGGACGCGCCGCGAGCACGCTGCCGATGAAATCCTTCTGGGTGGACACGAGGCGCTCGAGACCGAGGTCCCGGGCGGTGGTAGTGCCGTTGATCTCCGCTCCGGCGACGTGCCCTTTCTCGATGCGCATCACCCCCAGCGCCTCGGTGCCGTAGGGCACGACGCCCCCGGGCTCGCCGGCGGCCATCAGCGCCCGAATCGTGTAGTCCCCGTAGCGCGAGGGCACCGCCAGCTCGTAGGCGAGCTCGCCCGAAAAGGAGATTCGAAACACTCGCACGCAAGTGCCGCGCCAGGGAACCTCCGCGCAGGCGAGGAACGGCAAGGCCGTATTCGACAGATCGAGCATCTCGCCGAAGAGGGCCGACAGAAGCGCTCGGGAACCGGGACCGGCGATCGCGTATTGCGCCCACTGCTCAGTCACCGGAACCAGCTGGACATCGAGCTCCGGCCAGAGCACCTGCCGCGCGTGCATCAGATGCTGCATCACCCGATCCGCGTGGGCGGTGCTCGTCGAGAGCAGAAAGTGGCACTCCGACAGGCGCGCCACCGTGCCGTCATCGAGAACCATGCCGTCTTCACGCAGCATGAGCCCATATCGAGCCCTGCCGACGGTGAGCGTGGCGACCCTGTTCGCGTAGATCCGCTCGAGAAATACGCCGGCATCGGCCCCCTGGACGTCGATCTTGCCCAGCGTCGAGACATCGCAAAGTCCGACCCCGCCACGCACGGCGGCGACCTCCCGGGCCACCGTGGCGCGCCAATCGGTCTCACCGGCCAACGGGAACCAGCGCGCGCGCCGCCACTGCCCGGCATCGACGAAGACCGCCCCCCGTTCCCAGGCCCAGGTGTGACTCGGAGTGTGCCGGCATGGCCTGAATTCCCGCGCGCGCGCGCGTCCTGCCAACGCTCCGATGGCGACCGGCGTGTACGGAGGCCGCGCAGCGATCGTCCCAAGATCGGTCAACTCGCGCCGCGTCAGGGCCGCAAGCAGCGCATGCCCGTTCAGCTGGGACGTCTTGCCCTGGTCGGTGCCCATGCCGAGCGTGGTGTATCGCTTGAGGTGCTCCGCGGAGCGGAACCCTTCGCGCGCCGCGAGGGCGATGTCATCGACCGTCACATCGTGCTGGTAATCGACGAACGCCTTGCCGCGGCATTGCGCAACGAACCACAGCGCAGCCCCGCCCACCCGCTCATCCTCGCACCGCCAGTGCTCGCGGCGCGCCTCGAACCCCGCCCCCCGCGCAACGTCCAGGCCAGCCTCGACCCCCCTGCTGAGCGCGCCCGAGAGCGAGAACTCC
>DAHVQK010000063.1 GCA_027317845.1 Gammaproteobacteria bacterium
GATTTTCCGGCCATTTGCTTCTGACCGCCTTCGCGACTTCCAGCGGAAATCTCATTCGATTCTTGAGACTCCCGCCGTATTCATCGGTTCTCTTGTTCGAGAGCGGCGAGAGAAATTGGTGAAGCAAATAGCCGTGGGCCATGTGAATCTCGGCCACCAGGAATCCCGCTTCGAGACTCCTTTTCGCAGCGACCTCCCACTCACCGACAACCTTCTTGATATCAGCTGTCGTCATTTCCCTCGGCTGGGGATAGTTGTCCAGCAGCAGAAGCTTGCGCGTGCGCAGGGGGTCGGCGATCACGTGACTCGAGGTCGAGGCCAGGGGAGAAAAATGCGCGCCGAAGAGGAAGGCTTCACCGTCTCGCAGATAGACATAAGCTTCCTTGAGCTGGGCGCGGCCGGCGCGCATGGCCTTGACCTCCCAGCCCTGGAGGACAAGGCCCGCCTCGTAGCGCTGCTCGATGAAGTACTCGAAGCGCGCCTTGCGGTTCTCGGCGATCAGCCGCGATGGGGAGTCGGACCTGGGCGACATTTGCTGTAATGAGAGACAGTGGCTGTCCATTGTAGCAGCCGGCGACGTACATTCCGGTGCTTGTCGGCGACGCACCGATCCTGGGAGAATGCCCGCCCATGCGAGAGGTCAAGCGCTCGGCGCTCGTTGCTTTGCCGCCGAGCCGCCTGTTTACACTCATCAACGATATCGAGAGCTACCCGCAATTCCTGCCGTGGTGTTCCCATGCGCGGGTGGTGTCTCGCACCGAGCGCGAGATCGTGGCGACGATCGGCGTGCACCGTGGGCCGCTGCGCGGGGAATTCACCACGCGTAACGTGCTCGAGCCGGATCGCAAGGTGACGATGCGGCTCCTCAGCGGTCCTTTCTCGACTCTCGAGGGCGAATGGCGCATCTCCCCCGCCGGGCAGGGGTCGCTGGTGGAGCTGGCGCTGCGCTTTCAGTTCAAGCACTCCCTGTCGGCCATGCTGTTCGAGCACAAGTTCGCCGAGACGATCGGCTCGCTGGTCGATGCATTCGTGGCACGCAGTCGCGCAATGCAACCCGGCGAACGCCTGGCGAGTCTTTGAGCGGGCCGCCTCGCAAGCGGTGCGTCGTGGTCTACGCCACCGCGGGGCGCCAGCTCCAGTGGACAGTGGAGCTGTCCGCCGCGGCGAGCATCGGAGATGCGATCGAGGCGGCGCGGCACCTCGCGCCGCACGAGGACATCCCGTGGGAGCGCGCGCCGGTGGGCATTTTCGGTGAGTTGCGCGGCCGCGCCGACATCCCGGCCGAGGGAGACCGGATCGAGCTGTACCGCGCGCTGCGCCAGGACCCCAAGGCGAAGCGCAGGGAGCACCTCAAAGGGGCACGCCGGGGTTAGGCCGCAAGAGCCCGGTCCGCGCAGGGCTCACGCGGGAGGGGCTGCGGGATGAAGTCGCCGGGCTCGTTGCGCCGACCTAAATGGGAAATTTCTTGACCGAGGGCAGCAGGCCCGGACCGATGGGACGGCCCTTCGGAATGTCGTGCAGGGTGAAGCGCTGGACCTTGTCGCCCTGGAAGTACACGGTGACCCGGCTCTCGAGCGGCTCGTGCACGTAGCCTCGCTTGAAATAGTAAACGTAGTCCCAGCGGCTGTGATCGAACAGATCCTCGATCATGGGCGTGCCGAGCAGGTAACGCACCTGGGTGCGTGTCATGCCGACCTTCAACTGCCCGACATCGTGCCCATCGAGGTAATTGCCCTGCTGAATGTCCATCCGGTACACGCAGCCGCCGAGCAGCGTCGAGAGCGCGGCGAGGATCATGACGAGGCGCCGGGGCGCCGGGTTCAGGTGAGCTGGTCGCATGGAGCTCCGATGGGCCATAATGTGAACAATAAGTGGGGGCAGATCATACCCTCGATCGTGCCATCGCCGCCGCGTTTCTCGCGGCGCCTCATCCGGAGACGACGACCCCGTGGAAGGCAAGGACCTTCGCAAAGCAGGCCTGAAAGTCACGCTGCCTCGCCTCAAGATCCTCGAAATCCTGGCGGGCAGCGCCACGCGGCATCTGTCGGCGGAGGATATTTACCGCAGCCTTCTCGAGTCGCACGAGGACATCGGCCTTGCGACGGTGTACCGGGTGCTCACCCAGTTCGAGGCCGCCGGCCTGGTCACCCGGCATCACTTCGAGGATGGCATGGCGGTCTTCGAGCTCAATCAGGGAACGCATCACGATCATATCGTGTGTCTTGACTGCGGCCGCGTCGAGGAGTTCGTCGACGCCGGAATAGAGGAGCGTCAGACCGCCGTGGCGCGCCAGCTCGGCTTCGAGATCCGCGACCACTCGCTCATTCTCTACGGCAGTTGCCGCCGGGTCGACTGTCCGCACCGACGCAAGGCGGAGAAATGAGCACCAAGCGCCTGTTGCCCGGCTCACCCTGAGCCGCGGCCCTTCGGGGCCGGCCTGCGGGCCTCCAATATCGCCCCCGATTTCCTGGCCTGGCGCCTGGCGCCTCGCGCCCCCGGCTGGCTCTCGGACCGCCGCGCCGGGAGGTTGGATGCGCCCTCGAGCATCTCGCGCGCGTGCTCGCGAGCCTTCAAGGTCACATCGATCCCGCCGAGCATGCGGGCGAGCTCCTCGATACGATCCTCAGGGGACAGCTCGGTGAGGCTGGTGCGGGTGCTCAGGCCATCGGTCAGCTTGGCGACCCGCAGGTGATGATGTCCCTGGGAGGCCACCTGGGGCAGATGCGTGACGCACAACACCTGGCCGCGCTCACCGAGTGAGCGCAGCTCGCGGCCGACGATCTCGGCCACGGCGCCGCCGATGCCCGAATCGACCTCATCGAACACCATGCAGCGCGTTTCGCGCGCGCTGCTGGCGACCTGGACCGCGAGCGAGAGCCGGGAGAGCTCACCGCCCGAGGCGACCTTGGAGAGTGCCCGCGGCGGTTGGCCGGGGTTGGCGCTGACCAGAAATCCAACCTCGTCGCCTCCTTGAGGCGCCGGCTCCTCCCCGCTCGACACACCGACTTCGAATCGTCCCCCGGCCATGCCGAGCGATTGCATGTGCGCGCTGATGGCCTCCCCGAGTGAGCGGGCAGCGGCCGAGCGGGCGCTCGAGAGCGAGGCGGCCAGATGCCGATAGCGCTCGAGCGCCGCGGAGAGCTCCTGGCGCAGCACCGCCAGATCGACCTCGGCGCGCTCCAGCGAGTGCAACTCCGCCGCAAGCTCCGTGGCGCGCGAGATAAGCTCCGGAGGCGCGACACGATGTTTGCGGGCGAGCTCCTCGATGGCCGCGAGCCGGCTCTCGAGCTCGTTCTGGCGCGCCGTGTCGAGCTCCAGGGATTCCCCATAGCGCTCGAGCTCCCGCGCCGCCTCGCGGATGCGCACCTCCGCCTCCTCGGCCAGGATGACGATGGGGCCAAGCTGCGGGTCGAGCGCCGCGCCGGCCCGCAGCGCCTGCAGCGCGCGGCTGACGGCGCTGTTGGCATTGCTCTCTTCACCCAGATACAGCTGTGCGAGCGCAGCCTGGGCCGCCTCCGCGAGCCGCCCCCGGTTCATCAGCCGCGAGCGCTCCTCGGCGAGCTGCTCGATCTCGCCCGGCCGCAGCGTGAGCGCCTCGAGCTCGCCGACCTGGTAACGCAGCAGCTCGAGCCGGGCGTCGCGGTCGCGGGCGGCGTTTTCCAACTCGAGCGCGCGTGAGCGTTTCTCGCGCCACAGCCGGTATGCCGCTCCCACCTCTGCGCGCTGCGGCTCGAGCGCGCCGTACTCATCGAGCAGCTCGCGCTGGCAGAGCGCGCGCGTCAGGGACTGGAACTCGTGCTGACCATGGATATCGATCAGCAGATTCCCGGCCTCGCGCAGCAACTGCACGGGCACGCTCTGGCCGTTGAGCCAGGCACGCGAGCGGCCATCGGCCCCGAGCACCCGGCGGATGATGAGTTCCTCGCCCGTGAGCGCCTGGGCTTCGAGCCATTCACCGAGCGCCTCGGGAGCCCCGGCCAGATCGAATACGCCGCAGATCTCGGCCCGCTCGGCCCCATGGCGGATCATCTCGGGGCCGGCACGGCCGCCGGCGAGAAGCTGCAAGGCATCCACCAGGATGGACTTGCCGGCTCCGGTCTCGCCGGTGAGCACCGTGAGCCCCTCTCGAAGCTCGATGTCGAGCCGATCGATGATCGCGAAATCGCGGATCTGTAGAGCCGTCAACATGGCGCGCTATCGCTCCGGGCTGCCGCGGCCCCAGTACAGCTTCGAGCGCAGCAGCTTGAAATAGTCATGGCCGGGAGGGTGCAGGAGCGTGATCCGTTCGCTGGCGGGCCGGATCGAAAGTACGTCCTCGGGAACGAGCGAGCCGAGAATCACCCCGTCGCAGGTGACCTGTGCCCGGGCGTCGGGACGATCGAGGAGCTTGATCTCGATGGTGGAGCGGCCCGACACCACGATCGGCCGATCCGAGAGAGTGTGGGGACAGATGGGCGAGAGCACGAGGACATCGAGGTTCGGTTCGATGATCGGGCCGCCGCACGAGAGCGCATACGCGGTCGAGCCCGTGGCGCTCGCCACGACGATGCCATCGCCCGAGTGCGTATTGACATACTGGCCCGACACCCGGGTCTCGAAGTCGACCATCCGGCCGGTCGCGAGCTTCTGCAGCACTACATCATTGAGCGCGAGGGCCTGCGCCATCTGCCCGTCGCCGTGGCGCACGCAGGCCGCCAGTAACGGCCGCTCGTCCGCCTCGAGGCGCCCATCGAGCGCCGCATCCAGGGAGGCCGCGATATCCTCGGGCATGACGTCGGTGAGGAAGCCGAGCCGGCCCCGATTGATGCCGAGCAGGGGCACGCCGTGGTGCGCTACCAGACCCGCCGCGTAGAGGAGCGTTCCATCACCGCCGACCGCGATCATCAGGTCGGCCTGGCGGCCGAGCTCGTTTTCGGGTACGCGCGTGGCCGTACCCCCATCCGGCAAGGCCGCCCCGTCATCGAGCAGCACCGTGACGTGCCGGCTTGCCAGATGCGCCAGCACGACCTGCGAGGATTCCGCCACGCGCGGATCCGTGAATCTGCCGACCAGCGCGCAGGTGCGGGGAGAGGTCATGCGAAAATGCTAGCAGGATGAGGTGTCCGTTGCTTGACGCTCACTCCCGCAGCGCCGACTATATTTCCCCAGCGCATGAACATGTCCCAGGAACGCCATGAAGAACTGCTGAGCGAGCGGGCGCAACACCTGCTGCGCGTGCTGGTCGAGAGCTATATTCGCGACGGCCAGCCGGTCGGCTCGCGCTCGCTTTCGCGCGAATCGGGGCTGCAGCTGTCCTCGGCCACGATACGCAATGTGATGGCCGATCTCGAGGAACTCGGGTTCGTGGCCTCCCCCCACACCTCCGCGGGGCGCATCCCCACCGACAAGGGGTATCGATTCTTCGTCGACTCCCTGCTGCAGGTGCAGCCGCTCGATGCGGCCGCCGAGGCCGAGATCCGCAGACAGTTCGAGGCCGGCCCCGAGAGCGCCAAGGACCTCATCACCACGGTCTCACAGCTGCTCTCGCACCTCACCCAGCTCGCCGGGGTGGTCACCGTGCCGCGCGCCGCCGAGGCGTCGATCACCCAGATCGAGTTCGTGGGGTTGTCGGAGAATCGTATTCTCGTGGTGCTGGTGTATGGGGAGCGCGAGGTGCAGAACCGCATCATCCAGCTCGACCGCTACTACGCGCGCGATGAGCTGAAACGCGCCTCCAACTACCTCAATGAGCAGTTCCGTGGCCGCTCGCTCTCGGAGGCGCGCCAGGAGATTCTGCGCCAGCTGAGCGAGACGCGCGCGCACCTGAACCAGGTGATGCTCGATGCCATCTCCATGGCGCAGCATGTCTTTGAGGCCGGCAAGCCCGAGGGGCAGCTCGAATACGTCATCAAGGGGGAGACCAACCTCATGAGCGTCGCCGAGCTCTCGAGCGTCGAGCGGCTGCGGCGGCTCTTCGAGGCGTTCAACGAGAAACGCGATTTCCTGCACCTGCTCGACCACAGCCTGCGGGCCGAGGGCGTGCAGATCTTCATCGGCCACGAGTCCGGCTACCAGATCCTCGATGACTGCAGCGTCGTCACCGCGCCGTATGGCGCGCCAGGCTCGGTCTTCGGGGTGCTCGGGGTGATCGGACCGACCCGCATGGCCTACGAGCGGGTCATCCCCATCGTGGACATGACGGCCAAACTCCTGGGCTCTGCCTTGAATTCCCGGCGCTGATGCCTTATCTCGTTGCCCGGGAGTCGCCTTCGGGGGCTGCGGCAGCCCGCTGGCCTCTCCTCTCAGTGCCCTGCCACTGACCGTCCAGCCTGGCAGCGCCCCCGGCACTCGCCTTCCGCTCGGACGTTCGCCGCCCCGGCGGCTCGCCCGCGTGGGAGGCATGTGCCGGTGGAGCGGGGGCCATGGGACTGTCTATGCAGACAGTGATCTTGATTTATTTGTCAGAGGTTTCTTGATGAGCATGAATCAGGCCGGCGAAAGTTCCCAGGCGGAGAGCCTCCCGTGCGAAACCCCCTCGCAGCCCGGGGAGCTCCCGAAGCTGCAGCAGGCGCTCGCCGAGGCCCAGGAGAAGGCTCGTAGCCACTGGGAACAATACCTGCGCGCGGTGGCCGAGCTCGACAATGTCCGCAAGCGCGCCCAGCGGGACATCGAGGCCGCCAATCGCTACGGCCTGGAGAAATTCGCCTCCGAGCTGCTGCCCGTGCAGGACAGTCTCGAGCTGGCGGTGCAGAGCGCCGGCCAGGCCGAGGTCGATATCCTGAGCCTCAAGCAGGGCCAGGATGCGACCCTGAAGCTTCTCGCCAAGGCCCTGGAAAAACTCGGAGTGACCCCGGTGCGACCCCTCGGCGAGCCCTTCGATCCGGCCCGGCACGAGGCCATGCTGGCGCAGGAGTCCTCCACGGCCGAGCCGAACACGGTGATCCAGGTGATACAGGCCGGTTACGAGCTCAATGGCCGGCTCCTCAGGCCCGCCCGGGTCATCGTGGCCAAGGCTCCCTCAGGGGGTGCGCAATAACCGCAAGGGGCCCGTGCGGGACCTTGAATCCACCCCGGCGCCCCCCACAAAACCCTCCAGTGACGGCCCATTCATCGACGGCAATTCCGTTTTCAGCAGTATTCGGCGGAGCAGAACATGGCAAAGGTAATCGGCATCGACCTCGGCACCACAAACTCGTGCGTGGCCATCATGGAGGGCGGCAAGCCTCGCGTGATCGAGAACAGCGAGGGTGATCGCACCACCCCCTCGATCGTCGCCTTCACGAAGGACAACGAGGTGATCGTCGGCCAGCCTGCCAAGCGCCAGGCGGTCACCAACCCCCAGAACACGCTGTTCGCCGTCAAGCGGCTCATCGGGCGGAAGTTCGAGGATGAGGTGGTGCAGCGGGACGTCAAGATGGTGTCCTACAAGATCGCGCGTGCCGACAACGGCGATGCGTGGGTGGAGGTGCAGGGCAAGATCATGGCCCCGCCGGAGATCTCCGCCCGGGTGCTCATGAAGATGAAGAAGACGGCCGAGGATTATCTCGGCGAGCCGGTCACCGAAGCGGTGATCACCGTGCCGGCCTATTTCAACGACTCGCAGCGCCAGGCGACCAAGGACGCCGGCCGCATCGCGGGGCTTACGGTCAAGCGTATCATCAACGAGCCGACCGCGGCCTCCCTCGCTTACGGCCTCGACAAGCAGGCGGGCGATCGCAAGATCGCCGTCTACGATCTGGGCGGTGGAACATTCGATATTTCCATCATCGAGATCGCGGAGATCGACGGCGAGCATCAGTTCGAGGTGCTCTCGACCAACGGTGACACCTTCCTCGGCGGCGAGGACTTCGACCTGCGCATCATCCACTTCCTGGCCGAGGAGTTCCTGAAGGAATCCGGCGTCGATGTGCGCAAGGACCCGCTTGCCATGCAGCGCCTGAAGGAGGCGGCGGAGAAGGCGAAGATCGAGCTGTCCTCCACGCAACAGACCGACATCAACCTGCCGTACATCACGGCGGATGCCTCGGGACCGAAGCACCTGAACATCAAACTCACCCGCGCCAAACTCGAGGCGCTGGTCGAGGAGCTGGTGCAGAAGACCATCGCACCCTGCCGCACCGCGCTGAAGGACGCGGGGCTTGCCGCGAGCGACATCGCCGAGGTCATCCTGGTGGGTGGCCAGACTCGCATGCCGCTCGTGCAGAAGGTCGTCAAGGATTTCTTCGGCCGAGAGCCCCGCAAGGACGTCAATCCCGATGAGGCGGTGGCTGTCGGCGCGGCGATCCAGGCCGCGGTGCTGACCGGTGAGGTCAAGGACGTGCTGTTGCTCGACGTCACGCCGCTGTCGCTCGGCATCGAGACCTTGGGCGGCGTCATGACCAAGCTGATCGAGAAGAACACCACGATCCCGACCAAGGCCTCGCAGGTGTTCTCGACCGCCGACGACAGCCAGA
>DAHVQK010000075.1 GCA_027317845.1 Gammaproteobacteria bacterium
TGCTGCTTGCGCGCCTGCTCCTCGAGCACGTCGCGCTTGATGTAGGTGCGCTTGGTGCGCACCTCCACGTTCACCGTGCGCGCCCGGCCCTGGGTGCTCGCCAGTCTCAGCTCGCTCTGGGTCTTGCGCTTCAGGGTAATCCGGCGCGGCGCGGCATCGCCTTCGGCCGCCTCCCCCGCACCATGGCTGCGCCGCAGATGAGTCAGAAGCTCGAGCTTGGCGTCATCGCTGATGCGGTCCTCGGGCCCGCTGACCTGGATCCCGGCCTGGTCGAGCTGCACGAGCAGACGATCCACGGGCACCTTCAGGACCTCTGCAAACTGGGATACCGTCACTTCCGCCATATGTCATGCACCCCCGGTCAGTGGCTGGGCGCGAACCAGGGCGCCCGCGCGGTCATGATGAGTTTGCCCGCCTCTTCCGGGGCCAGGCCTTCGATATCCGACAGATCGTCCACCGACTGCTCGGCGAGATCCTCACGCGTACGCACGCCGCGCCGCGCCAGCGCCAGCGCCAGATCCGGGCTCATGCCCTCGAGCAGCAGCAGATCCTCCGCGGGCATCGCCTGATCCAGCGATTCCTCGCTCGCGATGGCCTGGGTGAGCAGGACGTCGCGTGCACGGTTGCGCAACTCCTTCACGATCTCCTCGTCGAACTCCGCGATGGAGGCAAGCTCTCCCTGCGGCACGTAGGCGATCTCCTCGATGGTCGAGAATCCTTCCTGCGCGAGGATGGTGGCGACATCCTCATCGACGTCGAGCTGTTTCATGAACAGCTGCACGAGCGTCTTGGCCTCCGAGTCGCTCTTGGCCTCCGCGTCAGACTCGGTCATGACGTTGAGTTCCCAGCCGGTGAGCTGGCTCGCCAGGCGGATGTTTTGTCCACCGCGGCCGATCGCCTGGGAGAGCTTGTCCTCGGCGACCGCGATATCCATGCTGTGGGAGTCCTCGTCGACCACGATGGACATGACCTCGGCGGGCGACATGGCGTTGATGACGAACTGCGCCGGGTTCTCGTCGTGGGGAATGATGTCCACGCGCTCCCCGGCAATCTCGTTGGACACCGCCTGGACGCGCGATCCGCGCATGCCCACGCAGGCGCCCACCGGATCGATGCGCGCATCGGTGCTGCGCACGGCGATCTTGGCGCGCACGCCCGGGTCGCGGGCCGCGCCGAGGATGTGGATCAGGCCCTGGCCGACCTCCGGCACCTCGAGCTTGAACAGCTCGATGAGAAACTCCGGGGCGGTGCGGGTCAGGAACAGCTGCGGGCCGCGCAGCTCCGCGCGCACTTCGCGCAGGTATGCCTTGATGCGATCCTGAGCCTTGACCTGCTCCCGCGGAATCATGTCGCTGCGCGGCACGAAGCCCTCGGCGTTGGAGCCGAGGTCGATGTACAGACCGTTGCGATCGACTCGTTTGACGACGCCGCTCACGAGCGTGCCGACGCGATCCTGGTAGGCGTCGACGACCTGCTGGCGCTCGGCCTCGCGCACCTTCTGGACGATCACCTGCTTGGCCTGCTGGGCGGCGATGCGACCGAAGGAGACCGATTCCATCGGCTGCTCGACGAAACCAGCGACCTCGGCGGCGGGGTTCACGTCGCGCGCATCCTCGAGACGCAGCTCCCGATCCGGCGCCTGCAGCTCGGTGGAATCATCCGCGAACACGGTCCAGCGGCGGAAGGTCTCGTAATCGCCGCTCTTGCGGTCGATGGCGACGCGCACGTCCCACTCCTCGCCGTGCTTGCGCCGCGTGGCGGAGGCGAGAGCCGCCTCGAGCGCCTCGAAAATCACTTCTTTGTCGACGCCCTTCTCGTTGGAGACGGCATCGACAACCATCAGGATTTCCTTGTTCACTTCTGTCACCTCTGCAATCGGCAGCCCAACCCGCCAGCCTAACCTGCCAACCTGGCCTTACCCAGATCCGCGAAACTCACCGCAACCCGCTGCCCGTCCACCTCGAGCGAAAAACCCTCGGCGTCCACCCCGAGCAACGTCCCGGTGTAGCGACGGCGCCCGGCGCGCGGAGCGGATAGCTCCACGAACACGCGCGAGCCCACGAAGCGCTCGAAATGCTCTCGGGTACGCAGCGTTCGCTCGAATCCCGGCGAGGAGACCTCGAGGGTGTAGGCCGTCGGGATCGGGTCCTCCACATCGAGGAGCGCGGACACCTCGCGGCTCACGCGCTCGCAATCCTCGATGCCCACGCCGGCCGCACGATCGATGTAGAGCCGCACCACGGCGCTGCCGCGGCCGGCGCTGTGCTCGAGGTCCACGAGCTCGTAGCCCAGCCGACCGATCAGGGGCTCAATGAGGGCGATCAGCCGCTCGCGCAATGTCGCCGACATCGATGCTCCTCACACCCGATGGCCCAAAAAAACGAAAAGGGCCTTACGGCCCGACGTGTACCCGACCGGTCCAGGCCGTTTGCTCGTCCCGTCCCGGAACTCGCCCCTTCGGGGTCGGTGCTTTTCGCCGTCCAGAACCGCTGCGGGCGGTTTTGTC
>DAHVQK010000124.1 GCA_027317845.1 Gammaproteobacteria bacterium
CTCGACACCTGCATCGAGCCCTGGCCCGGCGGATACACCGATCCGACGGTGGCGGCCGGCCGGCGGACCAACTATGCGCTGCGCGAAGAGGCGCTGGCGCTGCGCCAGGGTAATGACCGGGCTCCCACCGCCGTGCTGACGCACGGCGCCAATCCCGGATTGGTGTCACATTTCGTCAAGCAGGCGCTGCTCAACATCGCCGCCGACACCGGGGTCGAAGCCGGCAGGCCCGTCTCCCGGGCCGACTGGGCCGACCTCGCGCGCCGCCTGGGCGTGAAGGTGATTCACGTCGCCGAGCGCGACTCGCAGGCCTCGACCGTCCCGAAGCAGCCCGGCGAGTTCGTCAACACCTGGTCGATCGACGGCTTCGTGAGCGAAGGCTCGCAGCCGAGCGAGATGGGTTGGGGGACGCACGAGCGCAACTTTCCCCGCGACGGCAAGCGCCATGAGACGGGCTGCTTGTCCGCCATCTACCTGATGCAGCCCGGCGCCGGGACGCGCGTGCGCACCTGGACGCCGCTTGCGGGGCATTTCCACGGATTCTGCATCACGCACGGCGAGGCAATTTCCATTGCCGACTACCTGACCGTGCGTGAAGGATCGCAGGCGGTGTACCGGCCCACCGTGCACTACGCCTACCATCCTTGTGACTGCGCGGTGATGTCCGTGCACGAGCTCGCCGGGCGCAACTACGTGCAGCAGGAGCGTCAACGCATCCTCATGGAGGAGATCGTGGGCGGCATCGACGAGCTCGGCGTGCTGCTCGCGGGCCACAAGAAAAACGCCTACTGGTACGGCTCGCAGCTCTCGATCGAGGAGGCGCGCAGGCTGGCCCCGTTCAACAACGCCACGAGCCTCCAGGTGACCGCTGCCGTGCTTTCGGGCGTGATCTGGGCGATGGAAAACCCCAACCGCGGCATCGTCGAGCCCGAAGAGATGGACTACCGGCGCAACCTCGAGATCTGCACACCCTATCTGGGGTCGGTCGTCGGGCACTACACCGACTGGACGCCTCTGCACGAGCGTGGGCGCTTGTTTCCCGAGGACGTCGACACGGGCGACCCGTGGCAGTTCAAGAACGTGCGGGTGACGTGGTAATCACCTCGTATTCGATCTCGACGATCACGAAGCTCTGACGGCTGCCCGGCACCTCGGCCGTCACTTCGTCATCGAGGCGCCGCCCGAGCAGTGCCCGCGCCAGGGGCGAGTCCATGCTGATGTAGCCCGGCTCGCGATCGATCTCATCGGGGCCGACGATGCGGTAGCGTGCTTCCTGGCCGTCCTGCGCCTCGAGGGTGATCCAGGCGCCGAAATACACTCGACGCGGATCCGCCGGGGGCTGGTCGACCACGGTCATGCCCTCGAGCCGCTTGCGCAGGTGCCGCACGCGCCGGTCGATCTCGCGCAAGCGCCGTTTGCCGTACGTGTACTCAGCGTTTTCAGAGCGGTCGCCCTGTGCGGCGGCCTCGGCGACGGCCTGCGTGACCTGCGGGCGCTCGAAGCGCCAAAGCCGCTCGAGCTCCTCGCGGAGCCGTTTCGCGCCTTCCGGCGTGATGTACTTCGAGGACGGCGGCGACGGCGTTCTGTATCGGGTCATTGGCGGGATTCTACGGCGCGCGCCAGTGACGCGGAATTGCGACGGTTCTGAGCACGGCTTCACGGCAGGTTCAGCTTGCCGGCTCTAGGCTTGATTCCGTGGCTGCCAAGTACTACACGCATTTCCTCACGGGCGGCGCCAGGGCGCCGGGCACGACCGCGGCTCACGAGTGGAGCGGTGTGGTGGAATTGCGGCAGCCGCTCAGAGGGAGCCGCGAGATGCGGGAGCTGCGCTCGCTGCTCGCCTTGAATTTCGATCTGGATTCGGAAGATATCCGGATCCTGCATTGGGCACGACTTCACTAGAGTCCCCCCCTGGCGGACGACCCCTCGATCGGAGTCCGCCTTCGCCCCGATCCCCGGCGGACGCATGCTCGCCGGTCTTGCGAAAGCACCGCCGCGCGTGCACGCGGATGAGCTGCCCAGGGGATCGGGGTTCTTTCTCCCTCCGTCTCCTTGCGTCGTGCGCCCGCGACGGGTTTCACGCGTACTGCCGGATGTCATAAAAGGCCGTGCGGACCGCCTCCGCCTCGCCTCCGCTGCCATCGTCGGCGCAGCGCCATCGCCGTCAATGACCCCCGCTTGTCCGGTGGGAAGAACGGCCGCCCGCTCGCCCGTCACCAGGAGAAGGTCGACTGGCGGCGGGTGCAGCCGCTCGTGAGGGCGCCGAGGGCCGTTCCTGGATCGGTCTCGGGGCGGGGTCGCGTTGCGCCCGCGAAAGCGACTTCCTTGAGTCTTGCCCGCAGGCAGGAATCACCCTCCGGTGGTAAAGTCGTGCATCACCCCACGAGAAAAACGTACCGGGGATATTGAGGGCATCGAGTGGCCGAAAGCGGCACGTCGGGTCTTACGCGCACACGAGATTGGGCCGAGCCGCTGATCGAGCATCGGCGGCCGATCACCGCTTTCGTCGGACGCGCGCTCAAGGGACCTCTGCACCGGCCCGTCCCGGTGGACAGCTTCGCCGATTTCCAGCGTCTTTTCGGCGGATTGTGGCAGCCCTCCACCCTTTCCTATGCCGTAGAGCAGTTCTTCGCCATCGGCGGCCGGCGCGCACTCATCGTGCGAGTCGCCAACGGCGCCCGTGCTCCGACTCTCGGGTTACCGGCCGGCGCGGGGGTGCTGCGCCTCGCCGGCGTACACCCCGGCTCGCGTGAGTACCTGCGGGCCTCGGTGGACTATGACGGGATCGCCGGAGAGGAGCGATTCAACCTGGTGCTGCAGCGAGTCCGCTCGACGGGGTCCGAGCGGGTCGAGGACCAGGAAATCTTCCGCTGTGTCTCGCTTGCCCCGGATTCGGATCGCTTCGTCGGCGAGCTGTTGCTGCGATCGGAACTGGTGAGGGTCACCGAGCCCTTGCCGTCGCAGCGTCCGGACCGTTCGGGCTCCGCAGGCGGACCGGTCGGCTATACGTGCTCCAACTCCGACGGTGACGACGGGAGGCCGCTGACCGATTATGACGTCATCGGGTCCGCGTCCGATCGCACAGGGCTTTTCGCGCTGGGCAACGAGGATTTCGACTTCCTGTGCATACCGCCGCTGACGCGTGATCAGGACGTCGGCCTGGGAACCCTCCTCGTGGCGGCGCGGCTGTGCCGCGAGCGGCACGCCTTGCTGATCGTGGATCCCCCGGTCGGCTGGTCGAGCGCACAGGCGGCGATCGAGGGCATGCGCACATGGCCGTTCCGCAGCGACAGCGCCTTCATGTGCTACCCCAGAGTGCGTGCATTCGATCCGCTGCGAGGACGCGAGGAGATCTTTGCATCCTGCGGAGCCGCGGCGGGTCTGCTCTCGCGCGCGGAGGATGCACTGGCGTCGCACGCCGCCGAGGAAGACTGGGTGCTGCGCCTCGGGGTGCGTCCGGCCGTCGACCTGTCCGAATCGCAGCGTGCGCGCCTGGCTCAGGCGGGCATCACTGCGTTGATGGCCGCCAGGGCCGTCGATGCGCCTGCCGTGAACGCCCGCACGCTCGCCACGGGCGGTTGCGGCTCCCCCGACTGGCTCTACCTCTCGGCGCGGCGCCTGGCGCTATCGATCGCCTCCAGTATCGAGCGCGGTACGCGCTGGGTGCTGCTCGAGCAAAACAATCCGACGACCTGGTCGCACGCACGTTCGCTGGTGGGTTCTTTTCTCGAGACGCTGGCCGCTCGCGGCGCCTTTGCCGGCGCCACCCGCGCGGAGCGCTATTTCGTGGTATGCGACGAGCGCATCAACGACGCGACATCGGTCGCCGCGGGCCGCATCAATCTGCTCTTTGGGATCGCCGCCCGCCGGGCTGGGGAATTCGATGCCTGGCTCGTGAGCCATGACCCGTCGGCGAGCCGGGTCCGCCCGGTGTCGGTCAATCGCCTGCTGACCGGTGGCGGGCAGCTCGAGACCATCAGGCTATAGCGCGCGCTCCCGTTTGTCGGCATGATCCGGTCCAATGACTGAAGCGATGCCTGCCTCCACGGAGCTCTCCGGTGCGGCCGATTCCGCGGCGACGCGGCGGCACGTGGTATTTTCGCACGGTCAGGCGAGCGGGCCGTGGGGCCGCAAGATCTCGGCGCTGGCCGAGATCGCGCGCGGCGAAGGATATGAGGCCCACTCGGTCGATTACCGTGGCATCGACGATCCACGCGCCCGGATCGCAAGGCTGGCGGAATTCTGCAAGGATCTGACCGGCGACCTCGTGCTGGTGGGCTCCAGCCTCGGGGGTTACGTCGCGATCGCATCGGCCTCGATGCTGCACGCGCGAGGCGTCTTCCTGATGGCGCCCGCGCTCTACTTCCCGCAACTGCCGCCGCTGCGCGAGGGCGTCGTCGATTGCTCGGCGGCGGTGGTCCATGGGTGGCGCGATGATGTCGTGCCCTTCGAACATAGCGTTCGCTTCGCGCAGACCTACCGCGCGGCCCTGCACGTACTCGACGGCGACCACAACCTGCACAATCAGATTCATGTCATCCAGCACCTGTTCGAGTATTTTTTGATCGCGCTCGATCTGCCCGTTCCGGCCTTCGAATAATCGCGCCATGAACTGGCTGCTGCATCGGCTGCTCGCATTGTGGGTGCGTTTCAAAGTCGTGCCCGAGGAGGCGGCCGCGAAGCTGCAGGGCCGCAGCAACCCGGTGTGCTACGTGCTCGAGCGGCGCAGCGCCACCGATCTCGCCGTGCTGCAAAACGTCTGCGCGCGATTGAAGTTTCCCCGTCCCCGCAGACGTCTTCCCGGGCACGGCGGCAATCTGCATTCGTACCTCTACCTCAGCCGCCTGCGCGGTTTCTGGAACGAGCGTCTGGACCGCCGCCCCCCGCAGCAGATCGCCCAGCTGCTGCACCTGCTCGATGCCGACCCGGATCTGGATGTGGATCTGGTGCCGGTGGCCGTCTATTGGGGACGGGCGCCGCAGCGGGAAAGGTCCTGGTTCCGGCTGCTGCTGGGCGAGAACTGGGCGCTCACCTCCCGATTGCGCAAGCTCCTGCAGGTGTTGTTCAACGGCCGCGACGCCCTGGTGGAGTTCGAGGAGCCGATATCGCTGCGCAGCCTCGTCGGGGAGGAATCCGGCTTGGCCGTTCGTGGTCGCCGCGTGACGCGCGCACTGCGAGCCCTGTACGTCCAGAGGCGCACCGCCCGGATCGGGCCGGATCTGTCTCATCGGCGCACCGTGGTCACCCGGGTGTTGCGCACCCGTGCCGTGCGCGTCGCCGTTACTCAGCTGATGAAGGACAAGAACCTCTCGCGCCGCGCTGCGATGCGCGAGGCAGTGCGCTACGCCAAAGAAATCGCGGCCAACTACTCACACGTCTTCGTCCGTTTCTTCGAGCCGGTTTTGACGTGGCTGTGGAGTAAACTCTACGACGGCGTGGATGTCGGGCACCTCGAGACGCTCGAGCGCGTGGCGCAGGGGAACGAGATCATTTACGTCCCGTGCCATCGCAGCCACATGGATTACCTGCTGCTGTCGTACGTGATCTACGTCAACGGTTATGCTGTGCCCCACATCGCCGCGGGCATCAATCTCGATTTGCCCGTCATCGGGCGCTTTCTGCGCATGGGCGGCGCCTTCTTCATCCGCCGCCGGTTCCGGGGCAATGGCCTGTATACCGTCGTGTTCATGAAATACCTCGCGGCCATCATGGCCCGGGGCCATTCCATCGAATATTTCATCGAAGGCGGCCGCAGCCGCACCGGCCGGCTCCTGAAGCCCAAGACCGGTATGCTGTCGATGACCGTGCGCAGCTTCCTGCGCGATCCGGTGCGGCCGGTGGTCTTCGTGCCGGTGTACTTCGGCTACGAGCGCATCGTCGAGGGAGCGACCTATGTCGGGGAGCTCTCCGGCAAGCCGAAGGAGAAGGAAACCGTGCTCGGCCTGCTGCGCTCCCTCGGCAGGCTCCGTGAAAAGTTCGGGCGCGTGCACGTCAATCTCGGGGAGCCCATTGCGCTCGATGAGATCCTCGACCGGCACGGGCCCTGGCGGGAGAGGCATTTCGAGGATGACACGCGCGTGTCGTGGATTGCCGCGGCCGTCGACGATCTGGCCGCGCGCATCATGCGCAATATCAACGCCGCCGCCGCGGTCACGCCGGTGAATCTGCTGGCGATGATCCTGCTGGCCATGCCACGCCAGGCGCTGCCTGAAGCGGATCTCGAGCGCCAGATCGACCTGTACCGGGCGCTCCTCGGCGGCATTCGCTACGGCGAGCGGGTGACGGTCACCGGGCTCTCCGGGCGCGGAATCATCGCCTACGGCGAGTCGATGAAGATGTTGCAGCGGCAGACGCATCCGCTCGGTGACATCCTGCGCATGAGCGACGAGAGCGCCGTACTGGCGGCCTATTTCCGCAACAATGTGCTGCACCTGTTCGCCATGCCATCGCTGATCGCGTGCGTGTTCGTGAGCAACTCCGCGGTGCGCCACGAGGACATCCGGCGCCTCGCCGGCAGGATCTATCCGTACATCGCGGCGGAGCTGTTCCTCAATTTCCGCGAAGAGGAGCTGCCGCAGGCCGTGGACGGCATGCTCGCCGAGCTTGCGCGCCACGGCCTGATCGAGTCCGAGCCCGAGCGGGCCGTGTGGCGCCGCCCGCCGCCCGCGACCATGCAGGCCATGCAGCTGTCGATTCTGGCGCAGGCGACCATCCAGACCGTCGAGCGCTATTACCTGGCGATCGCACTGCTGCTCGAGGCGGGCTCGGGCGCCATCACCCAGAGCGTGCTCGAAGAGCGCTGTCAGCTGGCGGCGCAGCGCATCGCCATGCTCTATGGCCTGAACTCACCGGAATTCTTCGATCGATCGATGTTCGAGAACTTCATTGACCTGTTGCGCCGCCGCGGCGTCATCCGCAGCAACGGCGGCGGTGCCTTGGAGTTCGACGAGGTGCTGATGCGGGTGGCCGCGGATGCCCAGTTCGTGCTGAGTGAGCAGATTCGCCACAGCATTCTGCAGGTGACGCACGCCTAGCGCCCCGGGCAATCCCGCTGCGATCGGGCTCCAGGAGGTGGATGAGACGCGACGCGCCGTCCGGTCAGGAGGGATTGCGGGTCGGTCCCAGGACGAAATCGGACGGCAATTCGTCGCCGGCGAGAGTTTCCTCGTCATGCCCCCCGAGCGCCGGGATCGCGGGTAGCGTGTCGCTCGGATTGCGTGAACGGTTCATCCGCTCATCGGCGTAGATCAACTCGTGCTTACCAAGCAACACCACATCGCCGTCGCGCAGGTATCGGCGATGCACCCGCGTGGCCCTGACGTACAGGCCGTTGGTGCTGTTGAGGTCCTCGATGACGGTGGAATGGCTCGTGGTGGTGAGCTGGCAGTGGTGGCGGCTGATGAAGCGGCTGTCGAGCTGCAGGTCATTGTCGGGGGTACGGCCGATGATGACCCGCCCCGGCACGAGCGGAATCTCCGCCACCGTCCGTCCCCCCTCGACGACGACCAGCCGCGCCAGGGGCGCGAGCGCGGCATCCGAGCGCGCCGCGCGGGGCGCGGCGCCGGAGGTCGCGGCGCCGCAGGTATCCTGGCGATAGGGACGGGCCGAAAACTCGGTCCATTGCAGCTCGCTCACGGCGCTGGCGATGTCCGTGGCCGTGACCCGGTCGCGATCGGCCGTGTAGGCGGCCATCATCGCCGTGTCGCACAGGGTGTTGATCAGTCGGGGTACGCCGCCGGAGTAGCGGAAGATCTCGGCGAAGGTATCCTCATCGAACAGCTGCCGCTCGCCGGCGCCCGCCACCTCCAGCCGGTGGCGGATGTATTCGGCGGTTTCCGTCTGTGAGAGCGTCGTGAGATGGAAGCGCAGCCGCACGCGCTGGTTGAGCTGCACGAGTTCCGGCGCATCGAGCTTGGCATTGAGTTCCGGCTGGCCGGCGAGAATGATGCGCAACACCTTTTCCCGGGTGGTCTCGACTCCCGAGAGCAGGCGGATCTCCTCCAGCACCCGCATGGACAGGTTCTGCGCCTCATCGACGATCAGCAGCACGCGCCTGCCGGCGGCGTACTGCTCGATGAGGAAGTTGTTGAGGGTGGCGAGCAGCTCGCCCTTCTTCATCTTGAAAGGCGAGAACCCGAATTGCGAGAGCACCGACTGCAGGAAATCGACCGCGGAGACCTGCGTCTGGTTGATCTGCGCGACGACCACGTCCGGAGGGATTTCCTTGAGGAATGACTCGATCAGCGTGGTCTTGCCGGCGCCGATCTCTCCGGTGATCACCACGAAGCCGTCGGCGAACCAGATCGTCGACTCCATGTACGCCTTGGCGCGGGCGTGCTGTTTCGACAGGTACAGGAACTGCGGGTCGGGGCTGAGCCGAAACGGCAGATCCTTGAGTTGGAACGGCTCGATGTACATGGCTGTCCGATTATGCTACCGCGCTCATGAAAAACGCACCCCGGGGGCGAGCGTCTTGAGCAGACGACGCGCCAGCCGGTCGCGCTTGGCGGCCGTGTCCTCCACCAGCGTACAGTGGCCGACCTTGCGCCCGGTCCGGGGCTGCTTGCCATAATCGTGCAGGTGCAGTCCCTCGATGGCGAGCAGCTGCTCGCGAGGCGGCACCTCGCCGATCAGATTGATCATGGCGCTGTGCCCGAGCGAGCGCGTCGAGCCGAGCGGCAGGCCGAGGATGGCGCGCAGGTGGTTCTCGAACTGGCTGGTGGCGCTGCCCTCGATGGTCCAATGACCGGAGTTGTGTACGCGGGGGGCCATCTCATTGGCGATGAGGCGCCCGTTGCGCACGAAGAACTCCACGGCGAGCACGCCGACATAGCGGAAATGCTGCAGACAGCGGGCCAGATGGCGAGCGGCAGCACGCTGCCACGAGGCCGGCCCGAAGGGAGCGCGGGTCAAGCGCAGGATGCCGTCGGCGTGGACGTTGCCGCTCAGGGGATAGACCGCTGTCTCTCCCCGTACGCTGCGTGCACCGATGATGGACACCTCGCAGTCAAACGGCACCCACTCCTCGTAGATGAGGGGCACATCGCCCAGGGCCTCGAAGGCGCGGTGCGCGTCCTCGCGCGTCCGGATCCGCAGCTGACCCTTGCCGTCGTATCCCATGCGGCGTGTCTTGAGCATGCCCGGTAGACCCACCTCGGTGAGCGCCCGCTCGAGCTGAGACACCGATCCTACCGCGCGCCAGCGCGTGGTCGGAATCCCAAGCCGCTCGAACAGCCGTTTTTCCGATACACGGTCCTGCGCAGCCGCCAGGGCGGCGATCGGGGGGCAGATGCGGGCCTCGTGGCCCGAGGCGTGCTCGCGCAGCGCCTCGACGGAGATGTTCTCCCAATCGAAGGTGATGACCTCGCACTCTCCCGCCAGCCACTCGAGCAGCTGGGGATCGGTGAATGCCCCGTGCACCACGGGCGCCACCCGGCCCGCCGGCGCCTCGCGCGCGGGGTCGAGAAACAGGAAATCCACTCCCAGCGGATAGCCCGCCAAAGCCAACATGCGGCCGAGCTGGCCGCCGCCCACGACGCCGACGGTCATGCGCTCTCCACCGTACGGGGATCGGGGTGAGCGAGGACCCCGGCGGTCTGGTTGCGGCGGAAGGACTCGAGCGTCGCCGCGAAGGCAGGATATTTGTTGGCGAGGATGGCGGTGGCGCACAGCGCGGCGTTGGTCGCCCCCGCGGCGCCGATCGCAAAGGTCGCGACGGGCACGCCTGCGGGCATCTGAACGATGGACAGCAGTGAATCGAGGCCCCCGAGGGTCTTCGACTGGACCGGAACCCCGAGGACCGGCAGGCGGGTCTTCGCAGCGGTCATGCCGGGCAGATGGGCCGCCCCGCCCGCGCCGGCGATGATGACCTCAAGGCCGCGCTCGCAGGCCTGCGAGGCATACTCGAAGAGCAGATCCGGCGTGCGGTGCGCCGAGACCACCTGGACCTCATACGGGACGGCAAGCTTGTCGAGCATGTCGGCGGCCGCCCGCAGGGTCTCCCAATCCGAGGAGGAGCCCATGATGATGCCGACCAGCGGTTTGCGTGGCTCATCTTGCCCCTCACCCCTGGGGGGGCGCGGCTGTGCCGGGTTAAAAATCGTTCCAGACGACTCTTTCATCTCGGCATTTTACCCAAGCAGGGCGCGCAAAGCGCGAAAGAGCTCACGGCCTGCGGGACCCTGGCTGCGGCCTGAGTCGCTGGGCGTGGCCTGCTGGGCAGCGCTCACCAGGCGCGCCAGATGAGGCCGGTCGAGATCGGGCCTCAATCGCGAGAGCTCCTCGAGCGCAGCCTCACCCTCCTCGAGCAGGCGCTGTCGCCAGGCCTCGGCACGTTTGAAGCGCTGGGTTTCCTGGACGTCCTGCTCACTGCGCGTCGCCAGTGCCCGACGGATGGGTTCGGGATCGATTCCCCGCATCAGCTTGCCGATGTACTGCCGTTGGCGAGCGCCCGCGGCGCGGCTGCGAATGCGACGCGCCTCGCGGATGGCATCGAGCAATGGCTCCGGCAGGTCGAGTGCATCGAGCTCAGCCTGGCGCAGGCCGATCAGCGCCTCGCCCAGGTCCTGGGCGGCGTGCGCGGTTCGCTTGCGCGCGCTCTTGCTGGGCAGTTCGAGGTCGGAGTCGTCGGAGGGGGTTCCCCTCGAAGATGGCGTCATCACGGGTGGATCGCTCGGGAGGCGTTAAAATGAAAATTGTAGTCTTCAATTTTGCCGGAGCCGAATGGAACCCATACAGCAGTCGGTAGAACCGAACAGCCCCCCTCAGCTTCACGATGTCGTCGGCTTCGCTCTGCAGGAGGCTCGCCGTCAGGGCGCATCACAGGCCGAGGCCGATGCCAGCAGGGCCAAGGGGCTGGGCGTCACGGTCCGGCTCGGGGAAGTCGAGACCATCGAATACCAGCGGGACCGGGGCCTTTCGGTGACAGTGTACTTCGGCCAGCGCAAGGGCGCGGCCAGCACGGCGGATCTCACCCGGCAGGCGGTCCGCGCCACCGTGGAGAAGGCGTGCGCCATCGCGCGCTACACGGCTGAGGACCCCTATGCCGGCCTGGTCGATCCTGAAGCGCTCGCGCGGGACATTCCGGAGCTGGACCTCGATCATCCCTGGGAGATCACCGCGGAGGAGGCGATCACCCTCGCGCGCCGCTGCGAGCGGGCCGGGATGAGTGGCGAGGCGCGTATCGCCAACTCCGAGGGCGCCTCGGTGAGCAGCCAGCGTCATACCGGGGTGTTCGGCAATTCGCTGGGCTTCCTGGCCGGTTTTTCCGCGACCAGCCATTCGGTCAGCTGTTCGCTCATCGCCCAGCAAGACGGCCAGATGCAGCGCGACTACTGGTTCACCGCGGCGCGCGATCCGGGCGAGCTCGAGACCCCGGAATCCGTCGGTGTAGCGGCCGCGCGGCGCGCCGTGGCGCGACTGGGGGCGCGCAAGCTTTCGACCCGCCGCGCGCCGGCGGTCTTCTCGCCCGAGATGGCGCGTGGGCTGTTTCAGCACTTCATCGGAGCCATCCGCGGTGCGAGCCAGTACCGCAAGGCCTCGTTCCTGCTCGGTGCGGCCGGGGAGCAGATATTTCCGGACTTCCTGCAGATGAGCGAGCGTCCCCATATCCCCAAGGGACTGGCCAGTGCGCCGTTCGATGCCGAGGGCGCGGCCACCCACGATCGGGAGCTGGTGCGCGAGGGCGTACTCCAGGGGTACGTGCTCGGCAGCTATTCGGCCCGGCGCCTCGGGCTGAGGACGACCGGTAATGCCGGAGGCATTCATAACCTTCTGGTCGGTGTGTCGGGCCGTCATGCCGATGCGGCGCGCTCGAAAGAGCGGCTCCTGAAGGACATCGGCTCGGGGCTGCTGATTACCGAGCTCATGGGGCAGGGGGTGAACGGAGTGACCGGGGACTACTCACGCGGCGCCAGCGGCTTCTGGGTCGAGGACGGAGCCATCGCCTATCCGGTTCACGAGGTGACCGTCGCAGGCGACCTGCGCGCGATGTATCGCAACATCGTGGCGCTTGGCGATGACGTGGATGTGCGGGGCTCGATCCGCTGCGGCTCAGTGCTGGTGGGAGAGATGACCATCGCCGGCGAATGATCATATTGCCAACCAACGAGAGGAATGGGTCATGCCTAAACGCTCGAACGTCCTGTGGGTGGTGCCAGCGTTCATCATGTTGCTCGCGATCGCGCCCACCTCGCAGGCAGGCTGCTTGACGGGTGCCGCCGTGGGCGCCGTGGCCGGCCACTACGCGCACCATCACGCCGTGTTGGGCGCAGTGGGCGGGTGCGTTGTCGGCCACCATCTCGCTGTGAAGAAGAGGCGGACCGCCGAGGCGCGCAAGCTGATCGCGGACTACGCGACATCGAGCGATCCCCGGCGCAAGGCGCGCGATGCACGCGAGATCGACAAGCTGGCCCGCAAGAAGGTGCCGCTTGCGATGCAATGGGAATCTCAGCAGCGCTCGCGCTGAGGAAGTCCCGAGACAACGAGGCCCGCCATCGGGCGGGCCTCTGCGCGGCGCATCAGGACCGAGGGGGCGGAATCAGTCCTCGTCATCCTCGTCGTCGTGTGCCGAGCTGACCGGGGTCGGCCGGGCGGTCTGTTTGACCGGTACGACCACGGGACGGGTTCTCATCTTGGGCCGCGCATTGAACACCACGATGGTCTTGCCGGTGGCGCGCAGCAGTCCCTGATCCTCCAGTACCTTCAGCACTCTTCCGGCCATCTCGCGCGAGCAGCCGACCAGCCGGGACAGCTCCTGCCGACTCACCTTGATCTGCATGCCCTCCGGGTGGGTCATGGCATCCGGCTCTTCGCAGAGGTTGTTGATGGCGTGAGCGACGCGGCCGGTGACGTCGACGAACGCCAGATCGCCGAGCTTGCGGTTGGTGCGATCCAGACGGGTCGCGAGCTGGGTCGCGAGCTCGAATACCAGTCCGGGGCTTTCCGCGGCGATCTGCCGGAAGCGCGGGTAGGTCATCTCGGCCAGCTCGCACGCGTTGCGCGTGCGTACCCACGCGCTGCGTGTCGCCTGATCCTGGAAAAACAGGCCCATCTCCCCGAAGAACTGCCCGCGGTTGAGGTAGGCGAGAACCATCTCGTTCCCTTCCTCGTCCTCGATCATCACCTCGACTGAGCCGCTGATGATGTAGTAGAGGACATCGGGAAGGTCGCCCGCATGAATGACCACCGTCTTGGAGGGTACGGTGCGAATGCGGCAGTAGCTGAGGAATCGGTTGATCGCCGGAATGTCACTGAGCGGCTTGACGACGTTCTCTTCCATTAACGGCACCCCGAGCTGTCTGTGGCCTCGACGAGGAGGAATATGACTTAATTTGAACCCACCCGGGACAAGCGTACCGCACGGGATGCGCAAAACGCCAGAGCCAGAGACCTTCAAACCCAGTAAGCGGTCGTCGTCATGACGCGGGCGGTGCGGCGCATCAGCTCGCGCACCGGAGCGGGCAGATCCATGCCACCGGCCGCCTTGGCGTGCGCGCCGTGCGCGACCTCATCCGCCTGCATGGCCGACACGATGGCGCGGCTGCGAAGGTCGCCGGCCGGCAGCGCACCGAGATGGGAACCGAGATGACCCTCGACCTGACGCTCAGTCTCGACCACGAAGCCCAGGCTGACCCGGTCGCCCGCGAGGCCCGCCAGCGCGCCGATGGCGAATGAGCCGGCGTACCACAGGGGGTTGAACACACTGGGCCGCGCATCGAGTTCGGCCAGGCGCCGCTCACACCAGGCCAGATGATCGGTCTCCTCCTGCGCCGCCTTGAGCAGCATGCCGCGGGTGGCCTCGGTGCGCGCCACCAGCGCCTGGCCGTGATAGAGGGCCTGGGCGGCGATCTCTCCGGCGTGGTTGACCCGCATCAGACCGGCGGCCCGGCGCCGCTCCCCGGCCGAGAGGTCCTGCTGCTGCGCTTGCGCTCCGGGCGGGGGGGCCGGCACTGGGCGCGAGGTGCGGGCGGGGGCGAAAAGGGCCCTCAGCGCCCGATCGAGCACGCCGATGCACGGATCCAGAATCCGGGAGGCCTCCATGCAACGTATTATAGGTGCGGCGGGACCGGGGGCACACCTTAATCGCGCAAGCCGGTTTTGCAATACGGGCGCTCCTTCAGTAGACTTGCCGGCCCTTCGGATAGGGTCCCTTTTGGATCGAAGCCCCTGGCTTGAGGCTCATATGAAGACGGTTTTCGCCAAATCCGGCAGCGTCCGGGGCGACTGGTTCGTGGTTGATGCCACCGGCAAGACGCTCGGGCGTCTCGCCACGCAGATCGCACATCGCTTAAAAGGCAAGCACAAGGCCGATTACAGCCCCCACGTCGACATGGGTGACCACATCGTGGTGCTCAATGCCGGCAGGGTGCATGTCACCGGGCGTAAGCTGAGCGATAAAATCTATTACCACCACACCGGCCACATCGGCGGGATCAAGTCGATCGCGCTCGAGAAGCTGCTCAACGAGCACCCCGAGCGGGCGATCGAATTCGCCGTCAAGGGCATGTTGCCGAAGAACCCGCTGGGACGGCGCATGTTCAAGAAGCTGCACGTGTTCGCCGGCGGCGAGCACCCGCACCAGGCCCAGCAGCCGCGGCCGCTCGAGATTTGAGGAATCGCAGATGGCAGTCCAGCAACTGAACTACGGCACCGGGCGGCGCAAGACCGCCACAGCGCGCGTCTACCTTCGCTCCGGCAATGGGCAGATCACGGTCAACGACCGTCCGCTCGATGAGTTCTTCGGCCGCGAGACCGGCCGGATGATCGTGCGCCAGCCACTCGAGGCGCTGCAGATGAGCACGCGTTTCGACATCAGCGTGACGGTCGACGGTGGTGGCATTACGGGCCAGGCCGGAGCGATCCGTCACGGCATCACCCGCGCACTGATCGAGTACGACGAGACGCTGCGCAAGCCGCTGCGCGATGCGGGCTTCGTCACACGCGACGCGCGCGAGGTCGAGCGCAAGAAGGTCGGACGCCGCAAGGCCCGCCGCGGAACCCAGTACTCCAAGCGTTAACGGGATCTTGAAGCCGTCGCCGGGGTGGGATTCAATACCTGCCCCGGCGCGTCTACCGGACACGCCGCCCGTTTCTTGGGGGATCGTCTAGTGGTAGGACAACGGACTCTGACTCCGTTT
>DAHVQK010000140.1 GCA_027317845.1 Gammaproteobacteria bacterium
CGCCGGCCCGTCCGTCCTTCCCGGGGGAGCACGATGAGCCAGATGCCGCACCGAGAAAGCGAAGCCGGTCTGAGCCGCACGCTCGAGCACCGGCACGTCACCATGATCACCGTCGGCGGCATCATCGGCGCCGGGCTGTTCGTCGGCAGCAGCGTGGCCATCGCCGGCGCAGGTCCAGCCTCGGTACTGAGCTACCTAGGATCGGGACTGATCATCGTGCTTCTGATGCAGATGCTCGGGGAAATGGCGGTCGCCCTGCCGGGCGTGCGCTCCTTCAGCGAATTCACCCGCGCGGCGCTCGGCAACGGCGCGGGATTCGTGAGCGGCTGGCTCTACTGGTACTTCTGGGTGGTGGTCATTCCGGTGGAGGCGATCGCCGGGGCGACGCTGCTGCACGGCTGGTTGCCGCTGCCCACCTGGGTTTTGGGTCTGACGCTCATGGGGCTGATGACGGCGGTGAACCTCATGTCGGCTCGCTCGTACGGCGAGTTCGAATTCTGGTTCGCCTCCATCAAGGTGGCGGCCATCCTCGTGTTCATCGCTTTGGCGGCGGCGTACGTATTTGGATTCTCGCCGGCCGGTCACGTGGCCGAGAACCTGACCGGCCACGGAGGCTTCGCCCCCCATGGGATGCTCGCGGTGCTCGCGGGCGTCGCGACGGTGTTCTTCGCGATGACCGGCGCGGAAATCACCACCGTGGCGGCGGCCGAATCCGCCGAGCCCGCCCGGGCGATCGCGACCATGACCCGCTCGGTCATGCTGCGCATCCTGGTCTTCTACGTCGTATCGATCTTCTTCATCGTGGCGGCGGTTCCCTGGAGCCGCGTCGTGCCCGGGCTTTCCCCGTTCACCCTGGCGCTGTCGGCTTCCGGGCATCCGTGGATCGCCCGATCGATGAGCGCGGTCATCCTGACCGCTGTCCTCTCTTGCCTGAACTCCGCATTCTATGTCTGCTCACGCGTGCTGTTCGTGCTGGCCGAGAACGGCGACGCGCCCGAGTGGCTGGTGAAGGTGAATGCGCGGCACGTGCCGGCGCGCTCGGTGGCCGTCGGCGCGGTCGCTGGTGTGCTCGGCATCCTGGCGAACTCGCTCGCCCCCCGCGGGATGTTCGCGTTCCTGGTCAACGCCGGCGGGGCGCTCATCGTGTTCGTCTATGCCCTGACGGCAGTGTCGCAGATCCGTTTGCGCCTCAAGCGGGGTCGTGAGCGGGAGCCCGAGCCCGCGATCCGCATGTGGGGATTCCCCTGGTTGAGTTACGCGACGGTCGGGGCGCTTGCCGTGGTGCTCATCGCCATGGTGTTGACACCGGACCTGGCCAGCCAGTTCTATGCGAGTCTCGTGGCCGTGGCGCTCGCCGTGCTCGCCTACGGAGTACGGCGGAGGGCGGGGCCGGCTGCGAGGCGAAGCGTGGCTGGAGAGGGTGCCTGAGCCGGGAATTGCATGCGCGAAGGTGCACACGGGGCCCCGGTTGCTGGTCTGTCCGATTCGCGCCAAACTGGTCCTTGCAGAGGATCCAGTCGCGGTTGACGATGGAGGCGCATCCGCAAACCCGATCTCTCCCGCGACATGTACGTGCCCGCCCATTTCTCCGTGTCCGACGAGGAAGCGCTGTTCCGGCTCATCCGGGAGAATCCTCTGGGTGTCCTCGTCACACGGGGCCGTGGCGGGCTCGATGCCAACCACGTGCCCTTCGAACTGGACCCGAGCGCCGGGGAGCGGGGCGTGCTTCGCGCGCACGTTGCCCGAGCGAATCCGGTCTGGAGGGAAGTCGAGGATGGCGCCGAGGTGCTGGCCGTCTTCCGTGCCGAGCACGTGTACGTCTCCCCAAATTGGTTTCCGAGCAAGCACGAGTTCCACAAGCAGGTGCCCACGTGGAACTACCGTGTGGCGCACGCCCACGGCAATATCACGATCCGGCACGAGGAGCCGTTTCTGCGCGGCCTGGTGGGACGGCTCACCACCGTCCACGAAGCGACTCAACCGAAGCCCTGGAAGATGAGCGACGCTCCCGAAGACTACATCGAGGCGATGCTGCGCTCGATCGTCGGTATCGAGATCGCGATCACGAGGCTGGTCGGCAAGTTCAAGCTGAGCCAGAACCGGGAGCTGCGCGATCGGCTCAGTCTGGGCGAGGCGCTGAAGAGGCAGGGTGACATCGCGCTCGGTCAGGCCACGCTCGATTCGATCGAAACGCTGAAATGACCTCTCGCGTGGCCTCGCTTCGCCGTCAGCGTCCCGCACCCGCCATCGCCGCGCGCAGCCAGCGCCGAAAGCGGCTCACTCCATAGGATTGCCAGCGATCGGCTCGCGCCGTGAACACGTACGACCCCAGGGCAACTTCGGTGCTCACCCCGGCCGCCGGCCAGGTTACGGCGAGGCGCCCGGCCGCGAGGTCCTCCGTGAGCAGCAGGCTGTTGGCGAGCGCAACGCCCTGGCCCCGGCGGGCCGCCTCCAGCGTGATTTGCGCCGGCCACAGTCGCGGACCGCGCATGGGTCGGGAAACCTTCGCACCGTAAGCGCTCAGCCACTGGTGCCACTGGGTGTCATCTTCCTCGTGCAGCAGCGGGACGCGCAGCAGATCGCTCGCCTCCCGCACGGGCGGCAGCATGGCGAGCAGCCCCGGACTCGCCACCGCCAGCACCGGTGGCCGGGCGAGCTCGATGCGCCGGACGCCTCCCGTCGTCACCGCCGCCGTCATGCGCTCATTGCCCGCAACATACCGAATGTCGGCATCGGCCTCGTAGCGGGTGAAGTCCGGGCTTTGATGGCTCGACTGAAGTTCGAGCTCCATATCGGGATTGGCGGCGTGGAAGCTCTCGAGCCGCGATGTCAGCCACAGCGAGGCGAGGCCCGGCATGCACCAGATGCGCAGGCGCCGCTCGGCGCCATCCTGCATCAGCTCCGCCGCGGCATTCGTCAGCTCCGCGATCGCCGGTGAGATCCGCCCGAGGAATCGAGCGCCCTGCTCCGTCAGCGCGACGCTGCCCTTGGAGCGGTGCACCAGTTGCACGCCGAGGTGCATCTCCAGCGCGCGCAGGTGACGACTGACCACCGCATGGTCGAGGCCGAGCGCCTGGGCCGCCCGCCGGATTCCGCCGAGCCTTCCCACCGCCTCGAAGGCGCGAAGCGCCGCGAAGGGCGGCAGCTGCGGGCGCTCGCGGGTCATTCAGTGCGCCTCGTCCCAGTTGGCGCCCGAGCCGACCTCGACGCGCAGAGGCACCCGCAGCGTCGCCGCATCCGTCATCAGTCCGCGGACCTCCGCGATCACGGTCTCGACGGATTCCGTCGGCACTTCGAGCACCAGCTCATCGTGCACCTGCATGATCAGGCGTGCCGGTGCGCCGCCGAGGCACCAGGCGTCCACGGCGATCATGGCGCGCTTGATGATGTCGGCGGCGGTGCCCTGCATCGGCGCATTGATGGCGCTGCGCTCGGCATACTGGCGGGTCTGCTGGTTGCCGGAGCGGATGTCGGGAAGATACAGCCGCCGGCCAAATACCGTCTCGACGAACCCGCGCTCGCGGGCCCGGGCGCGCGTCTCGTCCATGAAGCGGCGGACCCCCGGATAGCGCTGAAAGTAGCGCTCCACATAGCGCTGTGCCGAGCCGCGGTCGATGCCGAGCTGGCGTGCCAGGCCGAACGGTGACATGCCGTAGATCAGCCCGAAATTGATGGTCTTGGCGAGCCGCCGCTGATCGGCTCCGACCGATTCGAGCGGTACGCCGAACACCTCGGCCGCGGTGGCCTGGTGGACGTCGCGCTCCTCGGCGAAGGCGGCAAGCAGACCCTCATCGCCCGACAGGTGCGCCATGATGCGCAGCTCGATCTGCGAATAATCCGCCGCCACCAGCCGATGGCCGGGCGCCGCCACGAACGCCTGGCGGATGCGCCTGCCTTCGGGAGTGCGGATCGGGATGTTCTGCAGGTTCGGATCGGTGGAGGACAGCCGGCCCGTCTGGGCCACCGCCTGATGATAGGACGTGTGGATGCGGTCCGTGTCGGGATTGATCAGCTCGGGGAGCTTCTCGGTGTAGGTGGACCTGAGCTTGGCGAGCGCACGGTACTCGAGCACCGTGCGGGGCAGAGGGTAGGTTGCCGCCAGCTCTTCCAGGACATCCTCGGCGGTGGACGGTTGGCCCTTCGGCGTCTTGCGCAGTACTGGCAGCCCAAGCTTCTCGAACAGAACCTGCTGGAGCTGTTTGGGAGAGTCGATGTTGAATTCAGATCCCGCCTCGTGGTGCGCCCGCTGGGTGAGATCAACGAGTTTCAGCGCGATCTCGGCGCTCTGGGCGCGCAGCCTCCCGGGATCCACCCGCACACCGTGGCGTTCCATGCGCTGCAACACGGGGACCAGCGGCTGCTCGATGGTGAGGTAGAGCCGCTCGAGGGCCGGCAGGCCAGCGATTTTCGGCCACAACACGTGGTGCAGGCGCATCGTGACGTCGGCATCCTCCGCGGCGTACTCCGCGGCCTTCTCGAGCGGCACCCGTGCGAAGCCGATCTGTTTCACGCCTTTGCCGGTGACTTCCTCGTAGGTGATGGTATGCAGGCCGAGATAGTGACGCGCGGCGGCGTCCATGTTGTGTTGCGTTGCGACGCTGTTCAGAACATACGACTCGAGCATGGTGTCGTACCGCATGCCCTCCAGCCGGATGCCGTGGTTGGCGAGAACGTGCGCATCGTATTTCAGGTGGTGACCGACCTTCGGTCTTGCAGGGTCCTCGAGGACGGGTCGCAGCGCGGCGAGCGTCTGGGCGCGATCGAGCTGCGGTGGCGCCCCGTCATACGCGTGCCCCAGCGGCACGTAGGCCGCCTCTCCCGGTGTGATGCACACCGAGACACCGACGATCTCGGCCCGCATGTAATCGAGGCTGGTGGTCTCGGTGTCGAAGGCGATCAGCTCGGCCGTGCGCATCTTCTCCAGCCAGCGATCGAGTTGCTCGCGTGTCAGGATGACTTCGTACTGGCGAGTGGTCCAGTGCGCGTCGTCCGGCGTAGTGAGTGCGGGTGCGGCCGGTTCCGCCCCGGCGGTCCGCACCCTGGCGGTGGCCTCCGTCGAGGCATCGCCTTCTTCGATCTGGCGCAGCAGCGAGCGCAGCTCGTACCTCGTGTACAGCTCGCGCAGCCGCTGGAGGTCCGGGGGAGATGGCTCGAGGTCGTCGAGTTCCACGGGAAGGTCGACTTCGGCGTGGATGGTGGCGAGCTGGCGGGACAGCTCCAGCGTGGCGAGGCCCGCGCGCAGATTCTCGCCGACCTTGCCGCTCACCTCGCCCACGTGTGCGATGAGATTGTCGAGGGTGCCGTACTGACCGAGGAGCTTCGCCGCGGTCTTCGGGCCGACCTTGTCGATCCCCGGAATGTTGTCGGAGCTGTCGCCCACCAGGGCCAGGTAGTCGATGATCTGTTCCGGAAAGACATCGAACTTGGTCTTGACGCCGGCGCGATCGAGCACCGTGTTGCTCATGGTGTTGATCAGGGTGATCGACTGGTCGACCAGCTGCGCCATGTCCTTGTCACCGGTCGAGATGAGAACCCGCTCGCCGCTTTGCGCGGCACGGCGCGCCAGAGTGCCGATCACATCGTCCGCTTCCACGCCTTCGATGCGCAGCAGCGGCAGGCCTTGGGCGGCAATGGCGGCAAGAAGCGGTTCGATCTGCGCGCGCAGGTCATCGGGCATCGGTGGCCGGTGCGCCTTGTATTCGGCGAACAGCTCGTCGCGGAAGGTGCGCCCCGGCGCATCGAAGACCAGAGCGAGGCGCTTCGGCCGGCACTCCTTCAGGAACTTGGAGAGCATGTTCAGCACGCCGAACAGCGCCCCGGTGGGCTCGCCGCGCGAATTGGTGAGCGGTGGCAGGGCGTTGAAAGCCCGGTAGAGATAGGAGGAGGCGTCGATCAGGACGAGATCGGGAGGGGAATCGGACATGAGGCCAGTATAGCGAATGCCGGTTGCCACCCCGTCACTCCGCGGGGCGCCAGGCCGCTCACCGGCCTTGAGGCGGCGTAGCCTGCTGTTGCTTCTTGTTCCCGGTCTTCGCGTCCGGGGTCTGAGGGGATCCCGGGGCAACCTTGTTGGCCGGCGCCGGGTGAGTCACTACGGCGGCGTTCTGCTGCGGCAGATAGAGCGGTCCCTTGAAGCCGCAGGCCGCGCAGCCGAGCGCGGCGGCCGCGGCGGCGAGGACGATTCGAGCATTCATGACCGAGTGCGCCTCAAGGGCGCCGAGGCCCGGCGCGGCACCACGGCCATGGTCAGCCGCGATACGCAGGTGAGCCGGCCCTGCTCGTCCCGGACCTCGATGCCCCAGACGTGGCTGCGGTGGCCGATGTGGAATGGCCGGGCGGTGGCGGTAACTACGCCGGCGCTCACCGGGCGCAGATGGTTGGCATTGATCTCCTGTCCGAGGCACATGAAGCGCTCCGGATCGATGCACAGGCCGGCTGCAAAGCTGCCGACGCTCTCGGCCAGCGCCGCGGAGGCTCCGCCATTCAGGATGCCGTAGGGCTGGTGCAGCTCCGGCGTCACCCGCATCGTGGCGCGCAGGTAATCGGAGCCGATTTCGGTGATGCGGATGCCGATTCGCTCGGCGAAGGTGTCGGCTGCCATCTGCCCCAGGGACTCGGGTGTGACGTCTCGGTGCCAGATGCTCATGAAGAAGGATTCTAGCGGGCCCGCGCGGAGCCGTCTCGGGCCTTTCCGGGGCGTGTCCCGCCGTGGCACGCTTGCGCCATGTGAAGCCCGCGGGTCCGTGCACGTCATGAAACTCTATACCTATTTTCGCAGCTCCGCGGCCTACCGCGTGCGCATCGCCCTCAATCTCAAGGGCATTCCGTTCGAATCGATCGCGGTGGATCTGCGTCCGGGCATGCACCACAGTCCGGCTTACCTCGCGATGAACCCCCAGGGCCTGGTGCCCGCCCTGGAGGACGGCGGCACGGTCTTCAGCCAGTCGCTCGCCATCCTGGAGTACCTGGAAGAGACGCATCCGCAGCCGCCGCTCCTGCCGTCTGCGCCCGTGGACCGCGCCCGCGTCCGCTCACTGGCGCTCTCCATCGCCTGCGACCTGCATCCGCTCAACAATCTGCGCGTGTTGAATTACCTGCGCTCGCCCCTGGGGCAGGACGAGGCCGCGGTCAACACCTGGTACCGACATTGGATCGCCGAAGGCTTGCGCGGCCTGGAAGTGGAGACGAGCCGACTGGGTGACGGCCGCCACGCCTTCGGCGCAGGAATCACCCTGGCGGACGTGTGCCTGGTGCCGCAGCTGTTCAACGCCCGCCGTTTCAACTGCGATCTCGCGCCCTACCCGACGCTGCGATCGATCAGCGAGCACCTGGAGTTGTTCCCCGCCTTCGCCCGCGCGGCGCCCGCTGCACAGCCGGACGCCTGTTGAGCGGCTCACGTCTCAGCCGCCCGAGCCGTTCTTGTCCGGCTCGAAGAGTTCGGCCTTGAGGCGGAAGGTGGCGGAGATGTCCTCGTCGCCGTGCCCGCGGGCAATCAGCTCGGCATACTCGGCCAGCATGCGCTCGACCACGGGGAGGGACACCCCGAAGCGCGCCGCCATGTCCCGGCAGATGGCCAGATCCTTGGCGTGCAGGCGCACGCGGAAGCCCGCCGGGAAGCTGCCCCGCACCATGTTGGGTGCGCGGTGCACGAAGTACCAACTCGAGCCGGCGCCCTTGCCGAGCGTGTCGATGAGCTTCTCGAGCGGCAGTCCCTGGGCGCGCGCGAAGGCCATCGCCTCCGAAACCGCCTCGATGATGCCGGCGCACATGATCTGGTTGGTGGCCTTCGCCGCCTGGCCGCTGCCGACGGGACCGAACAGGGTGACGGTGCGGCCCATGGCCTCGAGTATCGGCCGCGCCCGCTCGAATGCCTCGGGAGCGCCTCCGGCCATGATGGCGAGCGTGCCTTCCCTCGCGCCTTCCACCCCGCCGCTCACCGGACAATCGAGAAACTCCACCCCGCCGCGCCGCAGCAGCTCGGCGGCCCGGCGCGCCGTATCGGCGGCGGTGGTCGAGCAGTCGATCAACAGCGAGCCGGTCGCCAGTGCGGGCGCGAGGGCCCCGGCGACCTCCAGCACATCGGCATCTGCGGAAACGCAGCTCACCACCGCATCGACGCCAGCCGCGAGCTGCGCCAGAGTGGCCGGCGCCTGCAGACCGAGCTCCGCGGCGAGGGCCCCGGCTTTCTCGCCGGTGCGGCTCCACACCGACGTCAACTGTCCCTCACGATGGAGGTTGCGGGCCATGTGGGCGCCCATCGCACCGAGTCCGACGAACCCTACCCGCATGATGGTGGCACCCCTCGATGCGGCCGGACTGGCCGCGGGAGCCACTATAGAGCCTCGGCGGTGGAAATCGGAATCCGTAGTCGCCGGGGATCCCCTACGCCGCCGCGGTGAGCGGCAGACGATCAGCCCGATTGGGCGCCGCAGAGCTTGTCCATGGTTTGCTTCGCCTTGACCCGCGCGGCATCGGCCTTGGCATCGGAGAAGTAGTGCCGCTGGCCGCTCTTGTCGACCGTAAAGAGGCGCCGTGCGTAGATCAGCCGGTTGTACACCGATTGCGCCTGCTTGCACCGCTGGTCCTGCAGTTTTGCTTCGCGGGTCTGCACGGCGCGCTCGTCCGCGCGCTTCTGGATCAGCCGGTCCGCCGCCTTGCTCTCGGCGGCGAGTCCCTCCATGGCATGGGATGAGCCGCCGCCGTTCAGCGACTCCGTCGTGCTCATCATCAGCTTGGCGCCCGGAACCCACTGATCGGTGTAGTGCACGACGCCGTGCTTGTCGACCCAGCGATAGACATCGGCGTGGGCCAGGCCGAGCGTTCCGGCCAGCAGAGCCGCTGTGAGCGTGAGGCAGATCGCGGTGCGCGGCATAGGCATCTCCGGCGTGGTGATCCCGATCGAAGCACCATTCTAAGCCCGGCCGCCCTGAGTGGGGGTGAAGGCCGGCACAGTGCCGTCCAAAAGAAAGCCCCGGACCGCGGCACGGCCCGGGGCTTTCAAGCAGGCCAGTGCGCCTCGAGCTCACATGTCGTAGGCACGCTCGCCGTGGACGGTGATGTCCAGGCCCTCGCGCTCTTCATCCTCGCTGACGCGCAGGCCGATGGTCCACTTGATCAGGTAGAAGCCGATGGCGGCCACCACGGCGGTCCAGATCACCACCACCGCCACGGCCTTGGCCTGGATGAGCAGCTGCGCCCAGATGCCGGGATAGGCGCTGCCGCCCGGTCCGCCGAGCGCCGGATCGTTGAAGATGCCCGTGGTGAGGGCGCCGAAGATGCCCCCGAGCGCATGCACGCCGAAGACATCCAGTGCATCGTCGGTGCGGATCATTCGCTTGAGGCCCGTGACGCCCCAGAAGCACAGCGGTCCAACGCCGAGGCCGATCAGGAAGGCCCCCGGGATGCCCACGTTGCCGGCCGCCGGCGTGATGGCGACGAGGCCCGCCACGGCGCCCGAGGCCGCCCCGAGCATCGAGGGCTTGCCCTTGATGATCCACTCGGTGCCCATCCAGGTGAGCACCGCGCAGGCTGTGGCGAGGTAGGTGTTCAAGAAGGCGAGGGCCGCGGAGCCGTTGGCCTCGAGGGCGGAGCCCGCGTTGAACCCGAACCAGCCGAACCACAGGAGCGAGGCGCCGATCATGGTCATCGTCAGGCTGTGCGGTGGCATCGGCTCCCTGCCGAGACCGATGCGTTTGCCGAGGATGACGGCGCCCACCAGGCCTGCGATGCCCGCATTGATGTGCACCACGGTGCCGCCCGCGAAATCGAGCGCGCCCCAGTTCGCCAACAGCCCTCCCACGGGGTGGTCGGCGGGATTGGTGTCGAGGCCCGGCACGTACCACACCATGTGTGCGACCGGGCAGTAGCAGAAGGTGAACCAGAAAGCGAGGAAGAGCAGGATGCCCGAGAACTTCACCCGTTCGACCAGCGAGCCGAGAATCAGGCAGCAGGTGATGGCGGCGAAGGTGGCCTGGAAGGCGACGTACACGAGCTCGTTCAGCACGACGCCCTTGTCGAAGGTACCGATCGTCGAGAACGCACCTGTCGCGGGATCGAAGGTGCCGGCGAGGAACAGCCGGGAGAGTCCCCCGATGAACTCGTTACCTGCGGTGAAGGCGAGTGAGTAGCCGTAGATGCACCACAGGACGGTGATCAGGGAGAAGCCGACGAACACCTGCATCAGCACCGAGAGCATGTTCTTGGTGCGCACCAGGCCTCCATAGAACAGGCCGAGCGCCGGTACGGACATCAGCAGCACCAGGGCGGTGGAGGTCATCATCCAGGCCATGTCCCCCTTGTCCGGCGTGGGCGCGGCGGCGCCGGCCCAGGCCATGGTGGGGCCCAATGCCGCAAGGGCCGCGGCCCCCGCCATGAAAACGGTTCTGAAGTGTTTTGGAGCGATACGCATGTTTTCTCCCGGGGCGGTTCTCGTGCGGCGTGCGTTTCTCGGCGATCGGGTCACAATTGGGGACTCCACGACCGGTCGCGAGACGCGTAAGCTGGTGACGCGGGCCATGGTGCAGAAACCGTGCCACCGGGTTTTTCAGTGCGATTTCCGTGGCTTGCGTCGTATCCGCTGCGCATGCCGCACTGATTTGGTGCGATCCATGAGCCCTTCCGCCCCAAACCGGGGCGCGTACGTTGAGGTGAGTCAGAATGGACATTCCTGGTATCGATGCGATCGCCCGACGGCTCGCCGAGAGCGTTCCGCCCGCCCTGCGCACCCTGCAGCAGGACCTCGAGAGCAATTTCAGGGCCGTGCTGCGCGCGAGCCTCGGCAAGCTCGATCTGGTGACCCGGGAGGAATTCGACACCCAGACGAAGGTGCTGCAGCGCACGCGTGAGCGTCTCGCCGAGCTCGAAGCGAGGCTGCAGGCGTTGGAAGGGGCCGGGTCGTCTTCCGCCCATTAGAGGGGGCGCACCGGGTCCGGGCCCGGTACTGCCAGCTGCACCGCGTCCTCATCCCATGGTGCCCTCGGTCGCGCGCCTGCCCTGCCGGGCTCAGGTGGGTCTTTCGGCTCCACTGGTACAGGTGGAGGTCACGCTTGCGAGCGGCCTTCCAGTTTTCTACATCGTCGGTCTTCCGGCGACGGTGGTGAAGGAAAGCCGCGAGCGGGTGCGCGCCGCGCTCCTGTCCTGCGGCTTCGAATTTCCGGCCGGGCGGATCGTCGTGAACCTCGCGCCCGCCGAGATCCCGAAGGAAGGCGGGCGATTCGAGTTGCCGATGGCGCTCGGTATCCTGATGGCCTCGGGTCAGCTCGTGCCCCGGGCCGATGCGCCGACGTGCGAGCTGTACGGCGAGCTCGGTCTCGGGGGCGAAATCCGATCGGTGCGCGGCGTCCTGCTGGCGGCCGCGCATGCGCATCGTGACGGGCACCAGCTGATCGTGCCCCTCGATAACCTGGAGGAGGCGGTCATCGGTGCCGGCGGTTCGGTGCACGCCGCCGGACACCTGAGCGAAGTCTGCGCGTACTGGAGCGGCCGCGCCATGCTCCCCGGGCGCCCTGCGCCACGACCGGCACCTGACACGTGGCGTGGACCGGAAATGACCGACGTGCGCGGACAGCTGCAGGCCAAGCGCGCACTGCTCATCGCGGCCGCCGGATCGCATAGTCTGCTCATGATGGGACCGCCCGGCAGCGGCAAGAGCATGCTGGCTCAGCGCCTGCCTGGTCTGCTCCCGCCGCTCACCGAGGCGGAGGCGCTCGATTGCGCGGCCATCGCCTCGGCGAGCGCCGCGGGCTTCAGTGCGGGCACTTTCGGGTGTCGACCCTTTCGCTCGCCGCATCACACGGCCTCGGCGGCCGCCCTGGTGGGTGGCGGCGCGCGGGCGCGTCCCGGTGAAATCAGTCTGGCGCACCACGGGGTGCTCTTTCTCGATGAGCTGTCGGAGTTCGATCGCCGCGTGTTGGAGGCGCTGCGCGAGCCTCTTGAATCCGGCATCGTGACCGTGTCACGCGCGGCGGTCCACGCCGAGTATCCTGCGCGGTTTCAATTGATCGCGGCCCTGAATCCCTGTCCCTGCGGTCACCACGGCGATTCGCAAGCCGAGTGCCGCTGCACCCCCGCACAGGTTCGCCACTACCGCGCGCGTATCTCCGGCCCGCTGCTCGATCGGCTCGACATGCACGTGGAAGTGCCTCGTCTGACGAGCGGTGATTTCAATGAGGGAGCGCGGGGAGAGTGCACCGCCCTCCTGGCCGAGCGGGTGGCCGCGGCGAGAGCGCGACAGCTCGAGCGCCAGGGGTGCTGCAATGCTTGCCTGACGGAGGCGCAATTGGACCGCTGGTGTGTACCCGATCCCGGCGGCCGTGCGCTGCTCGATCAGGCGATGTGTCGGCTGCGGCTGTCGGCCCGGGTGCGTCAGCGTGTCCTGAAGCTGGCGCGCACTATTGCCGATCTCGAAGCCGAGCCGGGCCTCACCGCCCGCCACGTGGGCGAGGCGGTGATGTTACGTTGCCTGGACCGGGAGCGCGCTACTTCTGCTTGCCCTTGACGAGGGCCGGATCCACCAGCGACACCATGTAGTTGACCGCCCGCTCCACGATGGCGTCGGGCAGGGTCGGGCGTCCGCCCTTTGCCGGCATGGTGCCCATATGCCCGGTAAATCCATGCAGCGCATGGTCGTAGAGGGTCGGCAGCCCCTTGGCGATGTGCGGCGCCCACGCGGCTTTGTCGCCGGCCTTGGGCGCGCCCGCCACACCCGGGCCATGGCAGACGCTGCAGGTCTGCTGGAACAGCTGCTGGCCGCTCGTCGGGATGCCGGTGGCGGCGCCGCCGCCGCTAGCGGAAGCACCGCTTGCCGCGATCGGCTTGATGGCCAGCGCGGAATTGTTCTGCCCGGCGATCGCCTCCTGAGCGAACGGTGCGACGCGCTTGGACACCTCCTTGATGTATTCGGTCTCAGTGAGGACGTCCTTACCTTCGGTACGGGCGCCGATGTAACGAGCCAGAACAAAAATCAGGATGGCGATCGTCATCAGCATGCCGATCACCAGACTGAATACATTGATGAAATGCGTATCCTGCTTGCTCACGACATCTCTCGGCGGAATCGGTGAACGCGGAGGCGTCAGTATAGCGGGTCATGGGCGATTTGGCTGAGGCAGATGCGCAGCCATTGACGCACCGCAGGGGGCGACTTCCAGGATGGGTGGCGCGTCTCCAGCCATGGACCCGGCGGTCTCCTCCCCAAATGGACGCGCACCCGGCGATCCGCGTATCATCGCCGACCCCTGCCGGGATCCACCCGGCCCCTGGGCGGCGCGCCCGTAGCTCAGTTGGATAGAGTGGCAGCCTCCGAAGCTGCAGGTCGCTGGTTCGAATCCAGTCGGGCGCGCCAAATTGTACCTGCCCGTTCCAGTCCGGCAGGGCCGACTCGACGCCTCTGGATGAACAGCCAGCCCGTGCGCCAGCCATCGGTCGTTCATCCGCCGCGGCGCGATATCGGTCTCACGCCTGGCATTCGTGATGAGGAAAGATCGCCCTCGCCTACCTGCGCCGCGCGCCGTCGATGGCGTAGCGGCCGGCGCCTGTGACGTAGAGCGCGAGCAGGCCGCCGATGATGCTGATGTTCTTGAAGAAGTTGATTTCGTTCTCGAAGCGGTCCATGCCCGTCATCGTCCAGTAGCGGTGTCCGATGAGCGCGGTACCCAAAGTATAGATCGCCAGCAACACGGCGAGCGGCCGTGTTGCAACACCCAGGATGATGGCGATCGAGACGAAGAACTCCATGACGATCGCGACGACGGTTGCGAGCGCCGGCAGCGGGACGCCGACATGGGTCATGTACTGCACCGTGCCCGAATAGGCGAACAGCTTCTGCCAGCCGAAAATCAGGAACAGCAGCGCAAGCAACACGCGCGCCGCCAACAGTATGCCGTCCGCGCCCTTTACCTCGGATTGTTTCATGACAGACCTCTGTTTGGTATAAAACGGTTACCAAAGAAAAGTATGTAAGCGTTCGCGGTGGGAACACAATAAGGCACAGTCATGCGGCGGAGTGACATTGCTGTAACCACGTGGGGTCATCTGCCGTTGCAAGTCCCGGCCGCGAGCACCGCGAACCACTTCCCCGGGGCGATCATACTCCCGCCGGGCTTGCGGCAAAGTCGGCGGCAGTCTATCGGCCGGCGGGTGCGCGCAGATCCTGAATCACGGTGCCTGCCTCGAGCGTCTCGCGCTCGTGGCCGGCGTCTCGCCAGGTTTCCGCCAGCGCGGCCTCATACCATTTCTGCATGGCAGGGAGCGCGAGCAGGCGCGCCGCGTAATCCATGGCGGGCCGACCGAGTTGCAGGCCGTAGGTCTGGATGCGGAAGGCCACCGGAGCGAAGAACGCATCGACGGCGGAGAACTGCGATCCCGCGAGGTATGGCCCGCCGAAGCGCGACAGGCCCTCCCGCCACAGCTCTTCCAGCCGCCGCAGGTCGCCCTGCAAGCCGGCATCGATCTTGTGCAAGCGGACCCTCAGGCCGCAGGTCATGCCGCAGATCTGGCGGAGCGCCCCGTAACCAGAGTGCATCTCCGCGGTGGCCGAGCGCGCAAAGGCACGGGCCGCCGCATCCGCGGGCCACACGCCGGGGTGGCGCTCGGCCAGGTACTCGACGATGGCGAGCGAGTCCCAGACCACCGTGGGGCCGTCGTACAGGCAAGGCACCTTGCCGTTCGGCGCGAATTTGCGGAAATCATGCGGGTTGGCGCTCTCGCCAAACGGCACAACCCGCTCCTCGAACGGGACGCCGAGCGCCTCCATCAACACCCAGGGGCGCAGCGACCAGGAGGAGTAGTTCTTATTGGCGATGTAGAGCAAATACATGGGTCTCCCCGCGAGGGTCATGATTCACAAGCCGTCCGCTCCGGCGCTTGCGCCGCCGTGCGCCCCTTCGTATTGGACAGGATCACTCCTCCCACCACGATCGCTCCGCCGATCAGCGTCAGCCCGCCGGGCCGCTCGCCCAGCCACAGCCAGCCGATCAGCAGCGCGAGCGGTGTCGAGAAGTAGATGAAACTGGTCACTTTGCTGACGCTGGCTCGATGAATGGCCATGTTCCAGGTCAGATAGCCGACGAAGGTTGGCGCGAGACCGAGCCACAGCAGCGCCGCCGTGCGGGCGAACGGCACGGTCGCGAGGGCATGCGGCAGGCCGAGCCCGAACGGCAGCGCCCCCAGCGTCCCGCCGATGCAGGTGACGGTGGTCACCGCCGCCGCTCCATAACGGGCCGATAGTGGTTTCTGTCCCGTGAAATAGATCGCTGCGGTGAGCACGCTGACCAGCACCAGGGTCGCCTTCGGCTGGAAGCTCAGGCTCTTGCCGCTGGTGAGCACCACGAGGATCACTCCCAACAACGCCACGGCCAGGCCGGCGATCATGCGGAGA
>DAHVQK010000142.1 GCA_027317845.1 Gammaproteobacteria bacterium
CGCTCGCGGCCTGCTCGCCTCCCATGACGGAGGTGCGCGCGTTGGGCCACTGGAACAGAAGACGCGGCGAGTAGGCGCGGCCGCACATGGCGTAATTGCCCGCCCCGTAACTGCCACCGATGATGACGGTGATCTTGGGCACGCGCGCGCAGGCCACGGCCGTCACGAGCTTTGCGCCATCCCGGGCGATACCGCCCGCCTCCGCTTTGGCCCCCACCATGAACCCGGTGATGTTCTGCAGGAAAAGCAGCGGAATGCGCTCGCGCGCGCACAGCTCGATGAAGTGCGCACCCTTCAGCGCGCTTTCCGAGAACAGGATGCCGTTGTTGGCGAGGATGCCGACGGGATAGCCGAAAAGGTGCGCGAAGCCGCATACGAGCGTCGTGCCGTAGAGCTGCTTGAACTCCTCCATCTCCGAGCCGTCGACCAGGCGCGCGATCACCTCGCGCACGTCGTAGGGCTTGCGCAGGCTCGCGGGAACTGCGCCGTAGAGCTCGCACGGATCGTAGTGCGGCTCGCGGGGGGCGAGCGGCGGATCGGTATTGGGCGGCGGCCGCAGACGCGCGACGATGCTGCGGGCAATGGCGAGCGCGTGAGTGTCATTTTCGGCGTAGTGGTCGCAGACACCCGACTGACGACAGTGCACGTCGGCGCCGCCGAGGGACTCCGGGTCGATGTCCTCGCCCGTGGCCGCCTTCACGAGCGGTGGCCCGCCGAGAAACACCCGCCCCTGATTGCGCACGATGACATTCTCATCCGCCATTGCGGGGACATAGGCGCCGCCGGCCGTGCACGAGCCGTGCACCACGGCGATCTGCGCCACCCCGAGCGCCGAGAGCGTCGCCTGGTTGTAGAAGATGCGCCCGAAGTGGTCCCGGTCGGGGAACACCTCGTCCTGGGCGGGCAGGAAGGCCCCGCCGCTCTCGACGAGGTACACGCACGGCAGGCGGTTCTCCCGCGCGATCTCCTGCGCCCGCAGGTGTTTCTTGACCGTCAAGGGATAGTACGTGCCGCCCTTGACGGTGGGATCGTTGGCGACGATCACGCACTCGCGGCCGCTCACCCGCCCGATGCCCGTCACGATGCCGCCGCAGGCGACACCACCGCCGTAGAGCTCGTGCGCAGCAAGCTGCGAGAGCTCGAGAAAGGGACTGCCGGTGTCGAGGAGGACCCGGATGCGCTCCCGTGCAGTGAGCTTACCGGCGGCGCGGTGCCGGCTCACCGCCTGCGCCGTCCCGCCTTGCGCGGCGCGCTCGACCGTGGCCTTGAGCTCATCCACCAGGGCACGCAGGGCGCGCTCATTGTCGAGGAAGTCCTGCGAACGGGGATCGAGCCGGGTGGCGATGCGGGGCATGGACTTGTCACGATGGCCTTATTGTCGGACAATCATACAATCCCACCTCTATGGAAGACAAGCTCATGTCCGGCCACGAATCGACCGATTGCGGCTTTGGCCTCGATGAGGCGACCGAGGAGATCCGCGAGCAGGTGCGCCGCTTCGCCACCGAGCGCATTGCGCCGCTCGCCGCCGACATCGACCGCAGCAACGAGTTTCCACGCGAGCTGTGGCCCGAGCTCGGTGCGCTCGGTCTCCTCGGGGTCACCGTGCCGGAGCGCTGGGGCGGCGCCGACCTTGGTTACCTGGCGCACGTCGTCGCAATGGAGGAAATCTCGCGCGCCTCCGGCGCCGTGGGCCTCTCCTACGGGGCGCACTCCAACCTCTGCGTCAATCAGCTGCGCCTGAATGGCACCGATGAGCAGCGCGACCGTTACCTGCCGCGTCTCGTCAGCGGTGAGCATGTCGGCGCCCTCGCCATGTCCGAGCCGCAAGCGGGCTCCGACGTGACTTCGATGCAACTCAGAGCGGAAAAACAGGGTGAGCACTACGTCCTCAACGGACGCAAGATGTGGATCACCAACGGGCCGGATGCCGATGTCCTCGTGGTCTACGCCAAGACCGACCCCGCCGCGGGGGCCCGCGGCATCACCGCCTTCATCGTGGAGCGGAGCTTCCCCGGTTTTTCCACCGCGCAGAAGCTCGACAAGCTCGGCATGCGCGGCTCGAGCACCTGCGAGCTCCTTTTCGAGGACTGCCGGGTGCAGGAGGCCAACCGGCTCGGGCCGCAGAACGGCGGGGTGCGCGTGTTGATGAGTGGGCTCGACTACGAGCGGGTGGTGCTCGCGGGCGGACCACTCGGGCTGATGGCCGCCGCACTCGACCTGGCGCTGCCCTACGTGCGCGAGCGCAAGCAGTTCGGCCAACCCATTGGAATGTTCGAGCTGATGCAGGCCAAGATCGCCGATATGTACACAGCGCTCAGCGCCTCTCGCGCCTACGTGTATGCCGTTGCGCGAGCCTGCGACGCCGGCCGGGTGAAGCGGCGCGATGCGGCCGCCTGCATCCTGTTCGCCGCGGAGAACGCCACGCGCGTGGCGCTCGAGGCCATCCAGGCGCTCGGGGGCAACGGCTACATCAATGACTATCCGGCCGGACGGCTGCTGCGCGATGCGAAGCTCTACGAAATCGGGGCCGGCACGCAGGAGATCCGCCGGATGCTGATCGGACGGGAGCTGTTCGAGGACGCCGCCTGAATCCAGAATGTGACATGAACGTCGAGTTCGATCAAATCCGCCTCACACCGGCCTACCGCAAGGTCGCCGCCGCGATCACCGAGCGCATCTTGAGCCGCAGCCTGCGCGAGGGCGAGCGATTGCCGCCCGAGACCGAGCTCGCCCGTCAGCTCGGAGTCAACCGCTCGACGGTGCGCGAAGCGTTGCGGGAACTCGAGAGCGGCGGCCTGCTCGAGCGCCGTCCGGGCTCGAAGCGGATGACAGTCAGCCGGCCGCGGCATCGGGAGGTCGCCAGGGACGTCAGCCGCGCCTTGGCGCTGCACGATGTAACCTTCTTCGAAGTCTGGGAGGCGCTGACGCACTACGAGCCGCCGATCGCCGAAATCGCGGCCCGCGAGCGCACCGCGGCGGATCTCGAGCGGCTCGCCGCGGTCAGGGCAAGCTTCGATGCCGAAAACTCCGACACCGGCACCGCGGTGCACCACGCGGCGGAATTCTTCCGGGGCCTCGGCGAGGCCACCCACAACCAGGTCTTCGCCCTGGTGCAGGAGCCGCTCATCAACCTCCTCGAGCCCTCGCTGCGCGACATGATCGACCAGGTACCGCAGGCGCGCGCGCGCATCGCGGCCGCCCAGCGACGGATCCTCGAGGCGCTCGGTCGCAAGGACACCGAGACGGCGCGCACCTGGATGGCGCGCCACATCCGTGACTTCAGGAAGGGCTACGAGCTCGCCGGCATCGAGCTCGGACATCGGATCTGGCGCCTCTGAGTCACAGGCGTCCTAGACGAACAGGTCGGTCAGCAGCTCATCCTCGCGTACCGCCGGATCGCGGTAGGCCGAGAAGTCGCTGACACCCTCCTCCCTCAGCACCTGCTCGTCGATACAGAAGTGGCCGCAGAAGCCGCGGCTGTCGCGATTCAGGATGGCATACGCCGCGTCGGCGACGATCTGCGGCGAGCGCACGCGGCGCAGTGCCTGCGCGGGAGCACCTCGCATGGCGATCTTCAGGGCCGCCGTGCCGATGATGGTCCGCGGCCACAACGCATTGACCGCGATGCCCTTGGCGCGCAGCTCACCGGACAGGCCGAGCACGCACAGGCTCATGCCGAACTTCGCGAGTGAGTAGGGCAGGTGCGGCGCGAACCAGCGCGGCTCGAGGCTCAAGGGCGGCGCCAGCACCAGGATGTGGGGGTTCGCGGCGCGCTCGAGATACGGCAGGCAGAGCTTCGAGCACAGCAGCGTACCGCGCGTGTTGATGCCGTGCATCAGATCGAAGCGGCGCATGTCCGTCGAGGCGGTGGGCGTCAGGCTGATGGCGCTCGCGTTGTTCACCAGGATGTCGATCCCCCCGAAGGTCTCGGCGGTGCGCTCGATGGCGGCCCTCACCTGCTCATCGTCACGGACATCCACCATCAGGGGCAGCGCCTTGCCGCCGGCCGCCTCGATCTCGGCGGCGGCCGTGTGGATCGTGCCGGGGAGCCTCGGATGCGGCTCGCTGGTCTTGGCCGCCACCGCCACGTTGGCCCCATCGCGGGCCGCCCTGAGCGCGATCGCGAGCCCGATGCCGCGACTCGCCCCCGTGATGAACAATGTGCGGCCCTTCAGACCGCCCGATGTGCCCGGCTCGCCCATGAGTCCCCCTGCCGATCCAGCCCCCGCATCGCCGCGGTCGAGCCTCGAGTCATGATAGCAGCCGAACCGCGCCGGCTCTGCCGATGTTCCATGACATATGCCGCAGGATTATGAGGGCATAGCGCAAAAGCGCCACCCCCGCGAACACGCCCCGGTAGAATGCGCGCCCTGGCAAAACCCGGATATTGGAGACCCTCTTGGCGGCATTCGGCAGCGAGCGCGTGCTCTCGGTCCAGCACTGGACCGACACACAGTTCACTTTCACCACGACGCGCGATGCCGGCCTGCGCTTCGAGAACGGCCAGTTCGTCATGGTGGGACTGCACGTCGACTCCCGGCCGCTGCTGCGCGCCTACAGCATCGCGAGCGCCAACCACGAGGAGCACCTGGAATTTCTCAGCATCAAGGTGCCTGACGGTCCGCTCACCTCGCGCCTGCAGCACATCCGCGAAGGCGATGAGGTGCTGATCAGCCGCAAGCCCACCGGCACTCTGGTGCTGCACGATCTGAAACCCGGCAAGCGCCTGTACCTGCTCTCGACCGGCACCGGGGCGGCGCCCTTCATGAGCGTCATCAAGGACCCGGAAACCTACGAGCGTTTCGAGCGGGTGATCTTCGTGCACGGTGTGCGCTGGGCCCGGGAGTCCGCCGTGGTCAAGCATCGCATCGAGGAGCTGGAGTCCCACGAATTCCTCGGCGACTCCGTGCGCGAGAAGCTGCTGTACTACCCCGCGGTGACGCGCGAGCCGCACGTCAACCGGGGCCGGCTGACCACGCTGCTCGAGTCCGGAAGGCTCTCCTACGACCTCGGCCTGCCGCAGCTCGACCCGGCCAACGACCGCGCGATGGTGTGCGGCAGCCCCGCCATGCTCACCGATACCTGTGCCCTGCTCGATGGGCGCGGCTTCCGGATGTCGCCGCACATCGGTGAGGCGGGCGATTACGTCATCGAGCGGGCATTCGTCGCCAAATAGGCGCCGACGGCACCTTCGGATCACTGTGTTGGACTCAGGCCATCGACGCCGTGCCGGCGCCGGTGGCCCCGGCATCGGCCTTCGCAGCGAGCAGCCACAGCACTCCACTCACCACCACTGCGAACGGCACGATCATCACCGCGGCGCCGAGCGAAGTCATGTCCGAGGCGCCGCCGATGATGGAGGGCGAAATCACATCGCCCAGGGCATGGATGACGAAAATGCTGAGCGCCACCGCGCACGCCCGTTCCGCGGGATTGACCAGATTGACGATGGCCGTGTTGATTGGGCCGGTGGACATGAACAGCAGCAGCTCGGCCACGACGAGCGCGCCGTAGAACACCGAGGGCGTGCCCGAGGCGAGCGCGAGATAAGTCGCCGGCACCGCGAGCACCGTCGCCCATCCGGACATCCACAGGTACGCCTGGGGTGAGAACTTCAGCCAGTAATCCCCCAGCCAACCGCCCAGGAAGGTGCCGACGAACCCGGTGACCACCACGATCGCTCCAAACCCCGCGGTGGCCTGCACCGCGGGCACACCACGCACGCGCTCGAGGAAGGTCGGCATCCAGAACGCCAGGCCGCCGAGCGCAAAGGTGTACGCCGCGTAGCCGAGCACCGTGAGCAGATAGGGCCGCTGGCGCAGCAGCCTCGGGTAGACGGCCCAGGATCCGGGCTGAACCGCGGGCTGAACCGCGGGCCTCGTCCCGGCGCCCGCGGCGGCTGCGACCTCATCCGGATCTCGAGAGCCCCGCGGAGGATCGGGCAGGCGCCAGATCCACCAGGCGAGCAGCATGCCCGGCACCCCGGCGACATAGAACGCCGCCCGCCAGCCGTAATGCGCCGCCACGATCCCGCCGACGATGTACCCGAGCGCCGCGCCCACCGGGATCGCCATGTTGAACGCCGCGAACGCCCGCCCGCGGGTGTTGGGCGCGAAATAATCCGCGAGCAGCGATGGAGCGATGGTGCCGTAGGCCGCCTCGCCGATGCCGACCGTGGCGCGCGCCCCGAGGAGCTGCAGGTAATTGCCCGCCAGGCCCGAAAGCCCCGTGGCGAGGCTCCAGAGGAATACGCCGATGGCGATCGGCCGGGTGCGCGAGCCGCGATCACCGAGTCGCCCGAAAATCGGCGCCGCCAGCAGGTACACGATGAGAAAGCCGCTCATCAGCGTGCCGAGCTGAAAGTCATCGAGCGCCATGGGGGCTCGCTTCAGCTGCGGCAGCAGCGCCGAAACCACGTAGCGGTCGAGGTAATTGAGCAGATTGATGCCGGCCAGAACCGACAGGGAGACCACGGAGGCGCGCCGCGCGGTGCGCGCCCGGTCAGACACCCTCGCCTCTACGCAGCGTCAGGACAAAATCCCCACCCGGGGTGCGACCGATCTCCCCCAGGGGATGGACGTTGACCCGGCATGATGGGCTGATGCGCAGCATGGGCTGAGACTGTAGTGTTTTCCCGGCCCGCTGCAAAGCCGGGCGGGCGCGATTCGTCCCGGCCGTCGTCCCTCAGGCAGCGGCCGGCGGAGCGCCCCGAACCGCGGGCTCGCGCGTTCCCTGCGCCCGGGCCGCCCGCCCGTCCGGGGTCTCGGCGTCCGGCGCGATCTCTCCCACGACATCCGCCATCAGCGGCAGGCGGATCTCGGCGATCCATTGCCCCGATGCCGGCGCCGCCTCGAAGGACGCCCGTTCTCCGAACTGGATCGAGAGCCGCTCACGGACGTTCTTCAGGCCGATGGCATCTCGCCGGACCGGCCCTTCGGATGTCGCTTCGGACGCCATGGTGTTGGATACCCGCAGCCACAGCCCCTCCTGCGAAGCGCCCGCCTCCACACGGATCTCGACCTCACCCGGGTGACGGGCAAGGCCGTGCACCACGGCGTTCTCGATGAGCGGCTGCAGGATCAGGCTCGGCACCCAGGCCGAAGGCAGACCCTGCGGCTCCGGCACGTGCACGGTGAGCCGATCGGAGAAGCGCCGCTGCTGCAGCGACAGATACAGTCGAGCGAACTGCAATTCCTCGGACAGGCGCGAGAACTCGCGCTCACCGGCATGGAGGAGCCGTCGCAGCAGGTCCGCGAGCTGCACGATCATGGTGCGGGCATCGGCCGGATCCCAGTCGATCTGGCCATGAATGGTATTGAGCAGGTTGAACAGGGAATGCGGCGAGAGCTGCATCCGCAGCGCCGCCAGGTGCGCACCCGACAGCGCTCGCTCGAGCGCCGCGGAACGGATCTGCGTGTCGCGCAGCCTCCGGTAGACATCGAATCCGGTCGCGAGGGCGAGACCGAATCCATAGGTCAGCAGGAAGTTGGTGGAGCTCGCCACCCAGATCCCCAGGACCGGCACGATGGACATGGCCGCCTCACGCCCCGGGCCGCTCAGAAAGTCGTGCGTGGCCCGCTGGGCGCCAAGAAGCACGGCATCCCCGAGCCACAGACTCGGCTCACCGAGGGCCGCGAAGCCCGCCGCGAGAAGGATCTGCAGCGGCAGGCGGCGCACGATGGGCTGCCAGCCGAGGCTGAGGGAGGCCCACATGCAGCCAAGCAGCGCCGGGTAGAGAAAGAGATGCTGCAGCAGGCGTGCCTGCCACGGGGCGAACAAGTGCCCGATGTGCATGGCGGTGAGACTCGCCTGCATCCGGTTCGCATACAGCACGTCGGAAATCGCCACGTAGATCCAGAAGACCGTGACGATCAGCAGCATTGGCCGGAAGCGCGCGTTCATGTCCACCTAGGCTACGCCTCCGCGGGACCCTCCTGGCGTCGTTTCGTCGCAGTGTAAAGCCGGCGCACTGCGCGCGCGCAATCCGGTACAGTCGCGCGCATGGAGATCTTCAAGGAATTCCGCATCGAGGCGGCCCACCGCCTGCCCAACGTCCCCCCCAGCCACAAGTGCGCGCGGCTGCACGGACACTCCTTCCGCATCGGTGTGCACGTCGAGGGCCCGCTCGATCCCGTGCTCGGGTGGGTGTGCGACTTCTCGGCCCTCAAGGCGGCGTTCACGCCCTTGCACGAGGCGCTCGATCACCGCTATCTCAATGAGGTTCCGGGGCTCGAGAACCCGACCAGCGAGCGGCTCGCGCAGTGGATCTGGGAGCGCCTGAAGCCCTCATTGCCGGCCCTGAGCCGCATCACCGTCCGCGAGACCTGCACCAGCGGGTGCGAGTACCGGGGCTAAGGGCCGCTCATTCGCAGGCCCCGCCGAGCAGGCCCGCCTTGAGCGCCCGTCCCGGTGGCTTCTGCCCCAGCCAGATTCCCAGCAGGGCGCGGGCGAAGTCATCGCCCGTGATGCGGCCTCGGGGAGCGTCGTCGAGCAGGTACTCGATGCCCTGCCCCGGAACGTGCACGAAAGCCATGCTCTGGCCGGATTTCGCGCCGGTCATCCAGCGGTCAAACTGGGCGATACGGCTGCGCAGCTGCGGCAGCTGCGCCGCGGCGCTCTTGGCAAACCCATCCTTCCAGGCCTCGCGCAGCTGACTGGCACTCACGCTCCACATGAAGTGCAGCACGATCTCGCTCGGCTCGCTCGCCTTGAGAATGGCTGCCGCGTCGGACGAGGGATGCGCCAGATAGAGCGCCCCGACGTACACCTTGATCCTGAACCAGGTGGCCTTGCGGATCCCCAGGCCATTGAGCGTGAGGGTCTGACCCTGCACCGTGAGGTGCTCGGGAAATGATACGCCGTCACACTCTCGCGCACGGACCGCGCCAGCCGGGAGAACCAGTGCCGCGGCCAAGGCGGCACACCACAGACGGTATCTCATGCTGCCCCCTTCGTCGCCCGGGTGCGGGCGCCCGGGCAAGCCTATCACGGGGCGTCCCGCTACAGACGCAGTCCCGCCAGGGTGAGGATCCGCACCAGGACGAGTCCACCGGCGATGACGAGGTAACCCCGCAGCGCCACCATCGCCAGGCGGGTGAGCGGGGTCATCCGGACTCGCCCGAGCGAGCCGAGCGCGGGCATCTGCCACGACTCGCGGACTCCAGGGGCGAACCGCCGGGCCGGCGTGCGCAACGCCTTGACGAAGGGCGGCAGGGCAAAGACGAGTCCAGCCGCCGCGCCGCCTGCGAGCACCGCGACCATCAGGTGGGCGCTGATGTCGGGGAACAGGACCGCCGCGGTCAGGATGATCGAGAGGAGCAGCAGCGCACCGATCACCAGGCCGGTGAAGAGGTTGAGCCACGGGCCGTTCACCCAGGGACCGAGCACCTCCTCGTCGTTGCACAGGAGCAGCAGGAAGACCGTGGCGCTCGGCAGCAGCACCCCGGCAAGGGTCTGCACCGCATTGGTGAGCAGGCCGAGCGGAGTGCCCGGAGTCAGCACCAGCACCGCCGAGAGCGCGATGAGTCCCGCATAGATCAGATAGAAGGTCTTGGCCTCCTTCGGCTTGGCGTGCAGAGAATGCCGCAACGACAGCACATCCCCCACGGCATAGGCTGTGGACAGCGACACGGCCATCGCGCCGATGATGCTGGCATCGATCAGCGCCACCGCGAAGCACACCCCGGCGGCACGCCCCACGTACTTGCCGAGGCCGGCGGCCACGGCACCCGCATCCTGGAACGCGCCAAACTCCGGATGACCGGCGAAGGTCGCCGCGGTGAAGGCGATCATGGCAACCGCCCCGATGACCACGAGCACGATCCCCAGCACCAGATCGAGCCGCTCGTAATTGACGAAGCGGGTGGTGATGCGCTTGTCGATGACGTAGCTCTGCTGGAAAAACAGCTGCCAGGGGGCCACCGTCGTGCCCACGATGGCGATGATGAGCAGCATGATGTCGCTCAGCCGCCCCGGGGGCAGATGCGGCACCACCAGATCGTGGGCGACCTGCGCCATCGGGGGATGGATCCACAGGAACAACGGCACGAGCAGCAGGCTCGCGAACACGAGCACCATGGAGAAACGCTCGAAGCGCCGGAAATCACCCGTCCCCGCCGCGGCGACGATGACCACGGCCGCCGCCAGCACGCCGAGCGGACGAGACAGGCCGAGATACCCGAGCGCGAGGCTGATGCCTATGAACTCGGTCACGATGGTGAGCGCGTTCAGCAGGAACAGGTCGATGACGCTGAAAGCTCCCCAGAAGCGCCCGAACCGCTTCAGGATGAGCCGGGCATGACCTACGCGCGTCACCGAGCCCAGACGCAGGACCATCTCCTGGTTGACGTAGAGCACCGGCACGAGCAGCAGCAGCGTCCACAGCAGCGTCGTGCCGTAGTTCTGCCCCGCCTGGGCATACGTGCCGAACGCGCCGGCATCGTTGTCGCCAACCATGACGATGAGACCGGGGCCGAGTATCGCGAGTAGCGTGCGCAGCCGCGCGCCCCATCCGGGACGCAACCCGACCTCTTGCCGGCGGATGCTGCCGAACGCGCCGTGAATGTCGCCGGCATACGCCTCCTCCTGGAGGACGGATTCGACGGGCGCCGCGTGATCGTCTGAATAAGACATGAGCATTACCTCGATAAACGTCGTCGGGCGCTGCCGCAGTGCGGCAAACGTCAACGTGAGCGCTTCTGGAGGATGCGGTCGCACGGCCGGCCAGATGGTGGCCGTTGCGCGGTGTGCACCGTCCCGCTGGGGATTGCGAGACGGCGATGAGGCGGGGCAGGAACCCTCGGCCCGGAGGCGTCTCGCTGATCAGACAGCGATGAAGCGGCTACTGGGGCCAGGGTCCATTGAGTATCCCGGTGGTGGCGATGGCGCGCATCATATGCATGCGCGCGCCCATGTCAACTCATCTTTTTGCGGATTCGTCCAACATCCGGAGTCCTGCAACCGCGCCGACGAAAGGCGCCGCGCACGGGCGCCTAGAAGGTGAGCCGCGCGAGAAAGCCATCGATCGCCGGCACCACGCCGGGCTCATCGAGCAATGGGGCGTGACCGCGTTCGGCGACGGTCAGGGACTGAATGTCGGGCTTCTCGCGATGCATGCGTTCGAGTATCGCGGTACTCAACAGATCTGACTGCTCACCGCGGATCACGAACATGGGCATGGCGGTGAGCCGCGCGAACACCGGCCACAAGCCCTCCGGCACCGCGGCGGCGGACCGGATGGCCTCCCCGATCATCGGGTCGGAATCGAATACCGGCACGCCGGAGGCGTCCTCGCGGTAGCTGCGGCGTGCCAGAGCGGACCACTGCGTCTCGCTCAAGCCGGGCCAGAGCGCGCCGTTCACCTGCCTGTACTGGGCAGTCGCTTCCTCCCACGTGCGCACGGGCACAAGCTTGCCCGCATAGCCGCGGATACGCTCGATCCCACGCGGATCGGCTTCCGGACCGATGTCATTGACCACGATGCCGGCCACCCGCGACGGCAGACCGGCGGCGAGCAGCATGGCGAGGAGCCCGCCCAGGGAGGTCCCGATGATGGCCACGCGGGGCAACTCGAGCAGATCCATCAGGCGTTGGAGGTCGCCGAGGTAGATGCCCGGATGATAGTTGCGCCAGTTCGCATCGCGTGCTGAGAAGCCGCGCCCCCTCAGGTCCGGACAGATGACGCGGTAGCGGGCCGCCAGATGGGGCGCGAGGACCTCGAAGTCCCGGCTGTTGCGCGTCAATCCAGGCAGGCACAGCACGGGCTGCGCGCGGGGATCCGGCGACTCGTAGAGGCGGCTGTAGAGCGAGAGTCCCTCGGCGGAGCTCCAGCGATACTCTCGAAAGCCGGCTTCGGGCATGGGCTCTCCTCAGGACGCCGGCGCCGCAACGCCGCCGGCCACGGTCTCGGCCTGTTTCCTGTCGAAGCGCCTGGAGTCCACCTTGAGATAGGCGACTCCCTCTTCCGGCACCACTACCGCCTCGGCCACCCCCGGCACTTCGAGCAGCCGCGCCGACAGGCGCCCGGAATCCACCACGGAGGCGATGCGCACGATGCGCGAGGTGAGATAACTCGGGCGGCGCATGGTGGCCGCGATGAGCAGCCAGAGCAGCGCGACCGTGCCGGCGGATTCGAAAACGGCCGCCGCGCCCAGGCGCTGATGGATCCAGCCGCCGGCGAGGCCGCCGACGAAGATGCCGAGGAACTGCGAGCTCGAATACACCCCGGTCGCCGTGCCCTTGGAGGCGGCCGGCGCGATCTGGGTCACGAGTGACGGCAGGCTCGCCTCCATGACGTTGAAGGCCGTGAAGAACAGCGTGATCGCCGCAAGGAGTACCCATTTGTGCCCTCCCGCGGCGGCCAGCATGAACTGACTCACCGCGAGCCCCGCCACCGCGGCCACGAGCACCACCTTCATGCGCCGCAGACGCTCCCCCAGGATGATGGCCGGCACCATCACCACCACCGAGAGCAGCAGAGCCGGCAGGTACACCTGCCACTCGGTGCGGGCCTTCATGCCGAGGGTGCCGGCAAGGAGCACCGGCACGACGAGGAAGCTCGCCGTCAGCATGGCGTGCAGCGCGAAAATCCCGAAATCGAGCCGCAGCAGCTCGGGGTTTCTCAGCGTCGAGCCGATCATCGCCGGCACCGCCTCGGCGTCGCGGTGGACTCGCAGATGCCGCGGCGTCGGAACGACGAACAGCGTAATGGCGATGCCGAGGACCGCCAGTGCGGCCATGAACCAGAAAATGCCGCTGATGCCGATCCATGCCCCGAGCACCGGACCGGCCACGATGGCCACCAGGAAGGACAGCCCGATGGTCATGCCGACCAGGGCCATGGCCTGGGTGCGATGCTCTTCGCTCGTCAGGTCCCCCACCGTCGCGAGGACCACCGCGCCCACCGGGCCGGCGCCCTGCAGCGCCCGGCCCCAGATCATCCCGCCGATGGTGTGGGCGCTGGCCGCCACGGCGCTCCCGAGCCCGAACAGCGTGAGGCCGAGCACGATCATCACCTTGCGCCCGAGCCGGTCCGAGAGCACCCCGAAGGGCATCTGCAGCAGGCCCTGTGTCAGGCCATAGATACCGAGCGCGAGGCCGATGGTGTACGGGTTCGCCCCGGGGATGCGCCGCGCGAAGGTGGCGAACACCGGATAGATCATGAACAGGCCCAGCATGCGCACCGAGAACACGGCGGCGAGGGATGTTGCGGCGCGCAGCTCTTGTTTATCCATCAGGACTTCGATTTCAGCCTGGATCGGGCAGGGATTTTCGAGCTTACTTGCATCGGGCGGCATGCGCCACCCGCGGATTCTCTCGATTGAACCGGCCCCGGGGTGCGCATAGACTGCGTGCGGGAAAGGTCCCCATACAACAGGTTCGCGCATGCAGGGCTCATTATTTCGCTTCTACGTGCACGAGGACCATCGCCACCACGGCCGGCTCGTGTGGGAGTGGCTGCTCGAGCAGGGCAACCGCCTCGGCATCCGCGGCGGCTCGGCCTTCAAGGCCATGGCCGGCTTCGGCCGTCATCACATGCTGCACGAAGCGCGCTTTTTCGAGCTCGCCGGCTCCCTCACCGTCGAGGTGGAATTCATCGTGACGCAGGACGAGGCGCAGAAGCTCATCGACCTGCTGCACCACGAGAAGGTGCGGCTCTTCTACGCCTACACGCCCGCGCACTTCGGTGTAGTGAACCCCGACGCCTCAGACCCGCCCTCGCTCGCCCAGGATCCCTGATCGATCGGCCGGGCGAGCTCTGCGGGCCCACCAGCGCTCTGGCGCCCCCCGCAATGGAACACTCCGGGGACCACCCGCGAGGGTCGATCATAATGGTTTGACAAAGCGGGCGCGGGCTGACCATTGTGTCCGCCGTGAGCGATGCGGTGCGAGGTTCCGGTCATGGCCTCCTCGAGTCGACCCAGGGTTCTTGTCGTGGGCGGCGGATTTGCCGGCCTCTCGGCCGTGCGTGGGCTCAGCGGCGCCGAGGCCGACCTCGTCCTCATAGACCGCTGCAACCACCACGCGTTCCAACCACTGCTCTATCAGGTGGCCACGGCAGGCCTCGCCTCGCCATCGATCGCGGCCCCTCTGCGACACATCCTGCGCAATCAACGCAATGTCACGGTGCTGCTCGGCGCGGCGCACTCCATTGACGTCGACGCACGGCATGTTGATGTCGATGGTGTGACGCACATCTACGATTATCTCGTCGTGGCGACCGGCAGCACCCATGCCTATTTCGGCCACGACGAGTGGGCGAGGTACGCCCCGGGCCTCAAGACGCTGGAAGATGCGCTCGATATCCGGGCCCGCATCCTCACCGCCTTCGAGCGCGCCGAGGCGGCCGAGGACTCGCAAGATCGCGCCGCATGGCTCACCTTCCTGATCATCGGAGGCGGCGCAACGGGTGTGGAGCTCGCCGGCACGCTCGCCGAGATTGCCCGCCATACCCTGAAACGCGAGTTCCGCCGGATCGATCCGGCCAGCGCGAAAATTCTGCTGATCGAGGCCGGCCCCCGGGTCCTGCCGGCGTTTCCGGAGACGCTCTCGCTCAAAGCCCGGCAACAGCTGGAGCGACTCGGGGTCATCGTGCGCGCCGGCCGCCCCGTCACCCATCTCGATGCGCGGGGAGTAGCGCTCGGCGATGAGTCGATCCGCGCACGCACGGTACTGTGGGCCGCCGGTGTTGCCGCCTCGCCGCTCGGGGCGGCGCTCGGTGCCGGCTCGGATCGCACCGGCCGCGTGCCGGTCACCGCGAACCTCTCGATCGCCCGCCATCCCGAGGTGTTCGTCGCCGGCGATCTCGCCTGCCCGCCGCCCGAATGCGGCTCCATTCCGGCGATCGCGCCCGCCGCGAAGCAGATGGGACGCTACTGCGCCCGGGCGATCCGCTCGGCCCTCGCGGGACGGCCGCTCACCCCCTTCCGCTACCGCCACCACGGCTCGCTCGCCACGATCGGGAGGATGGCGGCGGTGGCGGACTTCGGCCGCATCCGCCTCTCGGGCCTCATCGCCTGGTGGGTATGGCTCACCGCCCACGTCTACTTCCTGATCGGCTTCCGCAACCGGCTCGTCGTCCTCATCGACTGGGCGGAGGCGTACTGGAGCTATCGGCGCGGCGCGCGGATCATATTTTCCGCGCAGCGCGCCCTCGATTCCGCGGGCGCGCCCGAGGCGGGCTCACCGCGGCAGAATCGCGATGCCCGCGGCACGGACCCGAGGTCCGCACCGCGGGCCGATCACGCCTGAGGCCCGCTCCGGCTAGCGCCTGGCGTGCGGCGCCATGATCTTCGCCAAAAGGTCAGGCTTGCCCTTGATGCGCTCGAGGTGCGGATAGCGTGGCCCGCCGAAGTAGCTGACCTCCACGATGTCGTGCCAGCCATCCTTCGAGACGAGGAACCGGGTCGGCCGCTTCAGCTTCTGCGCCTGCTTCATCACGTACTTGAGCACCGAGGGCGAGTAGGCCTGTCCGTCGACCGCCTCGATCTTCATCCCCGGGGCCATGCCCGCGCTCCAGGCGGGCGAGCCCTCGCGCACGTCACTCAGCGCGCCGGCCTTGCCGATATTGAAGCCGTAGGTCAGCCATTGCGAGTCGACGTGGTATCGGGCCTCCGCCGCCTGCACGAACTCGTTGGGCTTGGCGGTGTACACCAGGCGCCAGCCGGCGCGCTCGAGCTCGTTGGCCGGTGGCCGCTTCGCCACTTCGTAGACGTGGCGCTGGAAGAAGGCATGCCAGTCGTACGGCACCACCTCATTGAGCAGATGCTCGATGTTTTCGCGGGTGTAGGTCTTGGTGATCGGCCCGGTGAGCGCCGGCGCCGAATACAGGTGCAGGAAGGTGTCGAGCGACTTCTTGCCGTGCGTCTTCTGGCGGATGATGGTGTCCACATCGAGCCACAGCAGCTCACCCTCGGTGTAGAAGTCCCCGGCCGTGCGGCGGATCGAGGGGTATTCACCGCTCCCCTGCCAGTAGTAGTACGGCGCCCCGGTGGTGAGATCGATCAGCGGAGTGGTATCGCGGCCCGGTTCGCTCGCCATGCGGCTGTAGATCATGGCCAGGTACTGCGGATATTCGGCGGGCTTGCGGATGCCGGAGCGGAACGAGAGCAGGTCGCCCAGGTACTGGTTCATGCCCTCGTACACCCACAGCAGGTCATCGCGCTGCGGAATCTGGTAGTTGTCGGTGGTGAGGTCGCGGGGCCGGCGGTACTTGCCGTTCCAGGAATGGGAGAACTCGTGGGTGATCAGGTCGCCGCCAAGGAGCTGCGCCCTGGGGTTCGTCATGAAGTCCGCCGACGCCCGGTTGTCACTCGACTGATGGTGCTCGACACCCTCGAAGGTGATGGCGTTCGACAGCGCGAGCAGCGCGTGGTAGTCGCTCCAATGACGCGATCCATAGAGCGCCAGCGCCTCGGGCGCGACGTTCTTGTACGCATCGAGGATCTTCGCCGGCGCATCGAGCTCCTGCGGCGCATCGGCGAACATATCGAGCCACATGTGGGCGCTGCCGTGCTGCCAGAGCAGCACCTTCCTGTAATAGCGGCCGATGTCGAGCGGCGAGTCGCCGACATAGGTCAGCGGCTCCTCGTCGAAACTGACGAGTTGGCCCGTACGGTTCGCCGTCGTGAGGGCCGTGCTGTAGCCCCAGCCCTGCGGCAGGATGACGCTCGGCTTGATGTAGTAATGATGATAATTGATGTCGTTCTGATAGAAGAGCACCCGCGGCCAGCTGATCACCGCGACATTGGACGAGGCCCGCCTGCTCCCCCCCGCATTGAGGAGCACGGTGAAGCGCACCTTGATGGAGCCGACACCGCCGGGCACGGTGACGTGGAAGGCGTACATGTCCACCTTGTCGCGACGCCAGGGAAGCGGCTGATCGTTGACGCTCACCGTAAGCTGCGAGACATCCGCCAGAGGATTGTGCGGTCCGTGGAAACCCGGTATCCACTTCGGATACACGAACGTGAACGGCCCGGGCCGCACCGGAATCTCCATGGTCGCGGTCACAAAACCCCGGCCGGCGGTGCTGGCATCGACCACCAGCGTCTCGGGATCGGCCCGGGTGGCCAACGGCGTGGCATTGGCGTTGGGCTCGGGTATCAGGCCCGTGGCGCTCGCGGCGACGCACAACCCGAGCGAGGCGGCCGCCAGCATCGCGCAGATGGACTTCGAG
>DAHVQK010000143.1 GCA_027317845.1 Gammaproteobacteria bacterium
CGAGTCCGAATGTGGGTCTCATCCACCCTCCAGGATGAACCCACAGGCTTCGCTCGGCGGCCCCACCGTCGCTCGTATTCGGGGACGTACCGGAACACCCAGCGCATGATGGTTGTGTGGCTGACGTGCACGTCCCACTCGACCATCAGGGTAACGAGATCGCGATAGCTGAGGCGGTAGGTAAGGTACCGGCGAACACAGCCCTCGATGACCTCTCGCGGGAATCGCCGACGCCGGTAGATGGCATCGCGTTCAATGCGTTGTGTCACGGCAAGCTCTGGGCAAAGGCTCCCGGATATCACGATCCTGCCGCTAATGCACCAGAACCTCCTGAAGCTGGTCGAAGAAAATATTGTTGATATTCAGTGAGTTAGTGGTGGCCAGGGGCGGAATCGAACCACCGACACGCGGATTTTCAGTCCGCTGCTCTACCAACTGAGCTACCTGGCCGCCGGAGGTGGGCCGCGTATTAGACCGGTCCGTACCGGACCCGTCAAGCCGCGGGGCAGGCGAATATTCCCAGCCTTTATCCCTGTGATTGCCCGGCACTGCCCGCTGCGCCTCCCTCGCGCCTCCCGCTCGTTTCGCGCCCTCTCTCCCTCCTCCGAGGGAGGGCCTTCCCCGGATTGCGGGGGAGCCCCGGGAAGTGTCGTCGTTCTCGCGCTACACTGCATGGTTGCGCCGATACGGAAAATCCGCGCCAGCGGCTTGAGCGTGGCCATCGAGTGTGGCGCGCGTGCCGCACGGTAGGGTTGCCCCGGGTGCCCCCCAGCCAGGAGCGCGGTATCCGGCCGGTCCCTTTGGACCAGGCCACCCAAGGGTCCTCACCCGGGCTGCCGCAGGCAGCGCTGCCCGTATTTTATGTGCTGGAGCGTGAGATATTCATGAGCACCCCAGTGGCCGAACCGGCTCTGGCCCCGCGCCTCGCGGCGGCGAGCGACATCATTCCCTGCGTCGAGGAGCTGACCCACGTCAATGAGTCCCTGCACCGCCAGGAAGGGCTGCTCGCGGCCTCGGCCAAGGCGAGCCGACTGCTCCTCGAGGCGCCCGACGTCAACGGCGCGATTCCGAAGGTGCTGCGCCTGATCGGCGAGGCGGCGCATGTCGATCGCGTGAACGTGATGCTGGCCAAATCCGGACCCGAGGGCGAGCCGCTCCTGGTCCTGGCCGGCGAGTGGACCGCCGAAGGCGTTCCATCGCACATCGACGATCCCGAAGCGCATGCCTTGGACGAGCGCGAGATCGCCGCCGTGACGGCGGAGCTGCGTGCGGGACGCAGCGTCTGCCTGAATGCCGGTGACGGCATCGCCGGCTGCTCCTCCATCACCCGCTTCGAAGGCATCGGCACCCGCAGCAAGGCCGTCGTACCCATCGTGGTGGCGGGCGACTTCATCGGCGTCGTGGGGCTCGACAACACCCGCCAGCACCGCGCGATCGAGTCCGCCGAGCTGGCCGCGCTCGAGACCGCCGCCAGCGTGATCGGGGCGGCGCTGCACCGCCAGCGGTTGCTCGATGACATGCGGCGCGAGCGCGAGCGCGCGGTCGAGGAGCGCGCCACGGAGCTCGCCAAGGCCAACGCCGTGATCCGCGGCAATCTCGAGCGCCTGGCGAGCGAACCCGATCTCAACAGCTTCCTGGGCCACCTCCTGCTCGAGGCCACGCGCCAGTTCGGCGCAGTCTCCGGCGCCGTCGTGGTCTCTCGCGACAGCCTGCAGGAGTGGCGGATCGCCGCGCACGTGCGCGACGGTCACCTGGAAGAGCCCCCGTATCCCATCAGCGTCCCCACCGGCTCGCCCTTCGGCAACCGCTTCGGCCAGCCCCACGAGCCGATGTACCTCGACGTGACGCGCCAGGAGCAGGAGTTCTGGCCCGGCATGCTCGCCTTCGACCAGAGCGAGGGCCATGTCGGCAAAGTCGTCTATCCGCTGGTGTTCGGCTCACGCAACGTGGGCTTCCTCATCCTGCGCTTCCGGCGTAAGGCCGAGGACGTCCCGCACAGCGAGCTGCTGGTGGCGCTCGCCCAGCAGGCCACCCTCGCCGTGCAGCTCACCCGCCTCGCCTACCAGGCCAAGGAGGCGGCGGTGCTCGTCGAGCGCGCCCGCATCGGCCAGGAAATCCATGACGGCCTCGCGCAGGCGTTCACCGGCATCCTCATGCAGCTCGGCGCCGTGGAAGAGACCCCGCCCTGCAAGAACAAGAGCTCGACGCTTGCCGTTACGCTGCAGCGCATCCGCGACCTGGCGCGCGACGGACTGGCCGAGGCACGCCGCTCCGTGATGGCGCTGAGACTCGATCAGACGCGCCGAGCGGGCCTCGAGCTCGCGCTTCGTCAGCTCGCCGACCGCTCCACGGTCCCCGGCGGTGTGACCTCCACGTTCGAAGGCGGCGGCCTCGCCACGGGCCTCAAGCCCGAGCACGAGCACGAACTGCTGCGCATCGCGCAGGAGGCCGTCAGCAACGCTGTGCGGCACGCACGCCCGCAGCACATCCGCATCACGATGGCCGACGAAGGGGAGAACTGGACCATGGCCATCGAGGACGATGGCCGCGGCATGGGCCAGAGTCCCGAGCGCTCGGAGCGCCACGGCTTCGGCCTCTCCAGCATGCGCCAGAGAGCCGGCGACATCGGCGGCGAGTGGCGCATCGAGAGCCGGCCCGGCGCCGGTACCCGCGTGAGCGTGCGCATGCAGAAGCGAAAAGCGTAAGAGGCGAAGATGGCGGCAGTGATCCCAAAGAAAGTCCGGGTCATCCTGGCAGACGATCATCCCGTGGTGCGCGATGGCCTCGCGGCGATGGTCAATCAACAGTCCGACATGGAGGTCGTGGCCGAAGCGGGTGACGGCGATGAGGCCATCGCCCTCTACGAGCGGCATCAGCCCGATGTCATGGTGCTCGATCTGCGCATGCCCAAGCGCGCCGGGCTCGCGGTGGTGCAGCGGGTGCTCGAGATCAACCCCAAGGCGCGCCTGCTCATCATGACCACCTACGACGGCGACGAGGACATCTTCCAGTGCCTCAGCCACGGCGCCAAGGGGTATCTGCTGAAGGACGCGCCGCGCCAGGAGATCCTCTCCGCCATCCGCGCGGTGAGCGAGGACCGTCCCTACACCTCATCGACCGTGGCGGCGAAAGCGCTGCAGCGCATGGCCAAGCCGAGCCTCACCGAGCGCGAGCTCGATGTGCTCGAGCTCGTCGCCCAGGGGCGCAGCAACAAGGATATCGCGCGGCGCCTCTCGATCACCGAGGGCACCGCCAAGACCCACGTGAAGTCGATCCTGACCAAGCTCGATGCGATCTCGCGCACCGAAGCGGTGGCGGTGGCGCACAAGCGCGGGTTGATCCGGCTGTAACGGGCCGTTTCCCCGGACCGGACCCGCGCCCGTGCCAGCCGGGGAGGCGCAGCGCCTCCCCGGAGCCGCCTGCCGCCTCACTCGGCCTTGAGGCGGATGATGCCCGCGACGTGCGGCGTGCTGTACTGCGGCGAGACGCCGAGGATCAGCTCATTCAGCTGCGGCACGTAGGTCTCGGACTTCGCGCCGACCCCGCTCGGGATGCTCGCGATCTCACGGTACTCGTCCGGGTTGATCTCCTGGACCACCCCGACCTGGCCCACCGCGCCCGGGGCATAGAGGCGCTGGCGCGCGACATCAAACGACGTGCCATCGTTGATGGCGGGCACATTCACCACGGCGACCGTCCTGCCATCGCTGGTGTTGAGCACGACCAGCCGGGTCGGATTGCGCGTCACGACGAACAGCCGGTGGTGGGCCTCGTCGAAGGACATCGAGAGATTGGTCTTCGCCGCGGTGATCGGCCAACGCGCAACGACCTTCAACGTCTTCTTGCTGAGGACATCCACCTCGTTGCGGTTCGCAATGTTGATGAACATCCGATCGCCGTGCTGCTCCGCGCGCAGCGCCTCGACGTGATTGGAGTCGAACTCGTGCACGCGCAGCACGCGGCCCGTCCACGGATTGATCTCGCTCAGCCAGCAGTGCTTCAGGTGCACGTCCGAGCCGCCCGAGACGATGAAGAGGTGCCGGGTGGAAGGATCGTAGTACTCGGTGTCGGATCCGGCCCTGGGCTTGATGTGCAGGTAGCCCAGCACCTGGTAGGTGCGATCGTCGATGATGCGCGGACCGGCATCATCGGTGATGATCAGCCGGTGCGTGCCGGGCACGAGGAAGAACGCGTGCGGCGTCTTGAAGGTCGTGAGGGTCTTCAGGAGCCTGCCCGTCTCGAGGTTGAACACCTCGACCGTGCCGTGATCCTCGGCGGCCACGAACAGCTTGTTCTCCTTCAGGTCGGCGAACAGATGGTCCACGTCGCCGTCGTAGCCCGGGAAGTTGGTGCGGCCGAGCAGCGCCAGCGGCCTGGCGGCGGGGGCGGCGAAGGCGGCCGCCGAGAAAATACCGAGCATCGCGAGGCTCGCGAGTCGTGCAAGACGCCGGAATGTCATGGTGTCAGTTCCCTCGGGCGTAAGGTATGGGTGGGATCCGGCGTCGGCGCCGGCGGGGAAAAACAGGCGGGAGCCGCCGCTCGCGGCGACCCCCGCCTCCGCGCAACATCAGGGGACGGTTTCGACCAGCTTCGCCGGCGAGGGTATCTGCCGGGCGAGGTCGTTGCGGATGCGGATCGCCTCCTGATGCAACGACTTCTCGTTCATCCCCTTGGAGAAATCGAAGACCACCCCGAGCGCGCCGATGCGCTTGCCGGCCGCATCGTTCAGCGGCAGCTCCACCTCGTAGCGCCCGAGATCGGTGTTGTTCTCGAGGTTGGTCTGGCCGAGGTTCACCACCCGCGCATCGTCACTGTCGTCCTGCTTGCCGATGCGGCCGATGTTCGAACCGAGGATCTCGGGGATCGCGTTTCGGGGCGTCGCGGCGTGGATCGCCATGATCACGACGTTGCGGTTCTTCGCGAGCTCCTGGTCGACCAGTTTCTGCGCGTAGGAATCGAGCGGCAGGTTCGGATCCCACAGCGCCTTCTGCACCAGGTTGGTGGCGAAGGAAGTATTGCGCTTGAGGAACAGGCGGATCGCGAACGCCTCGCGCTCGAGCGCAAGCTTGCTCCTGCCCTTCAGCGTCAGGGTGGCGACGCCCGCCTTGTGGTTTGACACGTCGAACATCGGCATCGCGGCCTCGAGCGCCCCGGCCCGGTAGCTGAACTGCGCGCGGGACGTCGAGAGCGCCTTGGCGGCGGCCGCGGTGAGCGCCGCGCCGGTCGTGCCCGTGGTCGATGCGACCGAGGTGGCGGCCTTGGCGCCCGGCAGGGTGATGTAGATCGTCAGCGCGCTGACGTTGTGATGCGCGTGCACGATCCGGTTGATCAGGTCCTGCGCATAGCTCTTGGCTCCGATCACCGGCTGGCCGATGTTCGGCATAAAGGCCGCGAGCGCGGTGCCGGCCACGAGCGGCGCCACCACGGCGGCGAACTTCAGTCCGATCTGTCTCATTTCTGGATGCCCTCAGTCAGGTTAACCGGCTCGGCGTCCCCCGGAGATGTGCCGGTCCGCGCGGGCCCTGTGGATCAAGCGCCGGGAAGGCTAGCGCCCCTACCTGACGGCTGCCTTTCAGCCGCCTGAACGAAAATTCATGAAGGCCCGGGGCGGCGGTGACGTTTCTGTGACACCTCAGCGGGCCGGCCGTGGTGTGATTCCCTGCATGCACCAGATCGGCGTCGTGGGCTTGTCTTACCGGCATGCCGGAGTGGACGAGGTGGCGCGGCTGTCCATCGCCAAGGCGGACCTGCCCGCCCGCCTGCCCGGGCTGCGCGCGGCGCTCGGGGTCGCCGAGCTCCTCTACGTCGGCACCTGCAACCGGGTGGAGCTGCTGTTCGCAACGGCCGACGGAGCGCCCGCGGGAGACCTGCGGCAGAGCGCCCTCGAGCAGCTCTCCGGACAGGCCGCGCCGCCCGAACGGGCGCCGCGGCTGCTGCGAGCCTGGGCGGGCGAAGCCGCCATCGAGCACCTGCTGCTGCTCGCCTGCGGCCTGGACTCGGCGCAGGCTGGTGAGCGCGAAATCGCTGCGCAGCTGCGCGAGGCCTGGGAGGCCGCGCGCGCCGCGGGCACCTGCGGCCCGATGCTCGACCGGCTGGTCGGGGAAGCGCTCGGCATGGCCGGGCGCATGCAGCGGCGCCAGGCCGGAGTGCGCCCCCCGTCGCTGGCGGACCTCGCGGCGGATCGGGTCCTCAAACACCTGGGTGGCTCACCCGCCCCCGTCGCGCTGATCGGCGTCTCACCCAT
>DAHVQK010000014.1 GCA_027317845.1 Gammaproteobacteria bacterium
GATCGAAGCGCAGGTGCTGCTCAAGGCTACCAAGGTGGACGGGGTGTATTCGGAGGACCCGATGCGCAACCCCGCCGCGGTCCGCTACCCGCGCCTCACTTTCGACCGGGTGCTCGCCGAGAAACTCAATGTGATGGATGCCACCGCCATCGTCATGTGCCGCGACAACCGTCTGCCTTTGCAGATCTTCAATCTCAACAATCCGGGCGATCTGCCGCGCATCGTGCGCGGCGAGGAGCTCGGGACCGTCGTGACCGGCGAGTAAGCGGAGGCGGCCCGGGGAGTGACAATGCTCGAAGACATCAAGAAAGACGCGCGCGAGCGCATGGCCAAGTGTGTGCAGAACTTCCAGTCGGACCTGAAGAAGCTGCGCACCGGCAGGGCGCATCCGAGCCTGATCGAGCACCTCAAGGTCGATTACTACGGCTCCGATGTGCCCCTGCAGCAGGTGGCGAGCATCGCCGTCGAGGACGGGCGCACGCTGGTCATCTCCCCGTGGGAGAAGGGCGTCGTGCAAGCCATCGAGAAGGCCATATTCAAGTCGGATCTGGGACTGACGCCCATGACGGCGGGCACGATCATCCGCATCCCCATGCCGCCGCTCACCGAGGAGCGCCGGCGCGAGATCACCAAGGTGTTGAAGGCGGACGCGGAAGGCGCCCGTGTCGCGGTACGCAACGTGCGGCGCGATGTCATGAACGACGTCAAGGAATTGCTGAAGGAAAAGCTCGTCTCCCAGGACGATGAGCGACGCGCCGAGGCTGACATCCAGAAGCTCACCGACAAGCACGTCGCCGACGTCGATCAGCTTCTGGCGGCCAAGGAAAAGGAAGTCATGCAAGTCTGATGGCCCGCGCCGAATCCCATAACGCCATGCCCGCCGGTCTGCCGCGCCATATCGCGATCACCATGGACGGCAATGGACGGTGGGCCGCCGCGCGCGGACTCAGCCGCTCCTCGGGCCACAAGGCGGGCCTCACGCCCGTCAGGCTGTGTGTGGAGGAGTGCACTCGGCTCGGGGTCGAGGCGCTCACCCTGTTCGCATTCTCGAGCGAGAACTGGTCTCGGCCGGCCGATGAGGTGGCGAGCCTCATGGGACTGTTCCTGAGCGCGATCGACGGGGAGGTCGATGAGCTCGACCGCAAGGGAGTGCGCCTGCGCATCATCGGCAACCGCCAGGCGCTCTCGGTGCGGCTGCAGGCGCAGATCGGGGCCGCCGAGCGGCGCACCGCCGCCAACTCGGGTTTGAAGCTGCAGATCGCCGTGAGCTACGGGGGGCGATGGGATATCGTGCAGGCGGCGCGCAAGCTCGCCGCGCAGTGCGCGAGCGGCGAGTTGCAGCCCGCGCAGATCGACGAGCGGCGCTTTGCCGCGGCGCTCGAGCTCGGCGACCTTGCGGACTCGGATCTCTTGATCCGCACCGGAGGCGAGCGCCGTATCAGCAACTTCCTCCTGTGGCACCTGGCCTACGCCGAGCTCTACTTCAGCGACCGGCTGTGGCCGGACTTCGATCTCGCCGAGTTCACCCGGGCGCTCGAATTCTTCGCCGGACGCGAGCGGCGCTTCGGCCTCACCGGCGGGCAGGTTCACTCGGCCGAGCGCGAGCAGGGGCTCCAGCGATGAAAGCGCCACCTCCGTGACCGATCCGCTGCGCAAGCGCATCATCACCGCCGCCATCCTGATCGCCCTGCTGCTCACCGTGCTGCTGGCGATGCCGGCTGCTGCGACGGTGGGCCTGCTCACGCTCACGGTGCTCGCGGGGGCGTGGGAGTGGTCGGCCTTTCTCAGAACGCCAGGGTGGTGGCCCCGCGCGCTCTATGTTCTGTTCGTCGCGCTGCTGCTGCCGCTGGCGTGGCTCGTGAGCGGGCATCGGGCCGGGCTGCGTCTGCTGCTCGAGGGGGCCTTCCTCTGGTGGCTGGTGGCGCTCGGCTGGATCGTCCTTGCGCCGCATCGGGTGCGGAGCTGGTCGGCGGGCCTCGCGGGCCTGTGCGCGCTGGTGCCGGCCTGGATTGCGCTCGTGCGCCTGCGCCTCGCCCCGGGGCGAGGCGCCGAGTGGGTGCTGTTCGCGCTGCTGCTCGTCTGGGCGGCGGACATCGGAGCCTATTTCGTCGGGCGTTTTTTCGGCCGGGTGCGTCTGGCGCCCGAGGTGTCCCCGGGGAAGACCTGGGAAGGGGTGGCGGGCGGGGTCGCCGCCAGCGTCCCCGTGGCGATCGCCGGCAGCCTCTGGTTCCGGTTGCCGCCGGGCGCGTTCGTGGGGGTATGCCTCGCGGCGGTCGGATTTTCCATCGTGGGGGATCTCACCGAGAGCCTGCTGAAACGCTTCGCCGGGATGAAGGACAGCGGTACCCTCTTCCCCGGGCACGGCGGCGTCATGGACCGGATCGACAGTCTGACGGGCGCGGCGCCGGTGCTGCTGCTCGGTCTCACTTTTTTGGGAGTCCTGCCATGATCGGCGTGGTCGTTCTCGGTTCCACCGGCTCGATCGGCGAGAGCACCCTCGATGTGCTCGATCGCCATCCGGATCGTTTCCGCCTGGTCGGGATCGGCGCTCACAGGAGCGTCGAGAAGCTCGCCCAGCAGATTCTGCGTCACCGGCCCGCCTATGCGGCGCTCGCCGACGAACGCGCCGCGCGCGAGCTCGCGGCACGGCTCGGTGGCGCAGCGCCCGGGACGCGCCTGCTCGCAGGTCCCGAGGCGCTCATGGAACTGGCGACCCTGCCCGAGGCGCAGTGCGTGATGGCGGCCATCGTGGGGGCGGCGGGGTTGCCCTCGACGCTCGCCGCCGCACACGCCGGCAAGCGACTGCTGCTGGCGAACAAGGAATCGCTCGTGATGTCCGGCCCCTTGCTCATGGATGCCGTGCGGCAGGGCGGGGCGACGCTCCTGCCGATCGACAGCGAGCACAACGCGATCTTTCAATGTCTGCCGCCCGGCTCGCACGCCGGAGCGACACCGGCGGGCGTGCGGCGGGTGCTGCTCACCGCATCGGGCGGACCGTTCCGCGACGCGACGCCGGAGCTGATTGCGGCGGCCACGCCGGAGGCGGCGGTCGCGCACCCGAACTGGGTGATGGGCCGCAAGATCTCCGTCGACTCGGCGACGCTCATGAACAAGGGCCTCGAGCTCATCGAGGCATGTTTCCTCTTCGCGCTGACGCCGCAGCGGGTGGACATCGTCATCCATCCGCAGAGCATCATTCATTCCCTGGTCGAGTACGTGGACGGATCGCTTCTCGCGCAGCTCGGCTCTCCGGACATGCGCACGCCGATCGCGCACGCGCTCGCCTGGCCCGAGCGGATGGCCTCGGGCGTGGCGTTTCTCGATCTCGTGAAGACGGCGCGACTCGATTTCCGCGCCCCCGATTTCGAGCGATTCCGTTGTCTCGCGCTCGCCCAGTCGGCGGCGCGCGCCGGCGGATTGGTACCGGTGGTGCTCAATGCCGCCAACGAGATCGCCGTGCAGGCCTTCCTCGATCGCCAGTTGAACTTTCCCGGCATCGCCTCGGTCATTGAGGATGTGATCACACGCTCGCCTGCGGGAAGTATCGGCGGTTTGGATGACGTCTTGGCCGCCGATGCCGAGGCGCGGCGGCGCGCGCGCGAGTGTATCGAGGCCGGATTCGGCACGGCGGCGCGTTCCTACGGGGGCGCCACCGGATGAGCGTCCTCTGGTACGCGCTGTGGTTCGCGATTGCCGTGAGTCTGCTCGTCACGGTGCACGAGTTCGGCCATTTCTGGGTGGCGCGGCGCCTGGGCTTCAAGGTTCTGCGCTTCTCCATCGGCTTCGGCAAGCCGCTCATCTCGAGGCGCTGGGGGCGCGATCAGGTGGAATACGCCCTCGCGCCCATCCCGCTCGGCGGTTACGTGAAGATGCTCGATGAGCGCGAAGGGCCCGTGCCCTCGGAGGATCTGCCGCGCTCCTTCACCCGGCGGCCTCCCTACCAGCGCATCCTGGTGCTGCTCGCGGGGCCGGCGTTCAACTTCCTGTTCGCCATCGTCGTGCTCGCGGGCATGCGCTGGGCCAGCGGTGTCACCCACGTGCTGCCGGTCGTCGGGGACGTTACGGCTGGCTCGATCGCCGCCCAGGCCGGGTTGCGCTCCGGGGATCGGATCGTCGCGCTCAACGGAGCCCCGGTCGACAGTCAGGAGCAGGTGACCTTCAAGCTTCTCGATGTGATGAGTGGTGGGGGCGATGCGCGCCTGGTGGTGAACCGGCCCCAGGGGGCGACACGGGAAGTCGACCTCGATGTGCGCAACCCCGCCACCCGGCGCAGTCTGACCGAGCCCACGGGACTGTTCAGCGGATTGGGGTTTCAGTTCTGGATGCCGCCCATCCAGGCGGTGCTGGGGCGGGTGGTGCCCGGGGGGCCGGCGGCACGCGCGGGCCTCGAGCCAGGCGACCGGATTCTCGCCATCAATGGGCACGCGGTCACCTTCATGGACCTCGTCGCTCAGGTGAGCCCCCACCCCGGTGAGACGATCAGCCTCACCTACGAGCGGGGAAAGGCCGTGCACACCGTCGAGCTCACGACCGCGAGCGTGATGGCGGGCGGGAGGCGGGTCGGGCGCATCGAGGCCGAGGTCCAGGCCCGGGCGGCGCCCGGGACCCGCTATCCGCCGGGCATGCTGCGGCACGAGTCGCTCGGGCCCTTGTCGGCCTTGGGCTATGCCTCGCACCGGATCTGGGGGATGACCGCGCTCCAGGCGCATCTTTTCTGGCGGATGATCCTCGGCGATGTGTCGCTGCAGAACCTGAGCGGCCCGCTGTCGATCGCACAGTACGCCGGTCAGTCGGCGAGCGCCGGGGCGGGATCCTTCCTGGAGTTTCTCGTGCTGATCTCGCTGTCGCTCGGGTTCCTCAACCTGTTGCCGATCCCGATCCTCGATGGCGGCCAGATCGTCTTTCAGCTCATAGAATGGGTGAAGGGCGGGCCGCTGTCGGAGCGGGCGCAGGCGCTCGGCCAGCAGGTGGGGATCGCGCTGCTCATCCTCCTGATGGGAGTGGCGATCTTCAACGACATCGCGCGCCAGTTCAATTGAAGAGTGACTGAACAACCAAGCCGGACCGCCGAGGTCCGCTCCTCCCCGTGAGGCGAAGCCACGCGGGGAACCGGGGGACACTTACGTGATCGATGCAACAGATTGGGGCCAAATGTCTGAATACGTGACGAACGATCGTGAGGACTCGAGGGTGATCGCCATATGAAGCCCCGAGCCGCGTTGCTATCGGTCGCGCTGGCCGTCCACACGGCGCTCGCATTGGCGCAAACCAACCCCGCTCCCGCGGCGGCGCCGGCCTCGAGCCCGAGCGTCAGCAGCTTCACGGTGGGCGACATCAAGGTGGAAGGCCTGCAGCGCATCTCCGAGGGAACGGTCTTCAACTACCTGCCGGTGAACATCGGCGACCGCCTGACCGAGCGCAAGGTGCGCGAGGCGATTCGCGCGCTGTACGCCACCGGGTTCTTCCGCGACGTCGAGCTCAGGCGCGAGGGCAACACTCTCGTGGTGGTGGTGCTCGAGCGTCCCTCGATCGAGAGTTTCACCATCAAGGGCAACAAGGCGATCAAGACCAAGGAGCTGATGAAGTCGCTCCGTAACGTCGGGCTCGCGCCGGGGAAGATCTTCGACCGTTCGGTGCTGCAGAACGTGACCGAGTACCTCACCGACATGTACTACGGGCGCGGCAAGTATGGCGTGCGCATCGACACCAAGGTCACCCCCGACACCGATAACCGGGTGAAGATCGCCATCCACATCGTCGAGGGCGGCCGGGCGGTGATCCGCTCGATCAACATCGTGGGCGATCAGCGCTATCCGCAGAAGACGATCCTCAATCGATTCCACCTGAAGACCCCGAACTGGCTGTCCTGGTACCGCCAGGACGACCGTTACTCGCGCGCCACGCTCAAGGGCGATCTCGAGCGGCTGCGCAACTTCTTCATGGACCGCGGCTACGCGGACTTCGAGATCCGCTCGACGCAGGTGCAGATCAGCCCCGACAAGAAGGACATTTTCATCACGGTGGGGATCAGGCAGGGGACGGTGTTCAAGATCTCCGGGGTCAAGCTCGCCGGCACCTTCGTCGTGCCGAAGGGGGAGCTCGAGGACCTGGTGACCGTGCATCCCGGAGAGGTGTTCAACCGCAAGCTCATCACGCAGACCCAGAAGCTGATCCAGAACCGGCTCGGGGAGTACGGCTACGCGTTCGCCAAGGTCGACCCGGTGCCGACGCCCAACGAGAAGACCCACGAGGTGGCGCTCACGTTCTTCGTCGATCCGGGCGACCGGGTGTACGTGCGCAACGTGACCTTCTCCGGCGAGACCGCCATCGACGACGTGGTGTTGCGGCGCCAGCTGCGCCAGCTCGAGGGCGGCTGGCTCTCGAACGTCGCGCTCGAGCGCTCCAAGCTCTTCCTGCAGCGCCTGCCCTATGTCAAGAAGGTGAGCTACAGCACCCACCGTGTGCCGGGCTCGCCCGACCAGGTGGATGTCGATTACAAGATCAAGCAGGGACCGGCGGCGCAGCTCTCGGGCGGCATCGGCTATTCGGCCACCTACAAGCTGATGTTGAACGCCAACTTCGCCGATGCCGATTTCCTCGGCACCGGCAACCGCTTCGCGGTCAACCTCTCGGGCGGGGCGTTCGACAAGACCTACTCCGTGAGCTACACCAACCCGTTCATCACCATGAACGGGGTGTCGCAGACGCTGCAGGCGACCTACAGCGACGTCACGCAGTTCGTGTCGTCCTCCTCGAACTTCGATTCCAAGACGCTCAACATCGGGCCCTCCTGGAGCTATCCGATCAGCGAGTTCCAGTACCTCACTCTCGGCGCGGCGTTCGAGAGCGCGCAGCTGCTCACCAGCTCCATGGGCAGCGCCGTGCAGGCCCTGCAGTGGGTGCAGCAGAACGGCAACCCCTACAGCCGCCTGGTGCACGAGGACTATTACAACAACGACTTCGTGCTCTACGGCACCAATTTCCACGACGTGCAGCTGATGGCCGGCTGGGGCATGGACGATCGCAACCGCACGCTGTTCGCCGATGAGGGCATGATGGCCTCCGTTTCCGGGAGCGCCACGATCCCGGGCGTCAGCGGCGTGGAGTATTTCGTGGGCAGCTTGCGCTACCAGCAGTACGTGCCGATCGTGAGGCACCTGTTGACGCTCTCGTTCTACGAGGCCGCCGATTACGGCAACGGGTTCGGCAAGACCTCCGGCCTGCCGCCCTACCGGCTCTTCTTCGGCGGCGGCCCGGACTCGGTGCGCGGCTTTCGCGACAGCTGGCTCGGCCCGCGCGACCAGAACGGCAATCCCTACGGCGGCAATTTCGACATCGTCAGCCAGAACGAGCTGCTGCTGCCCATGCCCGCCAAGTGGCGCCAGACCGCCCGCGTGAGCCTGTTCTTCGACATGGGCAACGTGTTCTACACCGGCAACAAGGTGAAGTTCTACCAGCCCGATGAGATCACCCCCGCGCAGTACCACCTCACCGGCTGGGGCGACCTCAGGCGCTCGGTGGGACTGTCGGTCGAGTGGATGGCCCCGCTCGGGCTCTTCCGCTTCAGTTTCGGTGTGCCGCTCAATGCGCACCACGGGCGCTACGTCGGCACGGTTCCGATCACCTGGGGCGATCAGACCCAGGGCTTCCAGTTCACCGTCGGACAGGCCTTCTGAGGCGGCGGCCGGGCAGAGCGGCCGCCGCGCTCACCCGGCCGGCCCCGGCGGCCGCAACGCACAAATGGTGGCTGTGGTGCCGTAGTGGTAGGATTGACCGCTTAGCCGCCACCGGCGGCGTATGAACATCATTCCAATGCACTCGAGGTGGGTTTCCGTGATGCGCTTGAGCAGAAGCAGTTCAATCGTTGTGATGATCGCCGCCGGCGTGATGGCCGTGGGGCTGGCGACGGCGAGCGCGCGAGCCGCGGGGCTCAAGGTCGCCGTGGTCGATTATGGGGCGCTGGTACAGGTGTCACCGGAGTACAAGGCGGCGATCGAGTCGCTCCGTGCGCAATTCCTGCCCAAGCAGAAGAGCCTGCAGGCCGAGGCGCAGGCGCTGAAGGCCAAGCAGGCGAATCTGCAGCGCAACCAGGCCACGATGACCCAGGATCAGGTCGCCCAGGCCGAGCTCGATCTGCGGGAAAAGGTGGAGTCCTTCGAGCAGAAGCAGTCGACGCTCCAGGATGCCTTCAATACCCGCCGCAACGAGCTGTTGAGCAAAGCGCAGCAGTCGGTGATCGCCATCGTGCGCAGCTACGCCGCGCAGCATGGCTACACCCTGGTGCTCGCGAACTCGCAGGTGATCTACCAGGATGCGGGGCTCGACATCACGCAGGCCGTGGTGAAGCGGCTGAAAGCCCAGTCCGCAAAATAGCCGTCGATTCCCTTCCATGAGCGTCTCGGTCGGGGAGCTCGCGGTCCGGTTTGGATGCGAGCTGCGCGGCGATCCGGGCGTGGAGGTGGAGCGCGTGGCGACGTTGGCGGATGCTGACGGTCGCGCGGTGGCGTTCGTCGCCAATCCGCGATACCGCCAGCAGCTCGCCAGCACGCGCGCCGCGGTGGTGGTGCTCGATGCCGCCAGTGCCGACGCCTGCCCGGTGGCGGCACTGGTGTGTCAGAACCCGCATGCCACCTATGCTCGCATCGCGACGGTGCTGCATCCGTTTCCTGCGGCCTCGCCCGGGGTGCATCCCTCGGCGGTGATCGCACCCGGGGCGCGGGTCGATCCGAGTGCGCACGTGGGCCCGCTCTGTGTGATCGGGGAGGGCGCGGTGGTGGGCGCACGCGCCTTTGTCGGCCCTCAGTGCCTCGTGGCGGAGGGCGCCGTTCTCGCCGAGGACGTGCGTCTGATCGCGAGGGTGACACTGTGTGGCGGGGTCGAGGTCGGGGCCCGCACGGTGATCCAGCCGGGCGCGGTGATCGGGGGCGACGGCTTCGGCTTTGCGCAGGAGCGTGGCCACTGGATCAAAGTGCCGCAGATCGGCACCGTGCGCATCGGCCCGGATGTCGAGATCGGCTCCAACACCACGATCGACCGCGGGGCGATCGGGGATACGGTGATCGAGGAGGGCGTGAAGCTCGATAACCTCATCCAGATCGGCCACAACGTGCGGATCGGGGCGCACACCGCGGTCGCGGCCTGCGTCGGGGTATCCGGCAGCACGAACATCGGCCGGCGCTGCATGATCGCGGGCCAGGTGGGCATCGCCGGTCACCTGAGCATCAGCGACGATGTGGTGATCACCGCCCGCACCGGGATCAGCCATTCCATCACGGCCCCGGGCGTATACTCCGGCCACATTCCCCACGAAGAGGCCACCACCTGGCGCCGGCTGGTCGGGCGCTTCAAGCGCCTCGAAACCTTCGCCACCCGTCTCAAGGCGCTCGAGCGCCGCCAGGCCGCGGGCCCTGATCAGGAAGAGCACGATGACTGAGCCGACGCAACTCGATATCCATGGCGTGCTGCGGCTGCTGCCGCACCGCTATCCGTTCATGCTGGTCGACCGCGTGCTCGAGTGGCAGGCCGGGCGCAGCATCCGGGCGCTGAAAAACGTCACGTACAACGAGCCGTTCTTTCCGGGCCACTTTCCCGCGCGTCCGGTCATGCCGGGCGTCATCATCATCGAGGCCCTGGCCCAGACCGCCGGCATTCTCACCTTCCTGAGCTCGGACATCGTGCCCGACGCCGACAGCCGCTTCTACTTCGTCGGCATCGACAAGGCGCGCTTCAGAAAGCCGGTCGAGCCGGGCGATCAGCTGATTCTCGAGGCCGGGGTCGAGCGCGTCCTCAGGGGTATCTGGAAATTCTCCACGTGTGCCCTGGTCGGAGGGGCCGAGGTGGCGCACGCGGAGATCATGGTGACGCCGGAGGCCGGCAAGTGATCGATCCGCAGGCCATCGTCTCGGAGCGCGCGGAGCTGGCTCCCGATGTCGCGGTGGGTCCCTTCAGCGTCATCGGGCCCGAGGTGCGCATCGAAGCGGGCACCGTGATCGGTCCGCACGTGGTCATCAACGGCCCGACAACCATCGGGGCGGACAACCACATCTTCCAGTTCGCCTCGATCGGCGATGCGCCGCAGGACAAGAAGTACCGTGGTGAGCCCACGCGCCTCGAAATCGGCGATCGCAACGTGTTTCGCGAAAACTGCACCGTGAACCGCGGCACCACGCACGATCACGGCGTGACCCGCATCGGCGATGACAACCTGTTCATGGCGTACTCGCACGTCGCGCACGACTGCACTGTCGGCAGCAACGTCGTGTTCGCCAATTGCGCCGCCCTCGGCGGGCACGTGCAGATCGGCGATTGGGTGATCCTCGGGGGCCTCACCGCCGTGCACCAGTTCACCAAGGTCGGGGCGCATGCATTCCTCGCGGGCGGGGCGATCGTCACGCGCGATGTGCCCCCCTATGTCATGGCGGCCGGCAATCCGGCCGTACCCCATGCCGTGAACAGCGAGGGCCTGAAGCGGCGCGGATTCGATGCCGATCAGATCCGTCACATCCGGGAAGCCTATCGGGTGCTCTACCGGAGCGAGCTCAAGTTGAGCGAGGCGCTGGCGCGGCTCGATCAGGTGGCCGCCGACCGGCCCGAGATCCGGGTCTTCGTCGATTTCATCCGCGCCTCGGAACGCAGCATCGTGAGGTGACCATGCCCGTGGAAGTGACCGCGGGCGAGCCGGGTCTCGCGCGGCCGCTGCGCGTCGGGATCGTCGCTGGAGAGTCATCGGGGGATCAGCTCGGGGCGGCGTTGATCGCCGCGTTGCGCGAACGCGTGCCGCAGGTGCAGTGCTTCGGCGTCGCCGGCCCCAAGATGATCGCCGCAGGCTGCGAGGCGTGGGCGGGCGCTGAGGAGCTCGCCGTGATGGGGCTCGCGGAGGTGTTACATCATCTGCCGCGTCTGCTCAAGCTGCGCGCGTCTCTGGTGCGGCGCTTTCTGGCGGCCCGTCCCGATGTGTTCATCGGGATCGACGCGCCGGAGTTCAACGTCGGTCCCCTGGGCCTTGCCAAGCGGCTGCATCGTGCCGGAATCAAGACCGTGCAGTACGTGAGTCCGCAGGTGTGGGCGTGGCGGCAGGGCCGGGTGCGCCACATCGGCCGCGACTGCGATCTGGTGTTGTGTCTGCTGCCGTTCGAGACGGCGTTCTACGCCGAGCACCATGTGCGTGCGGTGTTCGTGGGCCATCCGCTCGCCGACCAGATCCCGCTCGAAGTCGACCGCGCGGCCGCGCGCGGCGCGTTGGGGCTCGATCCATCGGCCACCGTCGTGGCCCTCCTGCCCGGGAGCCGCGTGGGGGAGGTGGAGCGACTCGGCCGGGATTTCATCGACGCGGCGGCCTGGCTGACCGCCCGTCGGCCCGAGATGCGCTTCATCGCGCCCATGGCGACCGCGCGCGCACGTGAGGTCTTTGAGAGAAAACGATCGGAAGCGGCTGATTGTGCAGAGATTATGGTGCTCGATGGACGGGCGCAACAGGCGCTCGCGGCTTGCGATGCGGCCATCGTCGCCTCGGGAACCGCGACGCTTGAAACGCTCCTCACCCGGCGTCCGATGGTCGTGGCATATCGCGTGGGGGCGCTCACCGCCTTTCTGTTTCGCAGGCTGCGCCTGCTCAAGGTGCCATACTTCTCGCAACCGAACCTGCTCGTCGGCCGCGCACTCGTGCCGGAGTTCGTGCAGGAGGAGGTGCGCGCAGAGGCGCTCGGCGCCGCGCTCCTCGAGCGCCTCTGCGATGAGTCCTATCGGCGTGAGCTCGCGAGCGAATTCGAGTCCGTGCACCGGCGGCTTCGCGTGGGCGGCGCGGGCCGGGCGGCGGAGGCCATTCTGCAGTGCGTTCGGGGTATCGAGTCATCCGGCGGAGCCGTGCATGAGAGCGAGTCCTGATTCGACCGGCCGTCCTGCCCGCGAGACCAGCGCGTGGACCGCCGGGGTCGATGAGGCCGGGCGGGGACCGCTCGCCGGACCGGTCGTCGCGGCGGCGGTGATCCTCGATCCGCGCCATCCCATCGAGGGCCTGGCGGACTCGAAGACGCTTTCCGAGCGGGCCCGGGAGCGGCTCGCACCGATCATCCGCGAGCGGGCGCTGGCATGGTCGGTTGCCCTGGCCGAGCGCGAGGAGATCGACACACTCAACATCCTGCAGGCGACGCTGCTCGCCATGAGCCGCGCGGTGCTCTGCCTCGCGGTTCGGCCAGCGCGTGTGCAGGTCGACGGCAATCGCGCGCCGCGCCTCGATGACCCGTCCTGCTGCATCGAGACCGTCGTACGGGGCGATGCGACGGTGCCGGCGATCAGCGCCGCATCGATTCTCGCGAAGGTGCATCGTGATGCGCTGATGAGGGCGCTCGATGCGAGCCACCCGGGATATGGTTTCGCCGCGCACAAGGGTTATGGCACCGCGGCGCACCTCGGGGCGCTGCGCCGCCTCGGCCCCTCGCCGCAGCACCGCCTGTCCTTTGCTCCGGTGAGAGAGGCGCTGGAGCGTCGTTCGTGACCGAGGCATCGAATCATTTCGTGCATCTTCGCCTGCACACCGAGTACTCGCTGATCGACAGCGTGGTGCGCGTGCCCGAGCTCATCGAGGCGACCGCCGGGGCCGCCATGCCCGCTGTCGCGGTCACCGACCAGAGCAACCTCTTCGCGATGGTGAAGTTCTACCGGGCGGCGCTCGCCCGCGGGGTCAAGCCCTTGATCGGGGTCGATCTGCACGTGCGCGAGAGCGGCGAGCAGCAACAACCGACCCGTATCGCGCTCATCTGCCAGTCCCAGACCGGTTATCGCAACGTGACGCGGCTCGTGAGCCGCGCGTACCTCGAGGGCCAGCAGCGCGGGGTGCCGACCGTCGATCGCAGCTGGCTCACCGCCGAGAGCCTCGAGGGGCTCATCGCGCTCTCGTGCGCCGCCGAGGGCGATGTCGGCCGTGCGCTTGCCAACGGCCGCGAAGAGGAAGCCGCCCGCTCGCTCGATCAGTGGCTCGCTCTGTTTGCAGACCGCTATTACATCGAGCTGCAACGCGTGGGGCGCCCTGAGGAGGAGGGCTACATCGCCGCCGCGGTGAGCCTCGCGGCGCGCCGTGGGGTGCCGGTCGTCGCAACCAACGACGTACGCTTCCTGAAGCCCTCTGACTTCGAGTCGCACGAGGCCCGGGTGTGCATCCACGATGGAGCGCTGCTCGCCGATGCGGGCCGGGCGCGCCGCTACACCGCGCAGCAGTACCTGCGTTCGCCCGAAGAGATGGCGCGCCTGTTCGCCGATATCCCGGAAGCGCTCGCAAACACCGTGGAGATCGCGCGCCGCTCGAGCCTGGTGCTGAGCCTCGGGCAGCCGCGTCTGCCGCCCTATCCGGTCCCGGGCGAGATGAGCACGGAGGACTTCCTGCGCAAGGAGGCCGTCAGCGGCCTCGAGCGGCGCCTCATGGAGTTGGGCGTGGCAGCGGACGAGGCGGGCGCGGGGCCTCGCGGGGGCTACGAGAAGCGCCTGGGCGAGGAGCTCGAAGTCATCTGCCAGATGGGTTTCGCCGGCTACTTTCTCATCGTGGCCGACTTCATCCGCTGGGCGAAGGGCAACGGCGTGCCGGTGGGACCGGGCCGCGGCTCCGGCGCCGGCTCGCTCGTCGCCTACAGCCTCGGCATCACCGACCTCGATCCGCTGCGCTACGAGCTGCTGTTCGAGCGCTTCCTGAACCCCGAACGCGTGTCCATGCCGGACTTCGACGTCGATTTCTGCATGGAGGGGCGGGATCGGGTCATCGATTACGTGGCCCAGCGCTATGGGCGCGAGCGGGTCTCGCAGATCATCACCTACGGCACCATGGCGGCGAAGGCTGTCGTGCGCGACGTCGGCCGCGTGCTCGGCATGAGCTACGGGTATGTCGACAAGATCGCCAAGCTCATTCCCTTCGAGCTCGGCATCACACTCGATGAGGCGCTCGAGAAGGAGCCCGAGCTCAAGAAGCTCTACGAGAACGAGGAGGAGATCCGCACGCTCATCGACCTCGCCCGCTCGCTCGAGGGGCTGACGCGAAACGCCGGCATGCACGCCGGCGGGGTGGTGATCGCGCCTTCGGTGCTGACGGACTTCGCGCCGCTTTACTGCGACGAATCCGGCGGCAGCCTCGTCACGCAGTTCGACAAGGACGACGTGGAGGCCGCGGGACTCGTGAAGTTCGACTTCCTGGGGCTGCGCACCCTCACCATCATCGATTGGACGGTCAAATCGATCAACACGCTCAGGGAGGGCTCGGGCGAAGCGCTGCTCGATATCACGAGGATCCCGCTCGATGATGCGGCTACCTACGACAACGTGCTCAAGAAGGCGCAGACCGTCGCGGTGTTCCAGTTCGAGTCGAGCGGCATGCAGCGGCTGCTGAGGGATGCGAGGCCTGACCGCTTCGAGGACCTGATCGCGCTCATCGCGCTGTTCAGGCCGGGCCCGATGGAGCTGATCCCGGAGTACGTCGCCTGCAAGCACGGCAAGAAGCCCGAGTACCTGCACCCGGACATGAAGGAGGTGCTCGCGGTCACCTACGGGGTGTTCGTGTACCAGGAGCAGGTGATGCAGATGGCGCAGCGCCTCGCCGGCTACACGCTCGGCGGCGCGGATCTGTTGCGCCGCGCCATGGGCAAGAAGAAGCCGGAGGAGATGGCGAAGCAGCGTAGCGTGTTCGTCGCCGGCGCCACGGCGCGCGCCATCGATGAGCGTACCGCGAACGCGATCTTCGACCAGATGGAGAAGTTCGCCGGGTACGGTTTCAACAAGAGCCACGCCGCCGCCTACGCGCTGCTCTCGTATCAGACCGCCTATCTCAAGGCGCACCATCCGGCGGCGTTCATGGCGGCCATGCTGTCGGCGGACATGGATCACACCGACAAGGTCGTGACGCTGATCCACGAGTGCAGCGCCATGAAGCTCGAGGTGCGCCTGCCCGACATCAACTCCTCGCGGTACGAGTTCGCCGTCGAGGGCGGGCGCGCCATCCGGTACGGCCTCGGGGCGGTGCGCGGCGTCGGGCGGGGCGCCGTGGAGGCGATCGTCGCCGAGCGCGAGGCGCGCGGCCCGTTCTCGAGCCTCGAGGACCTCTGCCGCCGGCTCGATCTGACGAAAATCAACCGCCGGGTGCTCGAGGCGCTGCTGCGCTCGGGCAGCCTCGATACGCTCAAGGCCAACCGCGCCACGCTCATGGATCGGTTGCCCGCGGCGATGCAGCTCGGGGAGCAGGGCTCGAAGGCGCTCGCGGCCGGCCAGGATGACCTGTTTGGGCTCGGGGCGGGACCGGCGGTGGCGCCCGTACCGCTGCCGAGCGCGCCGGCGCTGCCCGAATGGTCCGAGGCCGAGCGGCTCGCCGGGGAGCACGAGACGCTCGGGCTCTACCTCACCGGGCATCCGATCGAGCGCTTCGAGTCGGGACTTGAGCGCGTGGTGTCGCATCGTATCGGCGATCTGGTCAACGACCGGCCGATGCCGGGCTCCGAGCCGCGCTTCGGCGGCGGCAGGCCGGTGACCGTGGCGGGTCTCATCGATGAGGTCCGCAAGCGCGGGCCGCGCGTCATCCTGACACTCGATGATGGCTCCGGCAGGCTCGAGGCGAGCCTGTTCGAGGAGGCGTATCAGCAGCTGCGCGAGCTCGCCGTCAAGGATGCGTTGGTTCTTGCCGAGGGCCTGCTGCGCTTCGATGATTTCTCGGACGCGTGGCGGCTCAACGTGCGCCGCCTCACCGATCTCGCCAAGGTACGCGAGCGCCAGGCCCGCCGCATCGTGCTCAGCTGGCCGCCGGGCGCCGACAACGCCTCGCTCCAGCGGCGGCTCGAGGAGCTGCTCGAGGGCTTCCGGCCGGGACCCTGCGCGGTCACGGTGCAGTACACGGGCAGTGGCGCCCGGGGCGCCCTGACACTCGCGCCGGCGTGGGCCGTGAAGCCCTCCGGAGAGCTCATCGAGCGGCTCGAGCGGCTCCTCGGAGGAGGGGCGGTGGAGGTGCTCTATGGCGCGCCCGCCGCAGGCGGCCCGCTGTCCGCGGACGGCTGAGGGGCGCCCCCTGGCTTGCGCCCGGGGCGGTCCGCCCGTACCCTCGCGCCCAGATTGCAACAACTCCGGTAAATCGCATGGCCGTCGCCTTTCTCGATTTCGAACAGCCCATCGCCGAGCTCGAAGCCAAAATCGAGGAGCTCCGGCACGTCACCTGCGACCCCGAGGTCAACATCCAGGATGAAATCACCCGGCTTCAGGCGAAGAGCCGTCAGCTCACCACCAGCATCTTCTCGAATCTCACGCCCTGGCAGATCACTCAGCTCGCCCGCCATCCGCACCGTCCCTACACCCTGGATTACCTCACCGCCATGTGCGGCGAGTTTCACGAGCTGCACGGCGATCGGATGTACTCCGATGACCCGGCGATCGTCGGAGGCCCGGCGCGCATCGAGGGCCGCCCGGTGATGGTCATCGGGCACCAGAAGGGCCGCGATACGAAGGAGCGCATGCGCCGCAACTACGGCATGCCAAGACCCGAGGGGTATCGCAAGGCGCTGCGCCTGATGCACATGGCCGAGCGTTTCGCACTGCCCCTGGTCACCTTGATCGACACTCAGGGGGCGTACCCGGGCGTCGGGGCGGAGGAGCGCGGACAGAGCGAGGCGATCGCGCGCAACCTCCTCGAGATGTCGACTCTCAAGGTGCCCGTGGTGACGGTCGTCACGGGTGAGGGCGGCTCGGGAGGGGCGCTCGCCATCGGCGTGTGCGACCGGTTGCTCATGCTGCAGTACAGCACCTACTCGGTGATCTCGCCCGAGGGGTGCGCCTCGATCCTCTGGAAGAGCCAGGACAAGCGCGAGGCGGCCGCCGAAGCGCTCAACATGACGGCCGACCGGCTCTTGAAGCTCGGGCTCGTCGATGAGGTGATCGAGGAGCCGCTCGGGGGCGCACATCGCGATCCGGCGACCACCTCCGCCAGGCTGAAGGCCGGGATCCTCAAACATCTCGATGCGCTCGAGGCGATGCCGCGCGAGACACTGCTCGCCGAGCGCTCGCGCCGGATCGCCTCCTTCGGAGTCTTCAGCGAGAGCGCCGCGTGAATGGGGCGCCGGGGGCCGATCCTGACGGCGCCCGCTCGCGCGCCCGCCGACGGGCAAGCCAGGCCCTGGGCGCGGAGCTGCTCTCGCGCCTCGCGCAGCGCCTGCCGCACTGGCCCGATGTCTGCCTCTGTGTCGCCTGGAGCGGCGGGGTCGATTCCACGGCGCTCCTGGCGGCACTCGCTGCGCAGCGCTCGCAGGGGTTTCAACTGCGCGCGGTGCATGTCGATCACGGCCTGAATCCCGACTCGCGCCGCTGGAGCGCTCATTGCCGCCGCCTGGCGCGCAAGCTCGGCGTGCCGCTCAGCGTTCTGCGCGTGACGGTGCGGCGCGCTCGGGGAGAGTCCCTCGAGGAGGCCGCGCGCATCGCCCGCTACCGCTGCCTCGGCGCGCAGCTCGGGGAGGGCGAGGCGCTGCTGACGGCGCACAACCAGGACGATCAGCTCGAGACGGTGCTGCTGCAATTGTTCCGCGGCTGCGGCCTGGCGGGGCTTGCCGCAATGCCGCCGGTGGCTCCACTTGGGCGGGGGCTGCTGGTGCGCCCGCTCCTCGAGCGAACCCGCGCCGACCTCGAGACCTGGGTGCGCGCGCAGGGCCTCACGTGGGTCGATGACGACACGAATTCCGATGAGCGGTTCGACCGCAATTTCCTGCGCAAGCGCGTCTTGCCGGGAGTGCGCGCGCGCTGGAGCGGGGTCGCTGCGGCCGTGGCGCGATCGGCGCGGCACGCCGCCGAGGCGCAGCACCTGCTCGAAGGGCTGGCGTGCGCCGATGTCGAACGCGCCTGCGATGGCGCGGCGCTCTCGGTGAAAGCGCTGCGGGCATTGTCGGGGCCGCGGCGGCGCAACGCCTTGCGATGGTGGATCGCCGATCGCGGTTGGACGGTGCCCGATACCCGCCGACTGGAGGAAATCGCCGGCGCGGTGCTCGACGCCCGTCCCGATGCGCATCCGCATGTTACCTGGGGGAGCGTGCGCCTCGAGCGCCATGCCGAGCGGCTGATGGTGAGCGCGGCCGGCGAGAAGTCAGAGGCGCGCGAAGCGCCGCCGGAGCTCACCTGGGATGTGCGCGGGGGCGCGCGCTGCGAGCTGCCGGACGGGCGCGGCGTCCTTACGCTCAAGCCCGACCCGCACGGACCCGTGGATCTCGATGCGCTGCAAGGGGAGCTCAGCGTGCGCTGGCGGCGCGGAGGAGAGCGGCTGCGCGTGCGCCGCGGCGGGGCGCGCCGCGCGCTGAAGAGCCTCCTGCAGGAGGGACGGGTACCCCTTGCGGAGCGCTCACGCCTGCCGCTCATCTGTCGCGGCGCAACGTTGCTCGCCGCGGGGGATCTGTGGCTCGATGAGTCCGTGCGCGCCGGATCCGGGACGCGCCGCCGCGGCCGGCTCATCTGGACCCGCTGAGCAGGCGGCGCATCCCTGTCGGGTGTCCGCGGGCCGTCGGGGGGAAATTCACTCTTCGACCGTGCGTCGGGTGCCCGATGTGCTATCCTGTCCTCCCGTCGTTTCCGGACTTCGAGTTCCGGCAGCGGTGTCACAACGGCGGGCAATCCTCAACACATTCAATTTATGACGCGATTCGTATTCGTCACCGGCGGCGTCGTGTCCTCTTTGGGCAAGGGCATCGCCAGCGCCTCGTTGGGCGCGATTCTCGAGGCCCGCGGACTCAAAGTCGCGATGGTCAAGCTCGATCCCTACATCAATGTCGATCCGGGGACGATGAGTCCCTTCCAGCACGGGGAGGTGTTCGTCACCCATGACGGCACCGAGACCGACCTCGACCTGGGGCATTACGAGCGCTTCGTGCGCACCGTCACCGGACGCAACAGCAATTTCACCACCGGGCGCATCTACGAGCGGGTGATCGCCAAGGAGCGCCGCGGGGACTATCTCGGGGCCACCGTCCAGGTCATCCCGCACATCACCGACGAGATCAAGCGCAGCATCCAACTCGGGGCCGAGGGCGCGGATGTGTGCATGGTCGAGATCGGCGGCACGGTGGGCGATATCGAGTCGCTCCCCTTCCTCGAGGCGATCCGTCAGCTGGGGGTCGAGCTCGGGCGCGGACAGTGCGTCTACATGCACCTCACGCTCGTGCCGGTGGTGGGCGGCTCGGGGGAGATCAAGACCAAGCCCACGCAGCACTCGGTGAAGGAGCTGCGCGGCATCGGCATCCAGCCGGATGTGCTGCTGTGCCGCTGCAAGCATCCGCTCCCCGAGGAGCAACGGCGCAAGATCGCGCTGTTCACCAACGTGGAGGACCGCGCCGTCATCTCGGCGGTCGACGCCGACGACATCTACCAGATACCGATGCTCCTGCACGAGCAGGGGCTCGATGACATCG